>JANPJB010000146.1:0-8680 GCA_031425295.1 Flavobacterium sp. | reverse complement strand
TGCCTGATGTAGTTTATCAACCAGCAGCATAAAATCTTGCGGTTTTCCAAAACGCGAGGTAGGTGCAAAGTAGCCTACGAGTTGATAGCCCCAGGAAGGATCGTATGGGAACTCCATAATCGGCATAAATTCAACGTGCGTAAAACCGGTTTCCTTTATATAGCTTACGAGCTGATCGGCAAGTTCGACATACGTCAAGAATTTCCCGTCGGCATTGCGGCGCCACGAACCCAAATGCACTTCATAAACGGAATAGGCTTTGTCGAGTCCGTTTGAGTCTTGACGCGATTTCATCCATTTGTCGTCTTTCCATTTGTATTCTAAATCCCAAACGATCGAAGCTGTATGCGGCGGATGTTCGCAGTATAGCGCAAACGGATCAGCCTTTTCGGTGATAATACCATTGTTGTTAGATTGGATTTTGTATTTGTAGGTCGATCCTTTTTCGACACCCGGAACGAATCCTTCCCAAATGCCCGAACCATCCCAGCGTACGTTGAGTTGATGTTCGCCTTGAATCCAGTAATTGAAATCACCGACTACGGAAACTGATCTTGCCGATGGCGCCCAAACGGCAAAATAAACGCCTTTGACACCATCAACTGTTGTCAGATGCGCACCTAATTTTTCGTACAATCTGAAATGTTTTCCGGCTTTGAATAAGTTGATGTCGAAATCGGTGAAGAATGAATGTGGTTGTACTTTGCTCATTGTAATTTAGCTGAATTATTGTTTTATGAATTTCTGTGTTGTTGTCTTGCCTTGAAATTTTATTTGGATAAAATAGATACCATTCTTAAGCTGAGAAACATCGACATACTTGAAATTACCGGTTTGCTCCATTGCTACTTTACCCAACAGATCGATAATTTTTACAGACTCGATATCGGTTTTGATGTCGATATTGATTACCTCCTTTACAGGATTTGGTGTGATTGCAATAACATTGATATCTTGAAAATCAACTGCCGACAATGCCGGACAAATGACTTGTGTCGGAATAAGTACATTGGTTTGATTTCCTATTCCCAATTGGCCTGATAAATTTCTGCCCCAGGAGAACAATTGATTGCTTTGGTTGAGTCCGGAGGCAAAATACGTACTTGCCTGAAGCGATTTCCAATTGGTATTGGTTCCTATTTGGGTAGGTACCCGCTTAGAAATGGTGGTGCCGTCGCCATGATTTCCGTGAACATTCGGACCCCAAGCCCACATCGTACCGTCAGTTTTTAAAGCAGAAGAATGCAGATAACCCGCCGTCACCGACTGCCAGTTGGTTGCCATTGTTATTTGTGTCGGGACGTATCTGTGAACGATCGTATCGTCTCCAAGTTGGGCGTTAAGATTGTATCCCCATGTCCAAAGTGTACCATTACTTTTAATTGCCATGCTATGCATCGATCCGGTAGAGATGCTTTGCCAGTTATTTTGTGAGCCAATCTGAACCGGAACAAACCTCCATAATGTTGTTCCGTCTCCCAATTGGCCAAAATCATTGAAGCCCCATGCCCAGAGTGTTCCCGATGTTTTTATAGCGATGACAAAATCATTTCCCGCACTGATGTCACTCCAATCAGTACCATTTCCAATTTGTGTCGGAATCAAAACATCCGGATTTGCCGTTCCTACATCAGAAGCCCCGTAACCCAACTGCCCATGATTATTATTACCCCATGACCATATTGTACCGTCATTTTTGATGGCTATTGAAAAATAGAATCCGCATTTCGCCACTTTCCAATCTAGATCAGATCCGATTTGTATGGGATAGTTTTTATTGATGGTCGTCCCGTCGCCCAATGCACCATCCGAATTATAGCCCCACGCCCAGAGGCTTCCATCATTTTTAATCGCTAAATTATGGCTGCCTCCTGAAGAAACCGTTTTCCAATCTGTTGCTGTGCCAATTTGAACCGGGCTCGTTTTGAAGGTATTGGTCCCATCACCCAGATCTCCATTTGCATTAAACCCCCAACCCCAAAGGGTGCCGTTGAGCGCTATAGCCATTTGATGTGCGTTTCCTGCAGAAACCGATTTCCAGCATTGGGCATTGGCTTTAGCCATCGAAATCATGATGATGATTAAAAGTATTTTCTTCATTGTATTTAATTTTTTTTATCAACCTGATATGCTAGCCACGATGGCAGCGGCATCCTTTTGTCTCGTTTTTAACGAGAGAAAAGATATAGCGCACAGCGGGATTATGCTACTAATCAAAAGTATCATTATTATTGGGTTTTACAAACAGTTTATACGCCGGATACGACACCGCAGCAATGATTATCGTCACCCAAAAGCTAAACGAATCACTGATCGCAAAAGCTACAAACAACGCGATCGTGACAATGAGAGCTAGATACGTTGTAAACGGATAACCAAAAGTTTTATACGGTCTTGGAAAATCAGGTTGTGTTTTTCGCAATCGAATCAGTGATGCAAAAGCGAATCCTGTAACAACTGTCATCATAATGGTTGCGAGTCCGAAGAGCTGTTCGAATGAACTGTAAACCGTCAGCAGCAAAGCAAAAACATAACAAATTATTAGGGAATAATATGGCGTTCCACCATTGTTGACGACGGTGCTTTGTGGGATGAAAAAGCCATCGCGACCGAGTCCGAATAAGATGCGTGAAGGAATCAGCATATAAGCGTTGAGTATACTCACGAGCGAGAAAATTGCGACTGCAGTCATCAGTGTTCCACTCCAACCGCCAAACGCAGCATTGGCAGCATCGGAAGCGGCCAGCGGTGATTTTGCAATGGTTTCAACAGGCAAAACGTATAGAATCGCTGCATTGATTAGAATGTATAACAAGGCGATCGTAGCAGCACCAAGCAAATACGATTTCGGAATATTTTTACTTGGGTCGTTGTCTTCTTCGGCAAAAAATGAAACCGACATCCAGCCGTCGTAAGTGCCCATGATGAGTTGCAATGCTTTGAAAATACCGAGCATTAATCCGCCAGTTAACATGGTTTCTTGTGCGGGAATCTGCGCAGTGGGTTTAAACAAAAAACAGCCGATGATTAAGATCAAGAACAAAACGACTTTAATTGCGCTCGTGACTTTCTGGATGAAACTTCCGGTTTTGATGCCGGGTAAATTAATCGCTGTAAAAAAAGTTAGGAATGAAATTGCAATTATCGTTTTGCGGGAGGCGAACTGGGGAAACATCAGTAAAGAATATTCACTCAACACAATACAAAAATACGCCGGAGCAATCGCATTGGTCAGAAAATCGAACCAGCCGTTGATGAATCCGAAGTAATTTCCAAACGCGATTTTGATGTAATTATACGCACCGCCGGCCTTTGGGAACATCGTCGTGAGTTCCGCATAAGAGCTCGCAGCCAGCATAATATACAAACCGATTGCAATCCAGCAACTCATGATTAAAGTCGCATTCGGAATCAGTGCCGCTATAGTTCCCGGAGTTCGCAATATCCCCACGCCAATAGTGCTACCAACTACAACCGCAAGTCCGAAGGCTACACCTAAAACTTTACGAAGCTGGTTGGTTTTTGGCGTCTGGTTTTCCATCTTAAACGGTTTTGTTGAATGCCATGATACTCGAAATGCCAGTCAATGGAATCACGGCCCAGCGCGGGCGCGAGTTGAGTTCATACCCAAGTTCATACACCGCTTTTTCTAAAATGCAATACTTCAGTAAAAAATCGATTTCCTTGCGATACCCTATGTTCAAATTGCCAGCCTGCGCTACCTCGGTATAGGTCTGAAGAAACACGCCAACAAAATATTTAAATAATATTTCACCCGCCTGAAACAGCTCTTTCTGCTCGTATGGATATTTGTCTTTGTTGTTGAAAATCGTCGCATAAATCGAATAATGAAACGAGCGGAACATACCGGCTACATCTTTCAATGGCGGTTGTTTTACTTTTCTGTCGCGAATGGTGCTTTCGGGTTCACCTTCAAAATCGAGGATGTAAAAATCATCGCCATTGACGAGCACTTGTCCAAGATGATAATCACCGTGAATTCGAATGCGTTCAGATTTCATTTTCGTCCAATCGAAATCGAGGAAAATTTTACGGATGTCTTTTTTGTTGTCGAGGAATTCGTTCGCGAGTTGCAGCGCCAAACCGTCAAGTTTGTGCAGGTTATTTTCGAGAATGTTGAGTCGGTTTTGAAACTGATAGGTCAATCTATTTTTCAACCAAACCGTGTAATCGCCGTTGTAAGTCGTCGGCGTAAAAGCCGTATCGTGTATGTCTCCGCCGAGTGCAATATGCATTTCCGCTGTGCGTGTTGCGAGGGTATGAATGCGTACGAAAATGCTGAGTCCAGCCCAATCGATGATTTCGTGCGGCACTTCATTGATCTTTAATCGTTTGAATAATTCGATATCGGGTAACTTGCCGATTTTGATTTTTTTATTTTTAAGGTTGTCGAAAATACGATCGACTTCTTCGAGCATGAATTGCCATGCATCGCCTTGGTTGGGCACAAGTTCCTGCATCATGCCGAGTGTAATATTGCCTTCCGAAAGCAATACACTAATGCTTCCTGTATAAGCTGGTGAATGCGCGAAATTCATGCGGTCGGTTAAAAAACGACTGATTTCATAATCGGGATTCATGCTAATGTAGATGCGTCGGAATATTTTTAAGACGAGTGTTTCATTGAAAATAATCGAGGTGTTGCTTTGCTCGACACCCATAAACTTGGAGGTTTTGTATTCGGTTTCCTCCATTTTTTTTCCTTTGTGGAATTTGACCTTGGATTCCGGTTTCTCCGATGCGGAATGCACAATCTTATCGAACAGCAATTTCCGGAAGTCCTCTTGGTGCAACGCATCAACGAGAAAACCATCTTGTCCGTTCATTTTCACAGGAGCGATGATGGTATTCGTATCGAGTTCTTCCTGCGCCATAAAAGCGATCGGCATGAAATAATGTTGGTAGAATGCTTCTTTAAAATTAACTTCAAGCAGCACGCCGAAATAGGTGTTTTTCTTCGATGTAATTTTGAAGAAATCGACGACTTCAATATACTTTAACGTACTTGCCTTTCCGCCATACCAGCGTTTGTTGACGATGTAATCTTCTAAAATGTCGGAAGAAAATACCTTGACAAAATCGGTATCGTCGAAAGCATTTTTCCAATCGGTTTTGAATACGAATGGATTTTGAAATCCGTCTTCATTGATTTTATTTTCCATCTTAGCGTATGATTTTGAATAAATGGAATGGCAATGCCGGCGATAATTCGACGAAATTCCATTCTTTATCCCAATAGTATGTATTTCCGGTGATTAAATCTTCAACTTTCAACGCTTGATTTCCAAGTTCGTTGAGTGGAATCTGAATCATCGCCTGACTATTGTTGAAAGCATCGAGCGTTACAACCATCATCGTCTCATTGTGGCGGTCGTCATCAAATTTATAGTACGCCAGCACCTGCTCATTGTTGGTGTTGCAAAAAACGATATTGTTGGTCTGTTGCAAGGAAAGCTGCTCCTTCCGGATCGTATTGATTCTTGTGATTAAGGTTGTCAGTTTGTTTTGAATTGTCCAATCCCAATGTTGAACTTCATATTTTTCAGAATTCAGGTATTCCTCTTTGCCGGCAGCCATTGGCTCACAGACGCGGTATTCGAAAACGGGTCCGTAAATTCCGACACTTGAACTCAACGTAGCCGCCAAAAAATACTTTTGAAGATACACCGATTCGTTGCCGCTTTGCAAAGAAAACGGGTTGATATCGGGCGTATTCGGCCAGAAATTCGGACGGTAAAATTCCTTTTGTTCGGTTTGTGTCAGTTCGGTCACATAGTCGGTCAATTCTTTTTTCGAATCGCGCCAAGTGAAATAGGTATAGGATTGACTGAAACCTTGTTTCGCGAGCTCGTTCATGATTTTCGGGCGGGTGAAAGCTTCGGCGAGAAACAAAACATCGGGATGCTTTTTCTTAATTTCACTGATGAGCCAACCCCAGAAATAAAACGGTTTCGTGTGCGGATTATCGACTCTGTAGACTTTGATGCCGCATTCTTCAATCCAAAATAGAGCCACGTCTAGTAACTCTTTCCAAAGGTTTTTCCAATCGGTTGATTCGAAATAAATCGGTTGGATATCTTGGTATTTCTTTGGTGGATTTTCGGCGTATTGTACGGTTCCATCAGGACGCCATTTGAACCATTGCGGAAAATCCTTAACATAGGGATGATCAGGCGCAGCTTGCAAGGCGTAATCCATGGCGACTTCAATGCCTAGATCTTTTGCCTTTTTGACGAGGTTTTTGAAATCTGCTATGGAACCCAAATCTGGGTGCGTTGCTTTATGTCCACCATAATGTGAACCGATGCCCCAAGGGGAACCCACATCTCCATTTTGCGCATTGGTGGCGTTGTTTTTTCCTTTGCGGTTGATTTCCCCAATCGGATGAATCGGTGGGAAATACAACGTATCGAAACCCATCGCTGCGACACGTGGCAATAGTTTCTCGCAGTCTTTGAAGGTGCCGTGTTGTCCTGCGAATTCGGAAGCCGAACGCGGGAAAAATTCATACCACGTACTGAACAGTGCCTTTTCTCTGTCGACATAAACCTGTAGCTCACGGGACTTGTTTTCGATATATAAAATTGGATATTTTTTAAAAATTGCGGTCAATTCGTGCGACATTGCGATGACTACTGCCTGATCGTATTGCTTTTCACTGCTAAAAGCATTCGCCGCTTTTTTGAGGAATTCTTTTTCTGTCGCAGCTGCCAATTTTTGAACGGCTTTGACGTATTCCGCGCCTTCGAGCAATTCCGATTTTACGTGTTGGTTGTCTTGAATTTTACGTTCGGTGCCGTGCTGCCAATTCAATGCGTAATCGACCCAACCTTCAACAAAATAAGTATAAGTACCTTGTTTGTCTACTTTAAATTCGGCGGTCCATGCATCGTTTTCTGTTGGTTGCATGCGCACTGATTGCCATTTTTTGTCGTTCTCGTGTTTGTATTTGACTTGACATTCGATGACATCATGTCCGTCGGAAAAAACATCCGCCGTAACAACTACTTTCTGTCCGACGATTCTTTTGATCGCAAAGACGCCGGCATCCAATTGTGGCAGTACATTTTCAATTACAATTCGGGTTTGATTCTGCATTTTAAGTTTATTTTAAGACTTCTAAATTTAATAAAAAATATAGAATACAATACCTTGCAGTAAAATTTATCGAAATGGCAAAGAAACCCAGAAAACCGAATCAAACTTTGAAAATTCCGAAGGTAATATTGGTCACCGGTAAATTTTTAGCGTTTATTTCAACGAATTTGGTTGTCAAGTTTGCCGCCCGATTGTTTATAACCCCAATAAAATATAAAATTCCCAAACGCGAACGGGACATGGATGCCCAAAGTACACAACAAACGATCGCTGTACCGACGATCAACAGCAATATTGTTGTCTATCATTTTGGAGAAAGCCCGCGAAAAATACTACTGGTTCACGGCTGGTCGGGACGCGGCACGCAATTGGTAAAATTTGCCGAAGCATTGGTAAAGGTTGGTTATGCGACAATTAGTTTCGACGCACCGGCGCATGGAAAATCTTCCGGAACCACGACTTTGATGCCTGAATTTATTGCGAGCATATTAGAAATCGACAAACAGTTCGGTCCGTTTGAAGCAGCTGTTGGGCATTCTCTTGGGGGTATGTCATTATTGAACGCAGTCAAAAGCGGACTCCAACTCAATCGACTGGTGATCATTGGAAGCGGCAATATCGTGCAGGATATCATCGATGATTTCATTCGAAAGTTAGAACTCGATCCTAAACTCAATGACTTGCTGCGCCTGCATTTTGAGAACAAACATAAGGTATCGATGGACAGTTTTTCCTCGTATCATGCTGCTAAAACAACCGACATTCCCGTGTTGGTGATTCATGATGAAGACGACGATGAAGTGCCCGTACGTTGCGCGCATCAAATCCACCAAAACCTCAAAAACGGCGAACTGCTGTTGACACAAAATCTCGGGCACCGCAAGATTTTGGGCGATGCCAAAGTGATTCAGAAAACGATTAATTTTATTACGACATGAAATATCCAATAGAAAAAACAGAAGAAGAATGGAAAGTGCAACTCGGGTTAGAACGCTATAAAATCCTGCGTCAGAAAGGCACAGAATTCCCGCATTCGGGGCAATACAATTTGCATTATGAAGAGGGCACTTATTGCTGTGGCGCTTGCGGTGAACCTTTATTCGATAGCGATTCGAAGTTCGATGCGCATTGCGGCTGGCCTTCGTTCGATGAATCGATTCCGGGAAAAGTCGAATATATCCGCGACACTACCCACGGCATGTTGCGCGTTGAAATATTGTGTTCTACTTGCGGCAGCCATCTCGGTCATGTGTTTGATGACGGACCGACGAAAACCGGACAAAGGTATTGCGTGAATTCACTATCCGTGGATTTTAAGAAATAGTTTTTAATTTAGAATCAGTCCCAGTGGTAATCTTCTTAATTTTATTGGATTAACAATTTGTACTGACGAAACACGCGATGCCTAGCCCTGATGGCAGTGGTTATCCTTTTGCTGCGGGGTTCGCAGCAAAAGATAAGAGCGTACAGCAGGTTCCCGGCTCCTAAAATTACTAAATAGAATTATTTATGCAAAACACCGACTGGGGCAAGGCATTGAAACCACCATCGCCAATATAAA
>JANPJB010000145.1:0-30408 GCA_031425295.1 Flavobacterium sp. | reverse complement strand
CTAAAGCTTCTTTAACTCGATCCCTTAAAATAATTTCATATTCTGACAATGGCGAGACTCTTCCTTCATCCGAAATTTTGAACATTTTTAGAACAATGATTCTTAATTGTTCCATGGGTTACTCCGTCAACTGAGTTGAAAGAGATTCGTCCGCAAGACTCAGGAAATCGAAACTTCCACGGTCACACATTTTTTCAAAATCCATGATCGCCTTTTGAAGATTTTTATTAAGCACCAAAATTTCAACAGGTAAGTTGCCGTACCAAGTGCGCACAATTGTTTTCACCTGCGAGATATTCACGAGAGCAACACTGGGGTTAATTTCTAAAGAACGTTCGGACATTGTCTTCTCCTTCGTTTGTTACCGAAAAAAATCCTAATTCCGAGAATTAAGATGAATTTTCTGGAAACATTCTTGTTACCTTTGCCGAGTATGCTTACCCGGTTGGTCGACCTATTATCAAAAGGAGTGCCAGTGAATCTATTTTTGTTAAGCCACTGAAATTACGAACAATTCTTGATATAATTCATAAAGCTGAGTCATTTTAAAAAATTCAGGATTTAAATAACTGAACGCTAATAATTCAGCTTCCTGAATTGCTTCATGTAATGTTTTCAGAGCGCCTTGTGGAGCTTATATTTTAGGCATATACGATGTTTTGGGTCTTTAAAGGGGTATTATAGAAATGATTAATCCGAATAGCGTCAGCATTCTAATCGTGGATGACCAACCAGATTCTTTGTTTTCCCTTCAGTATAGGGTCTCTATTCTTTTCAAAGAACTCGACAAACAACTTATTAATATAAAGACAGCCTCAAACATAGATGAAATGAGACGCCTACTCGATGAGGAGTCGTTTCATGTGATTCTTTTAGATAAGGATTTAGGGAAAGATAAAAATAATGAGAAAGTAGATGGGATAGAACAAATCCCTCACATTCTAGAAATTAGTCCTAGATCAAAAATTCTAGTCATAACAGCAAGTGATGACATCAATGCCGCAGTAAAAGCAATGCAATATGGAGCTGTCGGATACGTTACAAAAAATCCTTCAGATGAAAATCAAAAATACTGCAATCAGCAAATCCTTAACGCCCTGAGAACAGCAAAAGTTGAAATGGATCTTTTTTCGAAAAATAATTCATTAGATACAAGCATTGGCAGTTACATTTGTAAATCAAAGGCAATGCAGAATATCGATTATAAGCTCCGCGCTCTCGCTTCTGTAAATACATCTGTTTTAATACTAGGTGAATCAGGCCTAGGAAAAACACACGCAGCAAAAAGATTGAGCAATCTGTCGAAAGAACACCACAAACAACCAAACAGACCGTTTGTAAACGTCAACATCAATGCTATACCCAAAACTCTGCTCGAATCAGAACTGTTTGGCTCAGAAAAGGGATCTTACACCAACGCAATCGAAAGAAAGCAGGGTTACTTTGAGGCCGCTGCGAATGGAGATCTCTTTCTCGACGAAATTGGAGATGCACCCCTAGAGCTTCAAGGGGCTCTTTTAAAAGTGATTGAAGAGAAACATTTTAGAAGAATTGGCGGCAACGTAGATATAAAAATGTCAGCAAGAATCATCTTCGCGACAAATAAGGATCTAGACTTACTAGTTAAAAAAGGCGATTTTCGAGCTGATCTCTATGCTCGAATCAGCGTTGTTCAACTCTTAATGCCATCCCTTCATGAACGAAAAGAAGACGTTCCATATATCTGTCAAACAATCACAAATGATATCCAAAAAGAAAATCACCAAGAATTCTCTTTCTCAGATTTTCCTCCGCATCTCAAAAGTCATTTTTCTGGCGATTACATCCCGTTTAATATCCGTGGAATTCGAAATGAACTTGAAAGAATCTTCATTTTCTCTCCATTGAAACCAAATGGGAAAAGAGATTATTCAAGTTGGAGAAATATCTTAATGAGACTCGAACCAGAAGAAAAACTCTCACTTCGAGATTTCGAACCAATTGAAAAACAAATTCGACAACTTGCTGAAAGATTAGCAACTAAAGATCGTTTAGGACTCAATGAGGCTATAAATCTTTTAGAAAAAAATACGATTGAATATGTAACTCAAGTTGCTCGTACAAATAAAAAGCAGGCAGAAATATTAAAACTCAAGGAATCGACTTTACTGTTGCGAAAAAGTAAAATCTTCGGCCCAGTGGTTCAGGAGAATGTATGATTTTAAAAAATATCACCCTATTTTTAGTCTTAGTAGCTATGGCAGGATGCACATTTAAAGAAGATGTTCCGCCAAAGGTTATAGAAGTTCCTGAAAAAAAGACCGCTAATGAGCTCAGCAACGAACTCCTAGATGCGGTGTTAAAAAAAGATTACCAATCTGTTTCCGCACTTCTAAAAGCCGGACCAGACCTTGAGGCTTACGATACCGAAGGCAGCACAGTCTTAATCCGTGCAGTTCAAATGCGAGATCCAATTCTGGTTGAAATGCTTTTGAACGCTGGAGCTAAGCCGTTAAACTACCAAAAGGAAAACCCTTCTGAATCGGCTTATAGTAAGATTCTTGAAGAAGACATCGAAATCATGAAACTATTTGGCGAGAAAATACTCGATTTAAAAAATCGTATTTCTATGGCTTTAAAGAACAAAGATTTTGGCCAGGCCTTGACCGCAATTCATGAAAGCAGAATCCCGTTTAATTTTGTAATGTTAGAAAACTCAAAACTTGAAGACTATGTACTCTTATTTTGTGCAGTTGGGGGACCCGGTCCATCAGATTTGATAAAGTACCTAGTCAACGGGCGTGAACATGAGTCCCTCAATGTGCTCACTCACAAGAATGCACTTTTAAATGTATCAAATCAAATGAGAGATTCTGCGTTTTATGCTTACTTAATTGACTTACTTGTGGAGAAAAAACTCAACCCTGTAGATTTTGAGTTGCAGTCATCAATAAGTGATAAAAAATGGTTTGCTAAACAATTAGAAACTATTTCTCAAAAAGGTTTGACACTTGATCCACAGTTTTTTTACGAATTATGTAAATCTGCTATCCTTTTAAATATGGAAAAAGATATGATTGGATCTGAGAGTGTCTATTCGTCTACACTTAATCTTAGTCTCGCAGATAGTTACAAAAACGAAATCACTAATAGCATATTACTGGGCATTCTCAATTTCGATGATGGTTCAAAAAAAGCAACAGCCATTATCGCAATTCTTTCTAGTTGGAAAAACAAGAACTTGCAAAAAGCTGGGTTCTCCCGGGATGTATACACTGAAAACATATTTAAGCTTCTAAACTCGCAAGTAATTAATGGCGAAAGTTACATTGAACTTACCAAAATGCTTCAGGACTTCACGACTGATCGAGAAGGTGAACTCACTCTACAGAAAATTATGACGTCGAGCCTTTCACAAAGTCAAAAAATAAGAATATCCGAATTCACCCTTGGATATTTGTCAAAAATACCGGCGAATGCCTTCGCCGCTGCCGTTCAAAACAATAGTCTCGTCATGCTAAATCTTTTAATTGAATCGAAGGTTCCTTTTCTCGTATCAGAACAAGAAAGCGCTATCGAAGAGGCTGTATTAAAATCTAAGACAGGAGCTATAGCACAGTCATTTCTAATTGCGCTAAAGCAATCAAACATTGGTTTCTCCAACGAAAGTGGTGCACTTGCTTTAAAAAACGCCATCGAACGTTTAATCAGTCAAAATGATACGACATACTTCGAAGTTATAGATTTTTTAGTTTCTCTTCCTGACCATCCAATTAATTCATTAAATGAGACAGAAAAAATTTACTTATTGGATTCTTTAATTTCTTATTCAAAGGCGAATAACGCTGCTTGGAATACCTTAAATAAAATTCTAATCAAATCTAACCCTGTTGAAAAAACCGTAACGTTCACAAAAAATATAAAATTTCCAAGCGGGATAATTGAAGTTAAAAGCAGCTTACTTTGGGCCTTCGTGCTTCATCTATTCGAAACAAAAAAAGAGTCCGAAGACGCTTATGGAAATTTGATTGTCATCCTAAAATCGTTGGTCAAAGTCTTTAGCAATGAAACCACATCCATGGCTTTTGCTGACCCGAGCAATCTTTTAAATCCAAACATATTTGTGTCTCAACAAATACTCCCGCTAAGTCTGCTCATCTGGGCCGGAAAAGATAATGTTCTTGCCTCATCGAAAGATACCTACTCAACTGTTCCATCAATGGGAATCAGTCTATCTCCTATTAGTCTTGAATACCTCACGAACAGTGAAATTTACTTTCACCTGTCAGAGGACAAAGAATTTTGGTCTGATATTATAGAAATACTTCTAAAGAACCAAAATCCTGCAATCTATGGATCAAATGCTCAATCCGCTTTTTACCTTTTCAAAGCTTTTCTAGGATCTGGTGCCCTTGATGCATTTCCTGAGCTTTCAAATACTTTATTGAATTACAGTACACCCCTCGCTTCTCCAGATACGCAGTGTCGCTTCGAAGATACCAGTACCTCTGGAATTGCTAACTGGACCACAATTGGTTCGTTTATTTCTCTTGAATCATTTTACAAAAAATCTTGCTCAGGAGGCAAATTAAGTGAAATAGAAGCAAATTTTTTCAAGGAGTTTGTTTCAAGAAATATTGAAGGTGCAGTAAACTCAGTCTATTTAGACTCCTCTGCTGATAGCTGCGAAGCTGTAAATTATGTAGTATCGGAATCAGGAGTTTTTGACAGCAAACTTTCAAAAACGTATCTGTCCGATCTTGGAACCCCACTTATTTACAAAGATAGCGAGGAAGGTATGCTTAGCGACATAACAATTATGACCTCACCTTTCTATTTTGACCGAAAATGTAAAACTTCGGGATTTAACGCAGATACACACAAACAAGCGAAGCTTCTTTTTCTAAAAGACTGGCAAAAATGTGTAATTAACAATCAAGACAATTTGATGATTAACTATATGCAAGGCATTGATTCGAAGCACGGAATCTCAAGCCTTACAACAAACGTGAAGGTATGTAAGTAAAGACATTATGTTGAAGAATTTTCGATCTTACAGAAAATCGAGTTTTTGGATTCTACTAGCATCGCTGGGGCTAGTTTCTTTGCTATTTACTTTTCTATTCTTCAAAAAAATTGAGGAATCCAAAAATAGTATTTCATCCTATATCAAGCAGCGTGAATATGAACTTTCTGAAAGTATCCTCGAGAATAAAAATTTAAAGGCAACCTCAGACTCTTTTTCTGTACTCACATCTTTCAATATATCAGCCTATGAAGTTTATTTTGGAAAGAAAGCAATTTTCAAATGGCCTGAAAATTCAAGAGCCATTCTTGAAAGCTGCAAGCGTCCGTTTGAAGCAGATTTAACATTTCGAGGCATCCTGGTCGCCCCAGTTCAAACCTGCCTCTCAACCTCCGCTCTTATCCAGGGCACCTTAACAACAACCTCATTTTTCATAATATTTTTACTATTATTCTCGTTTTGTCTGCAATAGGGCTAGAACCTCTATTTGGATATAAACGCTCTCTCAACGCCACTATTAACGCCCTTCGTAAGTGGAATCAAAATCCCAATCTTATCACTCCACCTAAAAGTGAGGATCTTGAAACCAATAAAATAATTGATCTTGTTTCAACCGGTATTGAAGCAAGAGTCGAACTATCGGAACTGCAAACGCAGCTGGGGATGGAAAAGGAAATAACAAAATTCGTAAAACAGCTGGCCCATGACATTAGAGACCCTATCTACTCTTTAACTTCTAATTTGAATATTCTCAAAACTTCAGTCGAACAAAATGATTTTTCACATATTAATGAAAATTTTCTTGAGATTCTGAATTATTCCACAAAAAATGTTGAGGCAATTGTCAGTGATCTGATGAAGACTCACCAATTAGAATCTATACGAATCGATGATTTGCTAGAACCCACTGACATTTTGCCAATTTGCCAGCATTATATCGAAAGCAAGGCTATAGCTAATCCTGACATTTCTTTTCAGCTTGATGTTCCAAAAAGTCTTTTCTTAAACATAAATCCTAAGGAATTCAGACGCGTTTTTGCAAATCTCGTAAACAATGGAATTGAATCACTCGATAAAACATCAAAAAGTATCAAGATCTCAATTTTAACTAATTCAGAAAGCACTGAAATCTTGATTGAGGACAATGGAAAAGGTATCGCAAATCACGATCTACCAAAAGTATTTGATGAGCACTTTTCTAAAGGAAAAGAAAATGGGAATGGCCTTGGCCTCTACTACGTCAGAAAGCGAATAAATGCCTGGGGTGGAATCATTGATATAGACTCCCTCATTGGCCAAGGAACAAAAGTAAAAATTAAATTTTTTGAGCCACTTGCTCAAGGATAGGTAGATATGAAAAACTCTTTTAAGATTGTTATCGTTTCATGTTTTCTAACTTCAGCTTGTGCCACAAATA
The DNA here is from genome assembly GCA_031425295.1 of Flavobacterium sp. Taxonomy (GTDB): domain Bacteria; phylum Bacteroidota; class Bacteroidia; order Flavobacteriales; family Flavobacteriaceae; genus Flavobacterium. Next base: position 23,986 of record JANPJB010000145.1, on the reverse strand, counting down.
CCAAGTCGCGCTGGACTCTAATGGGAGTTGCAGCGCCTGTCGGAGGAGTTGTTGGTTATTCCACGGCCCCCGATGACGAGAAGCCAGCAGCACACGCATTCCTTTGGTCAGCTGCATTCACTGCTGTAGCAGCGATTATAGGAAACTACTATTTTTCTGATAGTAAAGAAATCGAGACATTGCGCGCTGAAAATAATGCTTTAAAAAGTGTTCCAAAATTTGAAGTAATCACCGAGGGCAAAGGGCAATTTACTGTTCCGGGAGATTCACCAAATGCTAAAAAGTCGGGCGTCTATAAAATTAAAAAAATCGACCTTTGGGTTGATGATGGCCCAAATACTAAAATCCACCAAGATTTGCGAATTGAGAAGCAGCTAGAGCCAGCGAGTAAAAAGGAAAGCAAGAGTGCGGAGTAAGTTCCTAAGCGCCCTTAAGAATACCGCTCTTGCTGTGACGCTATTGGCACTTGTTGGGGCGATATACATTATTCAATCTGAAGTTGGAATAGTACCAACTTTTGAAAAGTACATTTTATCAACTGGAAATAAATCCAGAACTACCACTTCAGTTTCTGAAGACCTAAATTTTATTCTTAATGTGGTCAACGAATACTACCAAGTCGACGAAACAACATCAATCGGTGAAAAACTGAAGCACCTTGAACAAAATTTTTCGGACTCCCTTAAGACCAAACTAGGCCCAAAAGTTGATTCCTCCACCAACTATTTTTTAGACAAAAATGGGAATCAGTCAGTTACAATTAAACAGGTAGTTTTTAATGAGATTTTAAAAACTTATCAAGTTGATCTTCAGGTGGCACAAAAAATTGTAGGATCGAAAGACTACACATTTGATATTGAATTAACTTTACAGATTTCAAGCCGTCCTACACGTTCAGTAATCTCATGGGAAGAAAGTATTCGAACGATTCCCTTTAAGAAAACCAAAGAACTCAGTTTTTCTTTAGCTTCAAACGTACCCGTCAAATTGATACTCCCTTGTCGAATCGCAAATATTAACCTCCTTCAGGGCTCAAACAACATAGAATACAAAGTTAGCTCAGATTCTCAAAGCGCAGTTTTTAGCTCTCAAGAACCACTATTGGAAGTTTCAATTTTCCGTATAAACTGTGAAAAGGTTCGATTTGACATCACTTTCAAATCGAACGAAGCAGAGTCTTTAGTTTTTGCAAATCTTGATCTGTCTATTGCGTCCGTGATTTCAAAACCTCTTTCCCCACAAGAGAAAATTAATCTTAGTATTCGCCAGCAGCTCAATTCTTGGGGATACAAAAAAGAAAACTAAAGGGCTATCCATCGCCCTCCAGAAAATTGTAAACATATTTCGCTAAAAGTAATCCAAGTACCCAAACCCATCTATATTTGGCACTGATGTCTATTTTGTAAACTCTGAGACCTATTCTGATCTCAAATTCTGCGATTAATTTTTTATTATTGTTTTCGTTGTTCACACAACCTCCTTGCGACCCAAAGAAAGCTCAAAGGAGTTTTTGAATAACAAAACAACAATCAATAATCGCATAGATCTCTTCTGAATCGTTTCTACTTCGCCTTTTCTCATGAATGCGCTTCTCAAGAACTTTGCCAAGCCTGAAGGCTTGTCACAGTCCTTGACGCGATTCATTCGGGCAAAGCAGCCCCGCTTGAATAAAGATCCCCCCGCCCGTTGGGGGCGTAGGCGGGGGGAACATTTTTTTTAAGAGAAGCATTTTAACCAAAGGAGAAATAAAATGACTGTTTTTGATGCACTAAAGGTACTAGGTATAAATGAAGAGTCCGTAACGGCTGATATAGTGAGATCGGCCTACATTAAAGCGAGCAAAAGGTTTCACCCGGACCTTAATCCAGCTGGTACAGAAATGATGAAGCTGATCAATGAAGCCAAAGACTCTTTAAAGGCCGCTAATTACCCCATAGATCAAACAACTGAGCCCAACTACTACGATTATGGGGCCGCCATCAACGAGGCTTTAAACAAGATCATTCACCTCCAAAGAATAAAAATAGAAATCTGTGGTTCATGGGTTTGGGTCTCTGGAAACACTAAAGAACACTGGCTGCTAATGAAAGAGGCAGGGTTCAGGTTTTCAGGACCTAAGAAGATGGTTTACTTCAGGCCGGAAGATCAAGCCAAAAAGTACCGCAAGGGTTCGCTTTCAATGGAAGAGATTCGTACAAAGTACGGTGCTCTCAGCATGCACAGAAAAGTAAAATATTTAGTCCAAACAAATAGATAATTGGTTTTTTTATTAGCGGTACCGTACGTACCGCTAATCTTCCCAACAAAACTGTTCAATCGACTTTGAAATTTCAATTTTAGCTGATGCTGTTCAAACTGGTGCACTAAATTAATTCAATTATGAAATTAGCTATTAATCGCCTCTTATTTTAATTTTGGAAATTAAAAGTAGAGCTACAAAAATAACCTTCTTTCATTGTATTGCTTATTTTTTTTCTGTTTTTCTTTTACGTCGCTTGAATGGTTTAGTCGCCCAATCCCAAATATCTTTGGTATCATCAATAATTTTCTGAATAATTGACTGCTCATTATTTCCAGGCAAAGCATCAAGGCTTTGCTGTTCCTTTGCCTGAACTGCAATATTTTCTACAATATTCGATTCAATCGTTTCTAAATTTAAATCTAGCTGTAGCTTTCTTGTTTCAGAGAGATCAGCCTTAATAATTTGTAACAGATCTTCGGGCTTATCAATTATAAACCCATGGCCACTTTCGATAGCATCAAGAATCCAATCATATTTTTTATTTGCGAGAGAACTTAGAAATCCGACCTTTTTTCCCATTTTAACGGCAGATTTAACTTGATGTCTTGTGCCACTTTTCTCACTAGCCTCTATCACTATCGTGATTTCACTCAAAGAGGCCATAAGTTCATTTCTTTTTGGAAAGTTACTTGGATAGACTACAGAACCAGGCGCAAATTGCGACACTACCAAACCTTCGGAAATTATACGTTCTTTGAGAGCTAGATTTTCTTTCGGATAACAATCATCTATGGGCGTTCCCATTACCGCGATCGTTTTTCCTCCCAACATCAGTGTAGCCTTATGAGCTAAGGTATCAATACCCTTAGCTAAACCGCTTACAATGCAGAAATTATTATCCACAAGTATTTTTGTAACTCGCGACGCGCGATAAGCACCCTCTTTAGTAATATTTCTTGTGCCAATGATAGATGCGCAGGGCTGCAACAGTAAACCGACATCCCCTTCATACCAAAGCTGCCGATCACCGAAGTGCCAGCTCTCTAATTTTATTGGTAACTGTGATTCAAGTAGAGTGTTCATTATTCAATCACCTTGAACTTTTTGGCAAATGATAGCTGAGCATCACTAGTGCTTGTGCCACCCACGGACACGTATCCATTGGCTGCAAATTTTGTCATGGGTTTGTATACCTCTTTTGAGTCCAACTTGATATCAAAAATCTTGAATTGATTTCCAAATTTTCCCATTGAAACTGCAATTACCTTCTTGGCTCCTGCAGCCTTTAAAAGCGCAGCGGAAACTGAAAATGAAACCCCTCTGTTTATGTAATCGTCCAAAACGGCAATAGTTTTTCCTTCGATTTTTCCCTCGTAGCTTGGATTGAGGTGTATTGATTGTAGCTGCGAATCGGGATTATCTCGGTTTCCCCCGCTTTTGTGCCTCGCTTCTGTTTTATTATGTCGAATGAACAATGGATTCGTTTTGTTGAATATCTTCTTATAAGTATGGGCGGCTCTCTCGACAAACTCAGCCATGATCTCATCTCCACAATTCTGAGAGCCCGACGACGGGTAATATCCCCAAACATCAACGTCCTGAAATATCGGAGTAGAGTACAAGCTCGAAAGAAAATGTAGAATGAATGCCTGTTTACTTTTCTTTTCCCCGTCTTTCAAACAGGACTGGAGTCTTTCTACCAACCGAATGATATTAGGATTTTTTTCTTGAAACGTTCCCGCATTTGTCAAAGAGTAAACATCAAAGAAATCTGAATCGAATCTAAAGTACCACGGTGATTCATCCTCCAACAGCTTTAGAATATTTGGTACAACCTCGGGATGGGCCAATGAAACACCATAGCGTTTTATCTTTGAGCCAAGATCACTTACCCAGTCGCATCGGATTAAAAGCGACTGCGAATTTACAGCCATAAAAAAATCTTCGTCATTTGATCCTAGAACAACGATATCGGATTTTTCCCATCCTTTTTCTTGATTAGCTTTAACCAGGTTCTCGACAAACTTGCCGTTTTGGCGTCCGCTAACTTTAATAAACTTTATAAATGATAACTCCTCGCCTCGCAGAAATTCTGGTTTACTACGATTTGAAACCAAAACGATTGGATTTCCATTGGCACTGGCTTCCTCCAGTGACGCAACAACTCCAGGATAACAGCAATCGTCTTCGGAATTCCAAATGGTATTGCTTGATATCAATACAATCTTATTTTGTCTTGCCATCAACTATCTCCTCGGGGTGCTAGCTGTTTGCTTATTTTTTGACAAGATTGTTCTATTTTATAGAAGACAAACATTCTAGGAATTAAACATGAAGAAATTGGTGCGTAGAGTCATTTGTGGATTAACTCCTACATTTTAACGTTCCTGGGCATTTAACTCTAAAGACATCTCCATAAATTACATTGGTATTGTCGTTAGAATTGTTACGTGAATCCTTCGCTCTGACAGATTCCAAATAAACTCGGCTCACGCACGTATCTTTAGACATGTTTTCCAGAGATTACTCTTAAACTTTATTCTTCGACGTGGACCAATCAAATTATTTTCTCTAATAAAAGTAGCGACAAATCCGACGCAACTCGTTTCATAAGTTCGAGCCTTTATTAAATCGTGTTAAGAAAGGGATGTCTTTTTTTTCACATCCTAACCACAAAAAATGATAGACCTTACATTTCAGCTTCTAAGGCGCTAAAGAAGCATTTGTCTCAACGTTTTCATCAGCACACGAGAATCCGACTTGTTTCTCTTCCGAAGTGAAATCAGAAAAACCAACTTTTGAGACAATAATTGAAGTCCTACCCAAAGCAGCAGCTCTGTACCAACTATATGTATACTCTCCGTTAACATCGGAAACAGCGATTTCAGAAGGTTGAGAACCATTCACAGAAACTTTGATACTTGCTCCTTGAACTGGATTGCTCAGATTATCTAAAATAGTACCGGTGAAATGCACTGTGAATACGTTTTTACACCCCTCATTATCCTTACAAGAAATTAAGAACGCAACTCCATAAAGACAGAGAAAAATTTGTAATATTTTACAGTTCATTACTTCGTGCTCCATGCTGGTGAAAATCGTCAATCCAACCAAACTGGAACCACGACAAACGAACTATTAAAGTTGTAGTCCTTAGTTGCATCAATTGAAGTCGGCCTATTTATAAGTGAAGTACCGTCGCCGGTTGCACTATCTCCGAACTCGAGAATTAACCCAGTCTTAGTGAAAATATCGAACTTCCGCACTTGAGTTGATGGATAGGTAACTGAGGAACGGATGCCATCTGCGGCAAAATCACAAAATCTTCCGTCTACGTTACGATCAACACCAGCCGTCCAATTTGTAAATCCACACATAGCCAAACTATTAAAGGAAGTCACAAGTGCCGGATCGCTCAAATTAACAATAAAGTTTTGGAAGCTTGTAGTCTTACTTTTGGGATACGTAGATTCGTTGCCAATTGTGGTAGGCCCATTCATTTCGATGTACATCCGTCTAGCAGTGCAAGTTCCATTTGAATGATACTCCACGGTATCAACTTCACCGTTACCGTAAAAACCAACCCAGTGCTTGATTCCAGCGGAACAAGGTTCTTCCCAAATGCCTTTAATTTCAGTGTGCAAGTATCCACTACTGTCCATACCATCCGAGGTACATGCGCCTTTATTTATTTGATAGTTAAGTACAAAGCTTATTGAATTGTTGCTGGTGTCTAGTGTGCCGCTTTGTACGGTCTCAATAGTACGGTAAGTATTTTCACAATGGGTTAACGCCCGAGGAGTGAGACTATTACCAATGATTTCAAAATCAAAAATTGTGTCTGCAAAAGCTCCAACTTGAAGACTGAATGTAACCGTGCTGTCGACCTTCGTGATGTATCTTTTTGGTGAAATACTAACAAATCCCTCAGCAATACTTGGACAAGTAGAATTTGTTATCGATCCAGTACCAGAGGTGTTTTGAGCAATGAAATCTGAGCTAGCACTAACACCTAATGAATAAGTAACTGCCATACTAAAAGTGCAATGGTCATCAGTATCCTCTGCCAGCTCTTCTTCAGCACACGAAAGTGCGGCTAAAAAACACAGAAGCGCAGGTAACTTAAAGAGTTTCTTCATAGTCCTATATATCGGTTTCAAAAACGTTAATCTTGATGCGTCCAATATCCTGGACCAAGGTGATGTGAAGTGCCATCCCGTAAATAATTCAACTTTAAATTCCGATAGAGTATCCAGGATATAAAATGGAAAAAAAAAGAATATTAACCAGTATCATTTTTTTGCTTTGCAGTGGTTGCGCCAGCAGCACTTATTACATTGAACTATCACCAAGATATGAGCGATTGAATGAAAAGTTCTTCGACAACTATGATTCCAAAAATGTCTATACCTATGATGTGCAAAAATCCGATGTTCAAGGTTTTGGTGGGCAAATTTCAATTATAGAGGATACCAAATTTCTTTTTGCACGACTGAGCTACTTTAAAAGCGAACTAAAGTCCGATGCCTTTACCTATTCCACGGCAATAACACCTACAGCAACAGAGTCAGTAAAAATCAGCGGAGATGGATTTGAAACAAGCATTGGGCTCCATCTTTGGCATTTTCGACCTTACATATCGAGTAATTACACATCTTAAGCCTTCTTGGCCCCAGCAAGTCTAGAGCACCCTGAATATAAAAATTTAGTAAATATTGGTTATGGATTGGCATTTGATATTCCAATAACCGAGAGCACCCGCTTGTTTGTCAACAACCACTTTGTTAATGGGTCGAGCAGCCACTCAATCGGAATTATCTTTGGCGGATGGAAAACTAACTTTGGTGAAGAAAAGAAGACACCAAAAAGAAAAAGATAACTTAGTGCCTAGTTTGTTACCCTGAGGGCTCTCTCCGGCGAAGGTCTTCTCTGATTCGAACTTACGGGTCTATCTTTCGCTGCGCTCGGGATGACGGGTTTAGATCGCCTTAGATGGCAGATCAGGGGAAAGCCGCTAGTGCAGCTTTTGGAATGCATCCGACATATTCGGGTAGTCCGCGGGATTCAGACAGAAGGACCAATCAAAAAGTTCCGAAAGAACTCGCCTTCGATAGAATAGCTTCGTACAAAGTAATCAAAAACTTTCTATTCAAGGAAAAAGAATTCATTACCCAAAGACAGATAAGAACCGATTGCTAATTATTATCAGTTACTTCTTGAGGAATTAGCCTTGTTATCTTAAAAACAGTCATTAATTTTTTGAATTAATTAAAAGCTCATTATGAAAGTCTCTTCCAGAGATTATCTGTTCTGTTTTCAATTCATAAGGAACTGCTTTGTCTCTAAGGTGTCCCTCTATTGTATTTTTCAGCTTCAGCACGTTTCCAAAGTGATCTTCGTCCCATTTTTTAATAAATGCTTCGCTTTTGTAGTAGTCTAGATTCATTCCTCGATCAGGGAATTCACCTAAGATTCTAATTGACTGCTTCATAAGACAAAATCCTAATATGGATCTTTTCTTTTTTTCCTCAAACTCTATGCATCGAAAATTACTTACTTCAATCTTTTTGTAATTTTCTCCAATAAGTTCGTCTTTTTTTACCAAATTAAGATACTGATCCTCCGCTAGTTTTTGACTGCTGAACAAGATATTAAAATAGATTATTACCTTTTTAGCTTCGCACCCAGTTAAAAATAATGTGGTTGTAAGTAAGAAAATAATTTTCATGTTCATGATACGATCCTTTATTTGGTATACTTTTGTGTTTCTGAAAAATCCCAACCCCAAACATCTGCGAGTCCTTCGGTTAGGTATGTAAATGGATTGTATGGACCACCTAGAGAACCAAATAAATGTGTTAAATAGAAACCAGAAGCACCTGCTATTCTTTGCCAAAAACTGTCAGCGTCGCTTTCCTGTCCATCCCATGATAAACCAAGGAGCGCAAAGTTAATCGAATGACCTACTTCATGCAGATACTTAGTTCCATTTGTCGCCTGGAAGAACCCTGCCGAAAAGCCCCTGTAGATTTTATCGGGATTATACACTCCCCCCCATCCAATATCGTAGTTTTTGCTCGCGAAATTAGCACCACCGTTTTGTATTCCGTAACTCAATAGCCCTATCATTGAGACCGTGAAGTTAACCGCGAAATTCATTCCAAATGCCTTCCAGTAGTCACCCCTCTCTCCCCAATTTGTTTGGATGCCGGCCTGAATTGCACTTACCCCCGCTGAATACGCTCCCGCCCAAGCTACAGCAATCCAGAAGCCAAACTTTCCGCTTGGATCTGTATAAAGCAGTGGATTGTTATTAGCATAAGAATACTTATTTATTAAAGTAAGTGGATATCTCTCTTTACCCGGATGTGGATCTCTCTGTAAAAATCTTCCAAGTTCTGGATCGTACATCCTAGCGCGGTTGTAGTAGAGACCGCTTTCTCGATCAACCTCACGATTAGCAAATGCAAACGGTAACTCTATATTTGGATCGCTCGAAATATCGTTACCCAGATTATCTGTAACTCTTATCCCTACACCAAATGAGCTGTAATCCAGCTTCTGTATGATATTGCCGTTTGTATCTGAAATATGAGTTATACTTCCTAGTTGATCTTTAAGTAGATTGTAAGTTCCAATATTTCTCGCAATCTTTTCTGATGCCCCTGCACTTGTGACTTGAACAGACAACGTATCATCGGTTCGCAGACCAGAATGCAAGTATCTTGCAAGAAGATTCGAACTAACATCAAATTCTAGGTATATTTCATTCCCATCGTAGCCATAGAATCTCGTATAAGTCTTACGCTTGTCGGCCTGATTATTATTATCTAAAACAGACTTACCCATGCGTCTTCCAAGCGCATCATAAACGTAACTTGCATCAATAATTGCCTGAGTCGACAGTTCACTAGGGAAACTACGATATCGAATTAATTGATTTTTAGCTGAATACTCGTACTTGTAAAACTCACCAGTTTGCTTATCGTACTTCTCTGTCATGTTTCCGTTCAGGTCGTATACGAAGCGGTACTTCCAGTTTTCAGTTAGTTGCTGCCTATTAGCACTATAAGTGTAAGAACCACCGCTATCTTGGGTTCTATTTCCAATATTATCGTATTGAAAAGACTCGCTGTTATAATTTGAGAGAGATGCAGGACCTCGAACTTGAGAAAACGATTTAGTGACGCCAGTGAGCTGACTGTTATTATCATATGCATAATTTGTTGTTCCTCGATCAGAAGACTCTTGAAGAATCTGTTCCTTATCATTTCGAGTGTAATTAAAATATGCTCTCGTGACTCCTCCGCTTGAATAATCAATTCCGGTCAACCCAGAACGACTATTGAAGGAATAGTTTACAATCATTCCAGGAATTGCCATTTGTGTAATTCGATTCATCAAATCATGACTGTAGTTGTAAATAAAACCTTGAGTATCGGTTACTCTTTGCAGCTTTCCATCATTCGTATATGAATAACTAACGGACGAACCTTTGTTGTCAGTAAAAGTAAGCCTTTGGTTATCTGAATTAAAAGTAAACTGTTGGTTGATACTTGGGTAGCTTCCCATATCGTTCAGTCCAACCATTTGAAGGTTCGTCAAACGATCTGCACTATCGTAACTGTACTGTATTTTTGACTTGCTATTCTCAACTTTAATTACTTTATCGTTATTATTATAAACGTATTGTATAGTGTCGTCTGGATATATGACTCGCAGCAATCTTCCCTTCAAGTCATACGCGTAATTAACGACTTGATTTTTAGGATCAATCATCTGGAGCATCTTGCCATCAGAATCATAGTTATAGCTTGTGACCTGTTGTAACTGGTTTGTCATGGTTACGACACGATCAAAATTATCATAAGAATAATTCATTTCTTGATTATCTGGGTCTTTAACTTTTGTTAATTTCCCAGTTGGGCTATATCTATATTGTGTAATTTCATTTTTAGGTGTCTTTACAGAAAGTAAACGATTAAACGCATCGTAGGTAAAGGTGGTAGTATTGAACTGTCCTGTTGATGTTTTTTCAGATGACGTTAATATATTTCCTGAACTATCATAACTGTTATTGTTTTCTTTACCAAAATCATCTGTTTCAACCGTTACATTTCCTCTTGTGTCATATTGAAAACTACGATTGTAGTTTTCAGAATTATTTATTTTCGTGGTTACCGATGAAACAAGTCCTTTTAATCCGTAAGTGTAAGTTGAAATGTTGCCATTAGGCTTATTCTCTTGCGTCAAAAGACTGTTGTTTTGATTAAATAAACGTGTGGTTACCTTCTCATTGATTTCTTCTCTGACTATATTGCCAAAATCATCGAACTCATACCTTTTTGTTTCTTCAGAAGCTGAATCGTAAGATTCAATCAAATCACCGGTTTCTTGGTCATATCGCGATAGCACTTCAGTACCATTAGGCTTAACAACTTTTTCAGGTTGACCATATAGGTTCATCGTTATCGTAGTTTGGTTCCCTAAGGAATCAGTAATTGTCTTGAGATAACCATTGATGTCTTTATCGTACTTGATTGTCTGCCCCTCGGCAGAAATCATTTGACCAAAGATCTCACCATCCATTGATGCCATTTGCCGGAGGTCTACGTTTGGATCAATATAAGTACCTTCAAGGTGATCTCTCGCTAATATCTCCGAGTTATCAGGCATTATCGTTTTTGCCAAACGATTGTATTGGTTATAAAAATATTGAACAGATATATTTCTTTCGTTTCTTTCCTCAGACATCAATCCTTCTATATAACTATAGTTTTTCTGAGTAGCATCTGGAAACCCAATATTAGTAAGTTCTCCCGCGCTGTAAGATAGCTGTGTTGCTCCACTTGGTGAAGTAATTTCAGTTACCTTGCCACCAGAGTAAGAAAACTGGATTGTCTGGCCGACTGGATCAGTTATAGATTCGATTTCTTTACTCGCAGTATATGAAAACGTAACTTCTCTTCCAACACGATCAATTGTTGATGTATGAAGTCCATCGACATTAAAATAATCAATCGTTCCATTCCGTTTAATTCGTTTAAACGTTCCATCAACAAGTTTTTCAAGTCGAGACAAGTCTCTTTTTTTAGGTACGTATACATTTGCTAAATTAGGCTCTACGCTGAAACCAATACGTCGAATACGACTATTGCCAGAATCAGCGACTAATAGGTTATTGTTGTTATCCAACCCAACCCATGTTGGCTTCGACAAACAAGCCGAAATCGCAGATTGGCCATCACCAACATTGGAGGGATTACAGGTCTCCCCGCTTCCCGCAACTAGATCTGCGCGTCCATTGATCATATCGATTTGAATAATTCTATTCAATTGCGTATCGGCTACGTACATAACTTGTTGCTCAGAATTAATAACAATCCCAGTTGGAATTCCCAATACTAAGTTAGAAATATCTACACTGTCTTCCAGAAGGGCTCCCGGTGTACCAAGTGGAGCTCCCGCAAACGTCGAGATTAGTCCGTATGGAGTAATCTTGCGCACATAACCTCTCTCAGTTGTAACATACAGGTTTGCTGCACTATCAAATGCAAGGCCGCGTGGATGAAACATTCCTGCATTTAGAGCATCGCCTCCATCTCCGTTATCAATTGTTGATCCGCTTCCTGCAACTCTTTCAAAAGTATTTGAAGATCGATTAAATCGGACGATTCGATTGTTTCCATAGTCAGCAACATAAATTTTACCATCGGGCCCGCCGACAATTCCCATTGGACTATTCAAACCTTCAGTTGAAGGTATCGGCATTTGTGACTCGAAGTTTCTATTCACTCCATTTATATATTCATACGAACGATCATGTCCTGTATATTTCCAATACACTTGGGCATTTTTAATCTGAGGAAATTTAGGACAACTGTGGTTTTCAATTGGATTTAAATTTTGTTTACAGCTTGTTTTAAAATTTGCACGACAAAATGAACTGAGTGATTGTCCACTATTGTTGTAATCTTTAGGTGCTGGGTGCGCTGTAGTTTTGCGAATTAAATTAGTAAAACTTGTAGATTTTTTAGAAAATAAGCTATGCTCATTTTTGTCAGCACCGATAACTTCGCCATTGTCCAACAACATCAACGATTGAACCTGTCGCGGAATAGTATAATTCCATGCATACTCCAAAAATCTATGGTTTGGAGAGCTTTGTCGTTGACCTATCGGACAAAGAATTGCCGTTTTTAATATTCCATTTGTCTTTGGAAACTCATCGCCGACACTTTCACCTTGCGATCCAGGTTGAGTTAAATTGTACTTCAAAACTGATACAGAAGCACCTTGAGATTGTTTAGTGACCGCTACATAAGGCCAGGTGTGAAAACTGACTCCCAAATTTAAATCTATATCTTGTCCTTCAAAATTAAAAAGAGTTGTTATGCTGTTATTTGCATTATAAAGTTCAATTTCTCCATTATCTTCTTCAAGAGCAATTCGATTTGATCCTGGATTAATAATCTTTTTTATGCCAGCAACTTTCCAGCCTCTTCCTACATTTGAATTCACTTTATTTTGCACATAAACTGGAGAAGTTATATCTTGCGGAATAATTTCATCGATTCCAGGATCTAATGATTTCGTTTCTTTAATAACTTTAACAATCTCGCTATCGTATGGCGTTCGCTTAACAACCTCGCGAACAACTGCTAATCTTGTTGAGACCACCATATTTTTTAACTCTAAGTCGTAATGAGCAAGAGAGGGATAGATACCAGTTTTAAAATATTCATTATTTGCATTAACAAGATCTGCCCCGTATGAAACTAATGTCTGATTTGGCGCCTTACCCCAAGTAGCCTCATCAGTTAGATTAGGCTGAGATATATCCTGATTCTGAGAAACTTCGTCTGTTGCTAATCCGCTAATAAAAAATCTCGATCTAATTTTGGTTGGCTCATACCACGCAGTGAACTTAACAGCCGATACGTTATCTGCTCGATCTTTCCAAAAATCAACATAACTTCTAAAACATTTTTCAACAGTGTTGTTATCCGTTGTAGAGTAGCAATAGTTCCCAATTATTTTATCATCGCCATCTAATGTCGTCGAAAATCCACTACTAGAAATTTGTCTCTCAGGCATAGCAAAATAATTGGTAATGATTGCCGTCGGCTGAGCCCAATTGCTGTTGTATATCAGCGTGGGTTTGATATCGCTGCCTAGGGATTTAAAACCCGGTAGCTCTATGGAGCGAGTTAGGCCCCCTTCAAGAGTATTCACTCCCTGCTCTCCAGTCTTTCCATACGATCGAATTACGGGACCCAAAGGAACTGCATACTTAGGACTAAAATGGGTGATACCCTCCCCCGGCTTCGTTTTTATATAACTCCCACTCGGATCCACTTTAGCTAATCCATCGATTTCCCAAGTACCTTTATCCGTGTCCATTGACATGATCGCAAGTTCAACTCCAGCTGGAAGCTCGTTATCATTTGGCAGAGTCAATTCAACCGATTGACTAAATTTCAATCCTGATGGCTCAAGGTGAATAATTTCATTTGGAACAGCAAACGCAGGAACAGGTACTATGGCCATTGACGCAGCTGTTTTTGAAATAGAGACTCGTCCAGATGTGGATCCATCAGGGAAATTTGAAATCGCACCAGAAGGAATGTAAACACGTACCCCGGCAACGTTCGGATTGCTAAGTATCGCGCCACCTCCTGAACTCACCAAAACCGAAGAGCTGTCAAGAACAAGAGGTGCAAGATAAATTGGCTTCTCTAAAATATTTGGTCGATTAAAACCAATATTAACAGCCACCTCAACGTTGCTGTAATTTATAAAATCAGTATTTAAAAACGATGCATCAACAATTAATCTCTGATCACCTGTTGGCGGATTATCAATGTTAAAAGCCCCTGCAACGTCGGTGGTGGTCACAATATTAGACCCTGATACGCCGATTCTAACACCTGACAGTGTTTGGTTATTAATATTTTTAATTACGCCTGCAATTCTAGTTTTAAGTACATACTGAAGCGGTGCCACTGCAACATGCCCATTGAATTCGACTTTTATTTCAGCTGAGCTGAAAGGACTCATTTCAATCGCAAATCTTCCTAAACTATCCGATGTTGCCTTGCCAACACCCAAAAGACCGGAAGTGATAGTCACTTCTGCTCCAGGTTTTGTTGCGCCCTCAGCTCCTGTTATTAGAAGCTTATTTCCATTTTCAATATCAATAATTCCGACTAGCTGAGGCACTAAAATCAAATCAAAGTTTAATGGTAATAAAAATGAATTCTGATTTCCGGCTAAATCTGTTGCCACCACCGCAATAGAAAACAGGCCCGACGTATTTGTCTCGATATTTGCAATAAATGTATTATCTGAACCCACTATTACGGGAGTACCCGCAATACTCAGCGCAGAAAGAGGCTCACTTACAGAGCCTGTGACTGAAAATCGAGGAGTAAACAGAGTTGAGTTTGCTGCGGGCGCTGTAATAAATACGCTTGGAATTTGCGTATCAAGTGTTATTTTCTGTAGCTCTTGTTCCGTTATATTTCGAGCTTCATCATAAGCTTTTACGAAAAATATATTGTCTCCGTTTACAAGCACACCATTGTAAGTAAACGTGCCTTGACTACTTTGATTTACTTTTACACCGTTCTGATAAATTTCAACCTTATCTAAAGCTTTGTCATTTGCGGTTATAGTCAAAGAAATATCATTCGTGTTTGTGGAGCCAATCACAGAAGGCACCACGGAAAGAGTTGGCTTAATCGTATCAAGTTCATGTCTATACTGAATCGTTTTAACGGTCCTATTGCCAAGTTCGTCGAATGCTTCAAGTTCCGTCGTGAAAAATCCTTCGTCTTGAGTGGTCACAGAGCCTATTATATTTTTATTTTCTGCACCTGTAATATTCATTTCAAAACCGCCTGCATTTGCGGCTGAGAGCTTTTCATTTGAAATCGCTTCGATTTCAATATATCCAATCGAGTAAACAACAGAATTTGAAACAGGCTTAACAATAGTTAGAACCGGACCAGTGGAATCAAATTCAACCGAAATTGGCGTAACAGATTTATTATTTGAAAGGTCTATCGCTTCAAGATTGAGGGTAATTACGCCATCACGGTTCATACTAAAAGAGCGATTGAAGCTAGTTTGATCGGCATTTAATGTAACTGGTGCACCATTAAGCTTTAATGATTGCAGCTTCTCACTGCTAGTGCCAGTTAAAGTAAAACTACGTTTAGACCTGCTGTTCGGAGCAGGCGAGGTAATTGTCAAAACCGGTGGGACGACATCTTTCACGGCAATATTTTTTGTGATAGATGCTACTTGGTTTGTATTTGAAGTAACAGTTAGGGTGACTCCGTATGTTCCTTCATTAGCATACTGATGGACAACATTTTGACCGTTTGCTGATGTACCATCACCTAAGCTCCAAGCGTAACTTACTATCGTCCCATCATCGTCGAATGAACTGCTGGCATTGAAAGATACGCTCACTATTCCGCTTACGATGTTTAAGTTATGGGTGAATTTTGGGACAGGGGCGATATTTTGATCAACAACTACGTATTTTGATACCTTATACTGCTGAGAAGTATTTGAAACGACAGTAAGCTCCACTAGATAGTTTCCGTAGGATTGATAGTTATGACTTACCTGCAACCCTGTCGCTGTTGTGCTGTCACCAAAATTCCATTGGTAGGAGGCTACTGATCCCGAATTTACCATGGTCGAAGAAGCGTCAAAGTTGACGTTTAAATTTTCTAAAGTACGATTTGGATTTGCAATAAAATTCGCAATTATTGCAGCTTGTGTTGGAGGCGGCGGAACAAGATTAAGCACAGTTACTGGCACGTTTTTATTAGTAAATGTACCATCTCCAAGTTGACCCTCCGTGTTTCTGCCCCAACACTTGAAGGCTGTTGGTAACATCACACATGTGTGCTGAGAGGAAGATATACTCATAGAGCCTGTATTAGCACCTAAGCTTATTACATTTACAGGTGTCGAGCTGCTTGAAGTGAAGGTTCCGTTTCCTAGTTCTCCTGCGGCTCCTGCTCCCCAACATTTTACACTTTCGTCCACTAGTATCGCGCAGCTATGTGCAATCCCAGCCGATACATCCACAGCGTCCTGGCCGAGATTTATCGGTCCTCCGCCATTACCAACTTGTCCAAAATTATTATTACCCAAACAGATTACATCTCCATCTGTTTGCACAGCACAGGTATGTCCAACACCAATGGCCACTTTAGATACGGCTCCGAAATTTTGAGCTAGCGTCGGCACTAACGCATTTGCATTCGAGCCATTACCAAGACGCCCACCTTGCCCGTCGCCCCAACAATACATAGAGTCATCGGTCTTCACTGCACATACATGAGTGCTCGAAGTCGCAATGAAGCTCACATTAGAATTCAACCCAATTGAATCTACAGGGACTAGGCTGTTCGAAGTTGAGTTATTTCCGAGCATGCCTAAGTTGCCACGGCCCCAACACTTGACTCCGTTTCCTTGGGACGCCTCGTAAGCAATACAGGTGTATCCATTGCCTAAAGCTATATCATTAATAACAAGAGGAGAATCAAAGACGACTGAGACAGGGTTACCCCGAAGACCAGTGACGCGATTTCCTAGCTCTCCAAAATCATTTCTTCCCCAACATTTCATAGTATTGTTTACTAGAACAGCACACGAATGAAATGCCCCTGCTTTAGCAATTTTTACGTTCTGACCAAGCGTTGGAACAACTATAGGGGCACTTCTGTTAACAAAAGTGTTGTCACCCAATTGTCCCCATCCGTTCCATCCGAAACAGTAAGCGGCCCCGTTGGCTGCCGTGCACGTATGGAGGTTGTTGGTATTCAACGTCAAAGAAGGTTCTTCAGTCTCACTTCCTGGCTCAACCACAGCATATGGAATATCTTTTGTAGTGGCATTGCCCGCTAGATCAGTTGCCTGAACTGCTAAAATCGCACCACCTACAGTACCGATAACAATCGTCTGGCTAAACGAAGTAGCTCCGTTGACCTGATAAGTATTTCCATTAATAAATGCTGTTGCTAAAGGTTCGTTACTTGTAAAACTAACCAGAACATTACCTGTCGTGAATTCTTGTCCATCTGTTGGCGACAAAAAAGTAAGAACTGGTTTCTTACTATCAAGTTTTACGCCAGAAATAGTTTTTTCAGAATCTCTTTCGACAGAATCCGTGGCTTTTACCTTAATTGTATTAATTCCTTCTGTTAGCTCGATGTTATGAGTAAAGGAATTCGATAACGCCTCAAACACAAACTTGTCGTTAACGTAAATTTGAACTTTTGCAGTGGAAGAATCTTGAATCGAAATGTTCAAGGGCAAGATTGGATTTGTAAATTGCTGATTATCAACCACGCCTGAAATCGTAATTATTGGGTCAGCATTATCTAATGCGGCATTAACGCTTCTAACAACTGCTGATGTGTTCCCAGCCATGTCAGTGGCAACGTAAGTGAGCGTGATCTGACCGTCGCCCTGAAGAGGAATAATATCTGAAAAAATTAAATCGAGTATATTCGTTCCAAGCGATTCGCCGTTGACGAGCAAGGTCTTTAAAGGTTCGTTACTTTCTGCATAAATTGGCAAAAGAAGGGATTTTAATCCGATGGTACCTTGGTCAGATGGTTTTAGATTAGCTAATACGGGCGGAACAGTATCTAGCGTAACAGTTTTTTGAGCGGCCACTGCAATATTGCCCGCCTCATCTCTCGAAGTAAGGACGATGATATTTGATCCCTCAATGAGATTCAGACTCGTTGTGAACTCAGATAGGCTTGAGGACTGGATTAAATTACCATTTAAATAAAGTCCGCTCGTGATAGATCCACTATCAAAAATTCTACTGGTAGCCTGTATTGTCTGCTGATTTGTAAGGGACTCTGTGCTTAAAGAAATTTGGAGCTTTGGTAAAACGCTGTCTAATTGTGACGTTCTTACAATTTCTGAAAAATTCCCTGCTGAGTCGGTTGCCTTTGCATATATTTGGTTTATTCCCTCACTCAAATTTACAGTGCTTCCGTTCATGATCGCCTGAGAATTAAGTTTTACTTCAATACTAGTTGGAGTTTCATCATTTGCTGAAGCTGTTATGTTGAATGCTGGATTATTGGTTAATAGTGATGGCTCAGCGGCAAAGGAAAGTGTTGGAGGCGCAGTGTCTATAACAAGATTAAAGGTTAGACTGAATGAATCAGTATTTCCAGCCAAATCTTCGGCTAGAAATGTAATATTCTTAGTTCCAGAAGTTTCAAAATCAGCAGCACCTGTAAAAGTACGCTGAGAGTTGTCCTCAACAACTAATCCACTCCCATTCGCTATGACTGTTTTAATTGATTCGTTCGTAGTAATTGAAAAAGTAACAACCCCATCTTTTTGATACAAAGTTGATGAAACTGCCGGCGCAGGGTTAGAAAAAACCGGCGCTACTGTATCGTAAATTATAGGGAAGTTAATTGTCCTAACGTTGCCATTAGCATCAATCGCTTCAATTGGAATCACATTAACACCCTGCTCACTTAAAGTGACAGTCGCAACAAATGACTTATCTGGATTCTGCGCGACTCGTGTTCCGTTTACTTTTATAAAACTTGAAACCTCGTCCGAAATTCCGGATAACTGCACTGAATTCTGATTGGTCAGAATACCAGGCTGTGGACTCAAAATCGTCAAATTTAGCGGTGTGACATCCGTCACGCTAACGGATTTTGTTGAACTAGCAACTTTTCCAAAACTATCTGTAACAGCAAGCGTAGCAAGATAAGTACCAGGTTCAGAATATTCATGAATTACAGTTTTTCCAGTGCCCGTTTTTCCATCACCAAAATCCCAAACGTAAGATGAAATCTCCCCGCCAGTCTTATAAGACTGACTTGCATCAAATCTAGCTTTGAATAGTCCAAAATTATTGTCCGCCCTTGTATAGAAAATGGCGTTTGGAAATGAATCTTTATCACCAACTTCTAATTGAATGGTTTTAGTTCTTTCGAGGTTTGCGTTATCTTTTACAGTTAAACTAACATCGTAGAGTCCCGGGGAATTGAATCTGTAAGAAGCTTTTGAAGTGTTGACCTGAGTACCATTAATTAACCACTTATAACTCTGAATTGTTCCGTCTAGATCTCTCGATTTAGTACCGTCAAATGATACGTTAATCGGAGCCACACTAGAGGTTGGAGAAAATATGAAATTGGCCAATGGCGGAATGTTAGCCTGAGATTTATTATTTATATACCCAAAGGCAATATCAATCGGAGAGTTCACTGCCAATGTGTTTATAATTGATAGGCTCGATAAGTCCACTGCATTAACTTGACCAGCCTGCGCCAATGTCACCCAAACTTGAGTTTTAGACAGGTTCATTTTCATTCTAGTGGCTTTTGAGCCTAAAACAAGTTCGTTTACTATGGTATTTGAGTTTTCGTCTATGACAAGAAGAGAACCTATCCCAATTTTGTTAACAAGCGCATAAATTTTTTCTCCACTTCCAACTCTTGAGAATCCACTCTGCTCACCGCCAAGATCTATCGTTTGAACAAGCTGTTTCGTGGATAAATTAATTTTATAGAGCAGATTCGAACTTGAGCTAGAAACATAAATATGAGTTCCATCATTGGATAAAACGAGGTTGTTAGACTTAACCTGAGATACACCAATACTTATCGTATCTACGACTGCGCCGGTTTGAGGGTCTAAGACTATGATGGAATCTGCATCTGTGGTTACAAATAATTTATCGCCATTAATACTTGAGACGACACTCCCTGGCTTAATACCCGGTAAATTTGTTGAAGTAGCCTGTCCATTTTGCGTATTAACAATTAAAAGTCCACCAAGTTGTTCAGGTTCAATTGTGTTCGTTGTTTCGTCCGTAGTTTCCGGCACATATGCCTTTGCAAAATGCACATATAGCCCGTCATCAGAAACAGAAAATGGAGTATAAGAAAGCCATTTTGAATTTGTGTTATACTGATCATCGTTTTCTAATTGGACGTCATAGCTATTTTCAATACTTTCTTCTTCCAAATTTATAATATCGAATTTTTCGACTTCAGCTCGCAGCACATAAGCAAGTTTTTTATTAACAGAGAGTTCAATTTGTGAAGGTTTTGAACTTACAAAATGGCCTTGAGACACATTTATTTCTTTTATTTTTGTAAAGTCGTCGCTGTTATAAACATGAATTTTTTCGCTAACTGAATCAGTTATATATGCTAAATTGGTTTGTACAATATCCTTTATAAAAACCGGAACAACTAGAGCACTAGAATTACCCCATCTGTCTTCAGCCAAAAAGCTAAGGTTTAATTCTCCTGTTTGATTGGTGAAAGTGTAATCTCCTGAAAACTGTTGCGCGTCTGGTGATAGAGTTAAAAGCGTACTGTTGACAGATATGCTAGTGAGTTCTTTTGTTGATGCTCCAGCGATTACGACTAAACTATTGATAATTTCGTCACCGGGCTGTGGTGTGGAAACAGTGAGTTGAATTGGTATGTTGTTAAAATCTACGTTATCAAGAGTCTTAGGAAGAGCGATATTTCCTGCTTTATCTATTGAGGTTATCTCAATTCGATTTCTACCTAAATTAAGGTTCATTGACGCGTTGATGGTTGGATTTTCAGATTCTAAAATCTGACTACCATTCAAAAATATGCGAGTTTTAGCGATACCATCATCTTGAACATTGACAGTTAGATTGAAGTTTTGATTGTTTGTATAAATATTATTACTTTTATTGAGCGTAATTATTGGGCGCTGAGTATCTAATTTAAATGTAAGAGTTAGAAAAACTGTTGAGACATTTCCAGCCAAATCTTCGGACGTTAATGTAAACGTCTGTGACTGTTGATTAAAAACTTCAAACGTATACAGGAAATCTTGAAAAAATCCAAAAGCGTCTATGCCATTTACACGAACATACTTAACCATTTCGTTAGTTTTTACAGAAAAATCAACAAGCCTAGCATTATCAAAATAAACTTCTTCATCTTGATCGTAATTAATCGATAAAACTGGGCCGACCGAGTCGACAAACACATTGCTTATAGTTTTAGCTGTTGAATTATTAAATTGATCGTAACTAACGACTTGGATGGTATTTGGCCCCTGTTCTAGATCGAGAGGAAGATTAAACTGACTTCCGGGATCTCTACTTACAAAGACTCCGTTTAAATAAACTAAAGTTTCAAATAAATTTACGTCTGTTGCTGTTACGGATAAATTTACTGGGAGCTCATTAAATGTCGCATCACTTTCAAAGTTAGTTAAAATCTGCGGAGCAAGCGTATCAACGTTAATATTTGAGATAAATAGATTAGTTTGATTACCGTAATTGTCTATACTTTGAATAACTAAATTATTTACTCCTTCGGGAAATTCAACATTGTACTGAAAGTTTAATTGGTTACTAGAAGTTAAAAATAAACCGTTCAGGAAAACATTTGTTACATCCAAATTGGCTTCAACCACCGTAACCTGCAATGTGACTGGTCTATAATTAAATTGGTCATTGCTCGAAATGTTTGCAGACAGCTGTGGCGGCACTTCGTCCGGGCTGATTACTCCTGGCCCTTCATTACCGCCTGTCGTTGCATTCCCACTATCGGACGGATCGAGCAAATTGATGAAATTTCCAAGGTCGCTTGAACTTGAACCTGGAACTACCTGCCCGCTATTTCCTGTAATTATATTGTTTGTGAGATTAATATTGGCAGCAGAACCAGTTGGGTCACCTTTGATACCATACCCGTTTGTTGGGTCTCCACCCAAACCGTTGTTAGTAATTGTATTAGATGTAATTGTGACGACGGGATTCCCTGAAATTAAAATTCCATTTAGGTAATTATCGTGAATATTATTGTTTGATAATGTAAACGGACCACTTGGACCACCAACATTGATGACCACTCCGTTACCATTCCCGGAAATTTCGTTTCCATCTAATGTAATATTCTTGTTTTGATTTCTGATCTCAACACCATTGTCAGTGGGACCTACATGAATCTTGTTGTTCTTAATCGTAATTTGATCATTAGCATTGCCACCCGGATGTAAATAAAATCCTGCCTTGAATGTTGATGGACCTTTTACATCGAACCCCTCAATTATGACGTTTGTATTCTTTTTTAAAGAAAACGATTGAATTTGAGTATTGCAAGTTGTTTTGATTAAGAGATTTGTTTTATTTTCTATTAATATAGCGCCAAGGTTTCCATTACCAACAAATATCTCATCGTTTTGCTGCGCATTCTTTATAACCAAATTCAAATTGGTACCGTATATGATGTTTGATCCTCTTTTAGTCGCAACTTGGAAGGTCGCACAGCTGCTAATAGACTGTGCGTTGGCTTGTTGCGAAAAGATTATTAAAGAAACACCAATCCATGAGAAAATGAATTTTGCCGTCATTAGAATCCAGTCTTATAGTAGGTACAGAGGTAGAGAGCGTTAGGAGAAGTTCGACCAATGTATAAAAACTATTTTTAGTTAGATTCGTTTCGGATAAATTTCCATTTTCTTGATAACAATGGATGTATCGATTTGGTTCGAATGAACAGAATTCAATACTGGTGTGTATTTCACTGGATTGTTAAGAAAGAATTAATTTTCTTAATATGAAACAACTGGACCAATGGATAGCTGCAATTGAAGCAACTACTTTGATTCAAATTCTTCCATAGTGATTTAGATAGTCTTAATAAACTAATATTTCCTTGGCTTTAGACTAATCCGTCCCAACCACGATCTTTAGTGATTCAACATTCTCCGTCGCATTCCAATGGCGATAGGCCGCATCTTTACTACAACCCAAATAATTTATCGCTTGATTTGCTGTAGGAACAATTTGATATAACTTTAAAAATAAAATATCAGCCCTATTATTCGGTCCAACAAGAGCTCGTAGTGCCAACCAAGGATTAATTTTAAATATACCTTTCATCGTCAAAAATTTCTTTTCAGGCTCTGGGCTCCACGATCTAACATTAACGTCATACTTTTCTAAAGTGGCATCCAATCCCCACCTCTCAATCAAATAACTATCTTTTTCACTTTTTGGAGCCGATGACATTTTAAGATTTTTTCGCTTTAACTTTCGAATGACGGCTTCATACCTTTTGTCTCCACCTTCCATTAACTTTTCCGAAAGAGCCAAAAGAACTACCAACTCGTCATCTATTAAGTTTTCTTTTTTTGCTAGAATAATCAAACGCTCAATATGAACAAGATGACCAAGTCGATGTTTTAACAGACCGTAGAGCATAAAAATAACGTCGTTAGATACCCAGTAATACTTTAAGCATTGCAAAATTGTTTTTTCTAGATCTGCAATCTCTTTAGGTAACGCAACTGAAAACGCACATCCTAACGATGTGAGTTTTGAAACAATGTCTTTTCTTTGACTTTCAGACAAGCCCCATCCCCCTTGAGAAGGTTGATAAAACACTTTGTAGTTTTATTTCGAGGTCCTTGGCATCAGGTCGCGACAATATCCATTGTTTGGCAAAATTAAGTTCAAACTCGTTAGGCTTTAAATCTCTGAGATCCATCATGTCGGTCTCTAATTGCCGAGAACAGGCCGCATAAATCTTTGTCGCAATGAGATCTTTTCGACTCAAAGTTTTTACTTTTAAGGAGTTTCCACTATAAACGACCCTCGTTCGCTCTTTCCATCCCGATGGAAAATTGAGTGAATAAATATAGCCCGCCGAATTAAGCCAAGTGAGATTG
>JANPJB010000144.1:0-7653 GCA_031425295.1 Flavobacterium sp. | reverse complement strand
CGGATTCCGGCGGTATCAATGAATCTAAATCCAATGCCTTCAATCACCAATTCGTCTTCAATCGTATCGCGCGTCGTTCCGGCAATTTCAGAAACAATCGCACGCTCTTCGTTTAAAAGTGCATTCAATAAAGTTGATTTTCCCACATTTGGTTCGCCGACAATGGCGACCGGAATGCCATTTTTAATTACATTGCCAACTGCAAAAGAATCGATTAAACGTTTTAAAACCAATTCGATACGGTGGATCAACGCATTGAATTGTGAACGATCCGCAAATTCAACATCTTCCTCCGCGAAATCCAATTCGAGTTCAATCAGCGACGCGAAATTCAACAACTCAATCCTCAAATTCGTAATCTCATTCGAAAAGCCGCCACGCATTTGTTGCATCGCAATTTGGTGAGATGCTTCGTTGTCGGATGAGATCAAATCCGCCACCGCTTCGGCTTGCGACAAATCGAGTTTGCCATTCAGAAAAGCCCGCAAAGTAAACTCGCCCGGATTCGCCATTCTGCAACCTTTGCGCAGTAATAATTGTATGATTTGCTGTTGAATATACGTCGAACCATGACAAGAAATCTCAATCGTATGTTCGCCGGTATATGAATTTGGTCCTTTAAAAATGGAAACCAAAACTTCATCGATGGTTTTGTTGCCGTCAACGATATGTCCCAAATGCAGCGTATGCGACTTCTGTTTTTCCAGTTCTTTCGCGTGAATCGAAACAAATACACTGCTCGCCATTGCAATCGCCGCTTCACCTGAAATCCGGATAATCGCAATCGCACCGGCTCCTGAAGGTGTTGCGAGCGCAACAATCGTGTCTTGTGGAATCATTTTTTTTAATTAAGCGACAAAGATAAATTAAAAACTGAAACTTATAAGGTTCACAATGGCAAACGCGGTCCGAAACGTTCATTCAAACCAAACGCCCCAGTTAGGAGCGTTTTAGTGTGGTTTTTTAACTTTCTTCGTCGTGGCCTTGCTGTTTTACCAATTTGTTGTAAATCCCAAACAGCAGCATCGGGGCGGCCCATTGACCAACGAATAACGCCGTATGTTTGCGTCCTGCAATTTTCAATCCCGCGGAAATGGATATGGCGCCGAGCGCTGCCCATAAAAATAAATCAGATGGCAACTTTGCCGTTTGCGTTTCGATAGCTCTGGCTACTGGACCTTCGCTGGTGTCTGTGTTTTCGAAATCCATAATAATTGTATTTAAATTGACATGCAATCTACCGCTAATATAAAGCTTGATGTTTACATGATTAAATTCTTTGGTTGTATTATTCAGCATCAAAATTTTAAGAATCAGAAGCTGATCCCGCTGTCCGTTCCCAAACTTTGCCACCGAACAACGTTGTCAAAGGTTTTCCACTTCCATCGGGGCTAGGGCATCATCGTAACGAGAAGTGCGTGAGGGATTGCAGCATTGTCTGAGCTCTTTTTGTGGCGGCGTTCGACGCAAAAAAGCGAGTGCGAAAGCCCGACCCTTGTGGTCACGCCCAAAAACGATTAAATGATTCCGCGATTAAACATTTCTCGGTTCAACAAAAAACTGTAAATTTGCTACTCAAAAAAAACAAACAACTATGAGTTCATTTGACGTAGTCATTATAGGTTCGGGCCCAGGAGGATATGTATCAGCCATTCGTTGTGCCCAGTTGGGTTTCAAAACAGCCATCATCGAAAAATACAGCACGCTCGGCGGCACTTGCCTGAACGTGGGTTGCATCCCATCGAAAGCATTATTGGCCTCTTCGCACCATTATGAGGAATTGCAACATTTTGAAGAACATGGAATTGAAGTATCGGGCGAAGTCAAAATCAATCTGGAGAAAATGATTGCCCGCAAGCAAGCAGTCGTAGATCAAACTTCGGGCGGCGTGAAATTTCTCATGGATAAAAACAAAATCACGGTTTTCGAAGGTTTGGGTTCTTTCGTCGATGCGACACATGTTGCGATTGCTAAAGCTGACGGCACTTCAGAAACCATTGAAGGTAAAAATATCATTATTGCGACAGGTTCAAAACCATCAAACTTGCCTTTCATTACCTTGGATAAAGAAAGAATCATTACTTCAACAGAGGCGTTGAAACTTAAAGAAGTGCCAAAACACCTGATCATCATTGGTGGCGGTGTGATTGGAATTGAATTGGGACAAGTTTATCTTCGACTTGGCGCCCAAGTTTCGGTTGTAGAATTTATGGATAGAATCATTCCCGGAATGGATGGTTCGTTATCGAAAGAACTCACGAAAGTTTTGAAAAAGCAAGGCATGAAATTCTACGTATCACACAAAGTGAAATCGGTTGAAAGAAAAGGAAACGCTGTAACGGTTCAAGCCGAAACGCCAAAAGGAGAAACGATTGCTTTAGAAGGCGATTACGCTTTGGTAGCCGTTGGCCGTCGCCCATACACAGACGGATTGAGTGCCGACAAAGCAGGCGTGAAACTCACTGATCGCGGTATGGTGGAAGTGAATGATCATTTGCAAACCAATATTCCAAACATTTTTGCGATTGGCGATGTCGTTCGCGGCGCCATGTTGGCCCATAAAGCCGAAGAAGAAGGGGCGATGGTTGCGGAAATTATTGCGGGACAAAAACCACATATCAATTATAATTTAATTCCAGGTGTCGTTTATACTTGGCCGGAAGTGGCTGCAGTAGGGCAGACGGAAGAGCAGTTGAAAGCTTCTGGAATCGAATTCAAATCCGGTAGTTTTCCTTTCAAAGCACTGGGTCGCGCCAGAGCGAGTGGTGATACTGATGGTTTTGTAAAAATCCTTGCCGATGCTAAAACCGATGAGGTATTGGGAATTCACATGATCGGAGCTCGAACAGCAGACTTGATTGCAGAAGCCGTAACCGCGATGGAATTTAAAGCCTCAGCCGAAGACATTTCAAGAATGAGTCATGCGCATCCGACGTTTGCAGAAGCTATGAAAGAAGCAGCGTTAGCCGCTACGGATAATCGTGCATTGCATATCTAATCAAATTTGATTTCAAAGCTAAAAAGCCGTTCGCTAATTAATGCCCCAAAAAGTTAGACACTATTTAGGGGCATTTTTTATGGAAAGAAAAGTAATGTAGACAGTAGCCTTTAAACTCTGGTGTGCAGAAAGGTGGTGTTATCTTGCCGGAATATAAATGTCGAAAGTTGCCCCTTTGTTTGGTTCACCATTTGCCGTGATGATGCCGTGATGATTCTCTACGATTTTTTGTACTATTGAAAGTCCGATGCCTGTTCCGTTATACTCATTTTTACCGTGAAGGCGTTGGAATACCTTAAATATTTTTTCGCTATACTGTTGTTCAAAGCCGATCCCGTTGTCTGAAACTGCAATGTGACAATACTTTTTTTGCGGTAAAAGATGTTCATTTTTAAATTTTAATCCGTTCGCTATTTCACTTCTGATTTGTATGTGTGGTGGATCATCCGGATTGGAAAATTTTAAGGAGTTGCTAATCAGGTTGTGCATAAGTTGCCGAAACTGAAAAGGAATTATATCGGCCGCACACAATTGGTTTGCTTCTATGGTAGCATTTTTGTCGTTGAGTTCTTCCAGTAAGTCTTCTTTAACTTCAGCGATAATGTCATTAAGGTCAGTGGTTTCGAAACTATGATCGGTTGTGGTGGTGCGTGAGTAGGCCAGTAAATCCTGAATAAGGGTTTGCATTCTTTTGGCCGCGTCTTGCATACGGTTAAACATATCCTTACCGGTGTCCGATAAATTATTTTCTTCATTCTCTTTAATGCGTGAGGCAAAGGTTTGAATTTTACGTAAAGGTTCCTGTAAATCATGACTGCTTATGTAAGCAAAGGATTCAAGTTCTTTATTCATCTTTACAAGTTCTGCTGTTCGCTCTTCCACCTGTTCTTCTAATTGTTCAGCAAATGATTTTTGGTCTGTTATATCAGTATTGGTTCCAATCCAGTTAATAATTTTCCCCTCTTTATCCGTAACAGGATAGGCAAGTGTCAGAAACCATCGGTATTCTCCATTTGCACTACGTAATGGAAAGGTGAGTTCAAAAGGTTGGTTGTTTTGCCATGCTGTTTTTACAAAATCAACAACACGGTTTATATGGTTGGGGTGATGCACTTTTTCCCATCCCCATCCTTCCATTTCTTCAAGGGTAGTTCCTGTGTAATCATACCATCGCTGATTATACCAATAAATATAGCCCTCGCCATCAGCTATCCAGGCAAGGTTTTGAATATTGTTGGCAAGTGTGCTGAATTGCTTTTCACTCTGTTCTATTTTCTCGGAAGCTTCTTTTTGTTCATGAATATCGGTAAATGCCCCAACCCATTTTACTATTTTATTTTCACTATTCTTAACTGGCTCACCAATCACAGTGTGCCATCTATAATTACCTTCTTTACTTTTTATTCGGACGTCAAATGAATAAGTTTTGCCTGTCTTCAAACATGTATTAAATTCTGCGTTAATTTTATGAATGTCTTCTGGATGAATTATTTTTTCCCATTCACCTTTACTTCCAGGTTCTACGCCCGTGTAGTCGAACCATCGACTAGAGCCAAATTCAAATTGACCATCACCGTCTGTCATCCATACCAATTGAGGTAAAGATTGAGCAAGGAAACGAAAGCGTTCTTCACTCTCCTCTACTTTTTTTCTGTTCATTACCTGCTCAGTAACATCAGTTGCTATATCCATGATACCATAAACATTACCCGCTAAATCAAACAAAGGCACATAATAAATGTTGTAAAATCCATAATGCATTACACCATTGCGTATGATATTTACGGGGTCACCTAAAGACTGGTACATTTTGCCGCTTGTAAAGACATCATCCAAAATTTTCAGGTATGGCTGGCCATGTTCTATCAATTCCGGCATAACATCTGTAAGACGCTTTCCAGCAATGTTTGCGCCCTTGCCTACAATATCAATAAATTCTTGATTAGGGTTTTCAATAATAAGATCTCTGCCAATAAAAAGTCCTATACCAATGGGTGCAGCATCAATAAGTGAACGTAATTTACCTTCACTTTCTTTTAGTTTTTCTGTTTGTACTTTCTGATCATTTATATTTACCGCAGTACCAATAAAGCCAGCAAATTCATTTACTTCGTACCGAGCTACAATGTTTAAAAATATCCATTCATAAGTCTTATTTACGGCATTCATAATACGGCATTCGAAATTAAAAGAAGCCTGCCGCAATACACCATCATTGTATTTTTGATATACCAATTCAATGTCCTCCGGATGCACAATGCTTTCCCATACTTTACCGGTAAATTCTACCGAAGACTCAATACCTACAAAATTTAATAATGCGTTGTTAGCGTATAAAATATTTACTTTGGTATCGGTAAGCCAAACCCACATAGGTGCCTGATCGGCCAACGTACGAAACCGTTCTTCACTCTCCTGAATTTTATTTAGGTTTAATACCTGTTCGGTTACATCTATATTAACGCCGGAAACAAATTGAAGTGCGCCTTCTTCATCTAAAATATTTCTTGCCCGAGATTTTATCCATCTTATTGCACCATCATTTTTTCTTATAATCCTAAACTCATATTCTTGTTCCTTTGCCATAGGTGCGCTTTGCAAATCTTTATTAAGTCGCTCCCAATCTTCAGGAATTACAAGGGCTCGATATTTTGCTACATTCAATAATTCTTCAGATGGTTCGAGGCCATAAATTGCTTTTTGTTCGTTACTCCAGTAAAGTATATCGTTTTTTACATCCCAATGCCATAAACCTATTTTTCCTGATGTAATACTAAGTTCTAATTGGTCAGTTTTTTTGCGTAACAAACTTTCGGTTTCTTTAATTTGCCGCTGAGTCTTTATTCTTTCTGTGATATCTATTGCGGTTCCAATTATGCCGTTTACCCTTCCATCTATGTCTAATATTGCTTCTATGTGCATTGTGTAGAATAATTTTTGCGAACTCACTTCAATTTCGATATCACCGTGAAAAGCAATGCCCGTCTCCAGTACCTTTTCCTTAATGTTGGTCAATACTGCTGCAGATTCCGGCGTATGTAGGTCTTGATCTGATTTTCCAATGATGTCATTTTGAGTAAAATCCGGATGGGGATTGTAGATCCAGGTATGTATTAAATTTTTATCTTGGCTAAAAACGATTTGGTTGCTACCCGCAATTGCCAGTCTAAAAAGCTGTTCACTATCTTCTACTTTTCTCCGTGCAAGCATCTTTTCGGTTACATCCAAATTAGTTCCCACGACCCATTCAGCCTCTCCTGCTGCATTGGTGCGAACTGTTTCTATTGCTTCAATGTGGCGCAATTCGCCATCGTTTGCGCGCTTAATATTAAATGAGCGGCTGCTTTGCCCCTTATTCTTTACGGTGTTCTGTAATATATTTTCCTGTTGAGCCAACTCTTCGGGCACCACTGCTGTACTCCATGTAGTGTAATCCACTAAATTATCTGCTGTCGGAGTTACACCATATATCTTGAACATTTCATTATCCCACTTGATCTGTCCGCCAATCACATCCCACTCCCATACTGCCACACCGGATGCCTCATTGGCCAAGCGTAAACGTTGTTCGCTGTCCCGCAATTTTTCTTCTGACTTTTTACGCTCGTGTATATCAAGTCCTACACCCATCATTCCTATGAATTCACCATTGGGTGAGAAGCGAGGGGTTGCCTTCCATAAGATGGTACGATAGATACCATCAATTCCTTTTTGACGATTTTCAAATGAACAGGATTCCCGCTTATTAAAACCATCCATGTAAATTTTAGTGGCTGGTTCAATATCGTCAATATGCGTGATCTCGGCCCAAGCCCTTCCCTTGTAATCATCAGTTGATACGCCAGTATACTCGCGCCAGGTTTTGTTCAAATATTCTACTTCGGCATTTTCACCGGCCAAAAAGATAAACACCGGTGCATCATCAGCAATAGCACGAAATCGGGCCTCACTTTCCTTTAAAGCTTCTTCAATATTTTTTTTATTGGTGGTTTCGATCACGGTAACCAAAACGCCGCCTACTTCACCATTATCTTTTCTAATCGGACTGTATGCAAAATCGAAATAACATTCTTCTACATAGCCATTTCGGTTTAACGGTAACATTAAATCAGGGAAACCCACTGCCTTTCCTTTCATTACATCATCAAACATTGACCCTATAATGTTGTCCCATATTTCTGAAAATGTTTCTCGTGTACTAATACCTAGCGCCTGAGGATGTTTGGTAGCGCCAAGTATAGGACGATACCCGTCATTGTAAAGCTGGATATAGTCGCTGCCCCAGGCGATATACATCCCAAAGGGGTTATCAAGCATTACGGCAACCATGGTGCGAAGGCTTTGCGGCCAGTGTGCAGGGTCGCCTAGAGCTGTTTTACTCCAATCTTTTGCTCTTATCAACGCACCCATTTCTCCTCCGCCTTTAAGGAAATAATGATCCGAATTTTTACTGCTCATATATACATTACTTATGGTTGAAGTATAAATTTACCTATTGTGCGGTATTGAATTGAATAAATTTTTTTTTCATAATCCTGAATTTCAGTACATTAGATAATTTTTCAGTATTTATTTATTTGCACAACCTTATAACGAATTTCGATAAAATTTTTGGTATCGCCAAATCTTTCCTTAGCGATGATTTACTTCAAGAT
>JANPJB010000143.1:0-14167 GCA_031425295.1 Flavobacterium sp. | reverse complement strand
CATCGGATATTGTATCTCAATGCTAATGGGCTTACCGCCACGTTTTGCGGGTTCCCATTTTGGGCATTTGTTCAGCACCCGTATCATTTCTATACTAGAATCGACATCGAGCATTTCTACTAATCTTATGTTCTTGATGCTTCCATCAACATCAATTGTAAAAGAAGCCATCATCCTTCCCGCTTTTTTCACTTTGGAATAATTGAATTGTTCGTGTACGAATTCGCTGAATTTTTCGATACTTCCGCCGTTGAATTTGGCTTCCACACGATCACCTTTTAGATATACTTCGTCTTCCCCACTGATTTGAGAGAAGACTCCTAAAGGTATCAATAGTAATAAAATCAAAAAATTTTTGATGTTCATTTTACGGAATATTAAGATACTTATGCGTCTGCAACGAAACGCGCCATTTGGGATTTTGCATGACATAGTCTACAATCAGCGGGGTCATTTCTTCCTTTTTGCTCCATTCGGGTTGTAGGAACAAAATTGCATTGTTGTTGACTTTTTGTGCTTGTTCTTCGGCGAAAATAAAATCATGCTTGTTGTAGATGATTACTTTCAATTCATTCGCATTGTCGTAAACTGTTGGTGTCGGAAGCTTGTTTTTCTTCGGCGAAAGACAAATCCAGTCCCAAATTCCGGTTAACGGGTAAGCTCCTGAAGTTTCTACATGCACCTTGAGCTGTCGGTTTTTGAGTTGCTGTGTTAGCGGCGTCATATCCCACATTAGCGGCTCGCCACCGGTAATCACAACGGTATCAGCATATTGTGTCGCATGATCTACAATTTTCTCAATGTCCGTCGGCGGATGCAATTCGGCATTCCAGCTTTCTTTGACATCGCACCAATGGCAACCAACATCACAGCCTCCGATTCTGATGAAATAAGCGGCGGTTCCGGTGTGAAATCCTTCGCCCTGAATCGTATAGAACTCTTCCATTAGTGGAAGCATGGTTCCTTTTTCAACTGCTGATTGTGTTTCTTTTGCTAACATTTTTTGATTTAAAGTGCAAAGATAGGGAAAGTTGTTGGTTGTATTTATACGTTTTGGGTTAACGCGATCTCATAGCCCTGATGGCAATGGTAAGCCTTTTGCTTCGGCCATGCATTTTTTGCTGACGAAAAAGAGCGACCCAAGAAGCTCCTTTTTTGTTTTGGAAAAAAGCAAGGGTGTGCAAAAGCTACTAATGAACAGCAGGATTAGCTTCTAAAAAAAACCGACAGCTTTTGACTATCGGTTTGTTTTTGTGACACTTATTTCTTTTGTTCTTTGAGGGATTTCAAAGATTCTGCGGCGTAGGCGTTGGTCGGATCTAATACCAAAGTTTTGTTGAAATACTCTCTGGCTTTGGCGATATCGGAATTGGCATAACTCGCGGCAATATTATTATAGCTTTCGATGAATTTCGCTTTATTTTTGGTGATTTCTTCTTCGCCTTTTTCGGTGACTACGCGAAGGTAATCCTCATAATACTTGATAATCATGGGTTCGTTTTCGAGCAATCTTTGCGTTCTGGCTCTGAAAATGTAAGCATCCTGCGTTGTTGGTGAAGCTTCGATAACTTTTCCAAAGGCGACATCGGCTTTCTGGAGTTCGATTGGATCGGGTTTTACGACATCTTTTCTGGTGTTATTGTAGTAAAGTGAGTTTCCTAGGTAGAAATTATCAAGCAAGAAGTTTTTTGAATTCGGGTTGCTGGTTGCAATTTCGTAGATCGCCGAAGCTTCTTTGAATAATTTTTGTTCGTAGAATTTTTTTCCTACTTCGCTTAAGTCGTTGGTCATCGTGATTTCCATTTCGACTGATTTTTTGATATCGTTGACACCAGCTGTGAATAAAGCCTGATCGACAACCTTGGTTTCCGTATTATTCGATTTTCTAAGTTTCGCAAGACCTAAATACATGTGATCTCTTGCGATCACTTTGTTTCCTGGATTACTGATAAAGTCTTGAATTGACTTTATGGCGACATCGGTATTTCCGTTCTCGTAAGCGGAGTATCCTAAATAACGTAGGATTCTTGGGTTTACTTTATCGAGTTCTTTCATTTTGTTGGCTTCCACTTCAAGCGCTTTGTAATCTTTTGCTAAGATCAGGAAATCGGCGTGGCGCATTCTTGAAGTTAACGAGTAATCTGTAAGCGACATGTATTTCTCGTAATAACCCAAGGCTTTTTGAATGTATTCCGTATATTTTTTCGGTTCATTATTGCCCCAGTAGTAATAGGTTTCCGCTAATTCTCTGTAAACCGGACCGTAATTTGCGTTGATCGCAATGACATTATCATATGCCTTAACGGCTTCGGTGTACGATTTTGCGCCTTTTAACAAAACCCCCAATTGCATTTTAGCACGGATGAGTGTTGCGTCGGTTTGGAAAGCGTTACGATACGCAGCATAAGACTCATTCTGATTCTTGTCTCCGTAATACGCGTCACCAAAAGTCATTTGCAGATTCGCATCGGTTGGATTGATCGCTTTGGCTTTCTCTAAATAAGTTAAAGCTGTTTTGTAGTTCGGCTTGTCGGTATCGATATACGCTTTGGCAATATTGATGTATTCCTCAATATCTTTTTTCTTGATGTCTTTCAGCGCTTGATCAAAATTAGCTTGCGCTGCGGCTGCATTTCCGTTGTCTAAGTCGATTTGACCTAAACCAATATAGTTCCATTTTGCAGATTCTGTTGCAGTCAAACCTTTTTGAAAATATATTTTAGCGGAGTCTTCTATATTTTGTTTGAGGTATATATTTCCCAAATAGTAGGTAGCTTTTCCGTTGCCTGGTTTGGCTTGTAGTACGGCTTTCAACATTGATTTTGCCTTTTCATATTGTTCGGCATCAATCGCTTTTCTAGCCTGCTCGATATCTTGAGCATTGCTTACCGTTGCCGTTGCAAGGAGTAGGAAGCTAAAAATCTTAAATCTGTTCATGGTCTTGTATTTAATTTTACTTTTCATCATTATTGATTGTACTTCGAATGCGAATTTTTCTTGAAGGAAATTTAATAGGAACGAGTCCTGATTTCAATATGATTCGCTGTCCGGTTTCACTGGTAACAAAAACGGCGAAACCCTTTCCTAAACCTGTTATTCCTTGGGCGTTGATGACAAACAAATCACGTGCCAAAGGGTATTGTCCTGCCGCGATGTCATTTTGGGTTGGACTGTAATACTGGTTATCTGTTGCGTTCAACACATTGAGTACGTTGATTTTATCCAGATTTTCGCTCACTTCATTTGACGGCTCGAATATATAATTAATTCCGATAACACCAATCATCCCGTTGTTCTGAGCTACATACTGAATAACTTCTTCGTTGGTTTTGAACGAAAAAACACCTTCAGCCGGGAGCGATTTTACGCCTGCCAATGTGCAAAAATAACGCGCTGTGCTGGAATTCGGATTGTCAAAAACCAACCCTTTGAAACTTGATTGTTTATTTCCTTTCATCAAATCGGTCAGTTGTTTTAACGTGATTAAAGTGTCTTTAGTATTTTTATTGACAATCAATGCAATGCCATCTTTTGCAAATGGCGTTATTTTCGGGAATATTTTTTTCTTGTTGAAATAATCGATTTCCTCTTTGCTTAATGTGCGCGACAGTATGGCTAAACCGGACCCATTTTTGACCAAGGTTTGCATTACTTCGGTTTCTGACTTTGCGTCGATCGTGATCTTGGCGTCGTATTGACTTTCGAAAACCTGAACTTGATCTTCGAGAATGGGTTTCAAAGTTTGATCGACAAGCATCGTCGTGTTGCCTTCAAGCATGGTTTGTTGTGTTTCGCTTTTCTTGCAAGTAACTACTAAAAAAATCAAAAAAGCGTAGACGGCAATATTCAAATATTTTCTCATGTTTGTGAATTTGCGTTAAAGAAGCGGGCAAATCTAAAAAACGAATACACGATTAAAAGTACGCCGAAGGCAATTCTATAATTGTATGGCATAGCAATCGGTAACGATTTCCAAAAGATGATGATTAACCCTAAGACGAGATACATCAGAAAAAAGAGGATTCCTATAACGAAAAGAAATCGCTGTGACGGCGATTTCTTTTTGAAATTAATAACGAATGTACTGAGCATTATTCAGCAGATTGAATGTTGATCGGTAATGAATATAAAACCCTTACCTTTTTACCATTTTGCTCACCGGGATTCCATTTCGGACAAGACTTCAATACGCGTATTGCTTCTTTTCCTGTTCCGTAACCGATGTCACGAATTACTTTAATATCCGTAAGTGAACCATCTTTCTCGACAACGAATGAAACGAAAACTTTTCCTTTCAATCCTTCTTCTTCAGGAACTTGGTAGTTTTTACCAACGAATTTGTAGAATTTTTCAATTCCACCCGGGAAATCCGGTTTTACTTCGATACCTGCGGTGTTGTAGATATTGTTGTCTTCTTCAACTACATCTTTTGGTCCGTTGCCAACTGGCTCTACCGTCAATTCAGCATCAGGATCACCCTTAATAGTTTCAGCACCGATCTTTTTGTCGACGATTTCTTTAATTTTTGGCGGTTCTTCCACTACTTCCTCTGCTTTGGCTACTACCGGCTTCACAAATTTTACTTGATCTACTTTTGGCGGCGGTGGCGGCGGTGGCGGTAAGTTTTCTTTTGGTTTTTCTTTAGGCGGTAGTTTTACCGTTGTGATTTTTTGGTCTAAAACAGCTTCATCATCTCCGCTAGGAAGAAAGTTGGCCAATACAGGAATACTGACTAAGAAAGTAAAAATAACACCTCCTATGATAAGTGATTTTATGTTGGTCTTGCCATTTGACATTCTCAAATCGTAAGCGCCATACAGTTTGTTTCGTCCTTCAAAAACGATATCCACCCATTGATTTTTTAATAAATCTAATTTCATGTCTTTTATTTTTAATTAGATTAAGGATTCGCTGGCGTTGGTTCAGTTGGCTCAGCCGGAGCTGATGCTGTATTCGGATCTCCCAGTAATTTTGATTCTTCGGGTGTAAACTCATTTACGATGGCATAAGTAGGAACCCCTACAATGGCCATTTCATCTAGTACATCAACCAAGTTACGATAATTGGATTTCTTGCTTGGTTTGATAATTACAATCATCCCTTGATCCGGCTTTCCTTTGGCAGCACTATAGGCTAGAACTGCTTGTTTCTGCTGCAGCAAATCTTTACGAAGACCATCCTTTCCATATGCTACAGTTTTTGGAGCTAGTTTTGGAGTAGCTAGAAAACCTCTAAAAATTTTTACCTGGTTGTTAGCACCCATCAAAATTGTTAGTGTACGATTCTCATCGACCTTCTGCTCTTTTTTGTCTTCCGGTTTATCCTCTTTATCTGGCAAACCCAAATTCATCGATTGGGGTTTAGACAACGTTGTGGTAAGCATAAAGAAAGTAATTAATAAGAAAGCCAAATCAACCATCGCGGTTAAATCCACTTTAGAATTCGATTTTTTACTCCTTACCTTTTTACTGCCTTTTTTACCACCGCCGTCGCCGGTATTTAATTCAGCCATTTAGTATATTTTTTAAATTATTTTTCTTTTCCTCTCAAACCAGTAACCAAACTAAAGCTGTTGATCTTTTGATCTTGCAATATATCCATGACTCTTTTGATTACAGGATACTCTTCTTTCGCATCCCCTTTTATGGCGAGTTCCAATTCTTTGTCGTGCAACTCAATGTTAGCAATTCGCGCATTTTGAACCCAGTCAGCCAATTGATTATCCAAAGAATCTTTAGGAATTCCAGGTTGCGCAACATTCTTTCTGTCGGCGGGTTTCATGTCAAGAATTTGCTTGAGGCTTCCCATCGGAGCACCAAAACTTTCCATGATCGCAAACTTCTTTTGATCATCTTCAGAAAATTCGACGCCATATTTATTACCCATTAATTCGAGGGTTCTTATACGGACATCTTTTCCTTTGACATCAAAAAACACTTTTCCATTACCTACAGTTAAAGTAGCCAAATCTTTTTCAGGCAACTTAGTCTGCACCGTTGATGCCGGTGTATCCACAGGCATTACTTCAGGAACTTTAGCAGTAGCTGTCAAAATAAAGAACGTAAGCAAAAGGAATGCAACATCACACATCGCCGTCATATCGGTCGATGTTGATTTTTTTTTCATTTTTACGGCCATTAGTTTATATGTTATTAATGATAATGAATATCAAAATTATTGTTTTAAGCTACCTCTGAAATGTCTGTAAGTATTCACGATAGTTGTACCTGCCTCATCGATAGCATAAGTCAAACTGTCGATTTTTGAAGTAAAGAAGTTGTAGCAAATAATTGCTAATGCAGAAGTCGAGATTCCGGTAGCCGTATTGATCAATGCTTCAGAAATACCGTTTGCGAGTTCAGCAGAATCTGCTCCACCACCGCCAGCCAATCCGGCAAATGCTTTAATCATCCCTGTTACCGTTCCTAACAATCCGGCGAGTGTTCCTAACGAAACTAAAGTAGAAAGGATCGTCATGTGTTGCTCTAACATTGGCATTTCCAATGAAGTGGCCTCTTCGATTTCTTTGTGAATGGTTTCTGCAGCTTCTTCACTGTTGAATCCTTCTTTTTTAACGTCTTGGTATTTTACTAAAGCGGAACGGATCGCGTTTGCAACAGAACCTTGTTGTTTGTCACAAGCAGCTAAAGCTCCGTCGATATCTCCTTTGGTTACGCTTGCCTGAACAGATTTCATGAATTGGTCTAAATTACCTTTTCCAGTCGCTTTAGTGATTACAAAATATCTTTCAATTGAAAAAACAACCACCATCAATAACAATCCCATCAAAACAGGAACGATTGGTCCTCCTTTGTAAACCATCGCTAGATAATTTCCTTTTAATGGGCTTCCAGTATTAACCCCGCCTTCGAAGTTAGAACCAGCACCCATAATGAAGTTCCAGATAAGCCATCCTACAAAAATACATGCTACAATTACGATTCCTGAGAACATTCCTCCTGAATTTGAACCACCTTCTTTTTTAACGTTTGCCATTTTTTTAATTTTTAAATTTTAAAATAAATTATTAGTTTTAGTTGTTAATAAACTTGAATAGCCGCAAATTTAATTTTTTAGTTCTAATAAAAAAACTTTTTTTAATTTTATTCCAATTAAATTAAAACACACAAAAATCCGTGCATTGCTTGCGTTCCGCTTCTTTGAAAAATGCGGCTGCAATTCTGTTTTTTCGAATTGTTTAACCAAACTTCTAAGACCATAACGCAACAATTATTCAATATAGTATACTTCTCGGAATCAATCCGTTTTCGATCGCTGCAATCAAAAAATACTTTCAAATTCTTACTGTTGCATGTAGGGTAAAAAATATATCTTGCACATTCAATCATAAACAATTACGAAATGGACAAAAAAATCGATTTCATTGCCAAAATCAACGAAGGATATACCACCAAAGGCGAAAGCATTCTACTCGGTGCTGCATTATTAGACGGCGAAGTGGTTGCCGAGACCCAAGTTAAAATCCCGCTCAAAACATTAAACCGGCACGGATTAATAGCAGGTGCCACGGGAACAGGAAAAACCAAGACCATCCAAGTACTCTCAGAACAATTATCGGCTTTCGGAATTCCGGTGCTGATGATGGATATCAAAGGGGATTTCAGCGGAATCGCAGCCATCGGTGAAGAAAAACCTTTTATTACCGAACGCCATGCGAAAATTGATATTCCATATCAAGTCGCGAATTTCCCTGTGGAACTCATGACCCTATCGCAGCAAAACGGCATCAGGCTTCGCGCGACGGTTTCAGAGTTCGGTCCGGTATTATTCTCACGGATATTAGGTTTGAATGACACGCAAGCCGGCGTCATATCCGTCATTTTTAAATATTGCGACGACAACAAAATGCCATTGCTCGACTTAAAAGACATTAAGAAAGTTATTAATTACATCACCGAGGAAGGCAAAGACGAAATCGAAACCAATTACGGCAAAATCTCCACATCCACAACAGGAACGATTCTCAGAAAAATCATCGAACTCGAGCAGCAGGGCGCCGATTTATTCTTTGGTGAATTGTCGTTCGACATCAATGACCTGCTGCGCTTTGATGAAAACGGAAAAGGCTACGTCAATATCATTCGTTTAACCGACATTCAGGATAAACCAAAATTATTCTCGACATTCATGCTGAGCCTACTCGCTGAAATCTACCAGCAGATGCCCGAAAAAGGCGAAGCCGACCAACCCGAACTCGTCCTATTTATAGACGAAGCGCATCTGATTTTCAATGAAGCCA
Source organism: Flavobacterium sp. (assembly GCA_031425295.1). Taxonomy (GTDB): domain Bacteria; phylum Bacteroidota; class Bacteroidia; order Flavobacteriales; family Flavobacteriaceae; genus Flavobacterium. The sequence continues at coordinate 5,907 of JANPJB010000143.1, read as the reverse complement.
GCGATGTCTTGTTAGATCAGATCGAAACCATTGTCAAACTAATCCGTTCTAAAGGCATCGGCATCTATTTCATCACGCAAAATCCGATGGATGTTCCGAGCGGCGTGCTCGCCCAATTGGGTTTGAAAATCCAGCATGCTTTGCGGGCGTTTACAGCGAATGACCGAAAAGCGATTAAGCTGACCGCCGACAATTATCCGATTTCAGAGTTTTATAAAACAGATGAACTCATCACCGAACTCGGTATTGGCGAAGCTTTGGTTACCGCTTTGAATGAAAAAGGTATTCCAACGCCATTGGCCGCTACAATGCTCCGTGCGCCTCAAAGCAGAATGGATATTCTAAACGACGCCGAAATCGATGCGATCAATGCCAAATCGAAATTGGTACGCAAATACAACGAAAACGTCGATCGCGAAAGCGCCTATGAAATGCTAACCAAAAAAATCGATGCCGCCTACGAACAAGCCACGCAAGCCGAAGAATCCAAAGCTGAAGAAACCAAAAGCAGCGAACCAAGTACGGCAACCGTTGTCGGAAAATCAGTGCTCAAGGTGGTCACGAGCGCCAGTTTTATCCGCGGCGCGTTTAGCATATTGAGTAAGATTTTGAGGAAATAATGGAAGTAAAAACCAATAGGACTAAACCAGCAAAAACAATATGCACATTCGTTCAAAAGGCAACATTACTTCAGCGCAATTGTTCGATGTTCAAGGACGCGTTTTAGAAAACGTGAAGGCCAATGATGAAAAGCTGCATTTCGATCTAAGCCGCAAAGACCGGTAATTATTTCCTTAAAATCACGACTGAAAAGGCTTTAAAATTGAAAAAATAATCAAAAAATAAATTTCTTTTCTGCTTGCACATAATAACCGCTAATGTTCAAATTATTGACACGCTCAATACTGGAAATTAACGGTTTACTTTTTTCATAAAATAGGGTTATTCGATAAATAACTTACTTTTAATCGGTGTTTTTATAAAGATGGTCGAGTTTTCAACCCAATCTGTTGCTGCTTCTTATCTTACCTTTATCTTTGAACAAACATAGCCCCTATGAAAAAACTCTACCCATTCCTACTTGTTGCTTTTTTCTCGTTGACAAGCCATTCACAAATTGTGGATATCCCAGATCCAACCTTCAAAAACAAGCTCCTAAACTATCCGACACCTATCGATATCGACGAAGATGGTGAGATTCAAGTTAGTGAAGCACTATTGGTAACCGAGCTCAATTTTTCGTTTTGTAACTTCAACAACATCACCGGAATCCAATCTTTCGCCAATTTGCAAGTGTTGACTTTCGGATCGTATACATCCGTGGCAACGCCAATCGATTTAACTGGATTATCCGCTTTAAAATCATTGCATTTCACGAAATGTAGTTTCAATACACTTAATTTTGAAGGGTTGACAGATTTGCAAGCATTGAGCATTGGCTATGGTACAAACATTACTTTTTTGAATTTTGAAGACACCGTCAACCTTAAGACCGTGTATTTTTATAGTACGCACTTCACTTCGGTAGACATTTCACACGCTGTAAACCTAACCAATTTCTCAGCACAGAATACTGATCTGACATCGATTACTTTAGGCTATCTACCCAATCTCGTCACGTTTAAATGTACGACTCCAGGCGATTTGACCGCTCTGGATTTGTCGGGCTTGACAGGTTTACGATATTTTGAAGTTGAAGGCGCCAATTTAGATAGCATCAACTTTGAGTACAACGTCCTTCTTAAGGAAATAAAATGCGGCGGTAATAGCCTGAGTTCAATTAGTGTTGCCCAATTGCCGGAGCTGCGCGAACTGAGTTGTAATTCAAATCATCTGACCACTTTAGATGTTTCGAACAACAGTGAATTGAAATGGCTGAGTTGCGGCGAAAACCAATTGTCGGTGCTCGATCTGACGAATTTACACAAACTCGAATATGTGGATGCCAGCTTTAATTTATTTACATCACTAGATTTCAGCAACTTAACGTCTTACGATGACGATGAAGACCTGCCTGATTATTACATCAATGACAATCCGAACCTGACGCATGTTAATCTTAAAAATGGAAAAAGAGATTTCGTTTGGATGAATAATTCCTTGAATTGCCCAAATCTAACTTACCTCTGTCTTGATGAAATGGATCTGTTTGATCAAAATCAGATTTTACAGCAGAACGGTATAACGAACATTGAAATTAATACGTATTGCACTTTTCAGCCCGGTGGAAATTACAACACCATCACCGGAACATTCTCTTTAGATTATGACAACAACGGTTGTGACGCAAGCGATTACAAATTTTCAAATGGGAAATTGGCGATCAGCAACACAAACCAAAGTGGAATTACGTATACCAATACGGACGGGAATTATAATTTTTTCACACAAACCGGCGACTATACGATCAGCCCGTACTTAGAAAACCAATATTTTACGATTTCTCCTGCAACTGCAACAGTAAATTTTTCGAACAGCAGTAACAATATCGAAATTCAGAATTTCTGTCTGACACCAAACGGCATTCATAATGATTTGGAAATACTTTTGATTCCAACCCAAAACGCAAGACCCGGATTTGATGCCAAATATCGTTTGGTTTATAAAAACAAAGGGAATCAGATCCTTTCAGGCAATATTAATCTCACTTTTAATGATGCCGTTTTAGACTTTGTGGAAGCCACGCCGACGGTCAACAGTCAAGCAGAAAATCAACTGAATTGGACTTATGATTCCTTGAAACCATTTGAAGCCCGCAGCATTGATGTGGTCTTGAATGTCAATTCTTCACAGGAAGTTCCGGCGGTCAATGATGAAGATGTATTGTATTTTGAAGCCGCTATCGACCCAATGGCTGATGACGAAACGACAGCAGATAACCGTTTCACTTTGCCGCAAACCGTTTCAGATTCAGCAAATTCGAATGATAAGATTTGCGTTGAAGGTGACGCAATAACCCCGGAAATGGTCGGTGATTACGTGCATTATGCGATTCGTTTCCAAAATACGGGAACCGCTGCAGCTACCAATATCGTCGTGAAAGATTTGATCAATACCGATGAATTCGATCTGGGTTCATTACAACTTGTGAGTGCATCTCATCCGCAGGTGACGAAAATTACAGCGAACCAAGTCGAATTTCAATTTGAAAATATCAACCTTCCATCTGAAAATGACGATGAAGCTGCCAGTTATGGTTATATCGCTTTTAAAATCAAAACGAAAGGAAATCTAGTGATTGACGATACAATTTCAAACAAAGCCGATATTTATTTCGATTATAATTTCCCGCTCGAAACCAACACGGCGTTTACAATAGTATCGACGCTTTTAAGTACCGATACGTTTGAGAATACTACTGTAACAATTGCGCCCAACCCGACAAGAAACACGGTCCACATTACTTCAAACAGCAATATCACTTCGATACAATTGTTCGATGTGCAAGGACGCATTTTAGCAACGATGCTCGAAAATCAGCAGCAGGTTGATGTAGATTTGAGTCGAAAAGCCAGCGGCGTTTACTTCGTCAAAATTTACACGGACAAAGGTGTGAGCGTGGCGAAAGTAATTAAAGAGTAAGATTTTAAAACATTAAATCAAAACATTTTTAATAATTAAAAGTATCTCGAAAATCTTCATTTTTGAGATACTTTTCAATGGATGAATCACGAACTCAGTGACTTTTATCTTTTCATCGAGTTTTTCATAAAACTCAACGAGTTTCAAAGCTAATCTATTGTTGTTATTTATCTTAGGAATATCTTTAGAGAAAATATCATCAATATGAAGAATCTATACGCTACGCTATTCGTTATTTTTTGTTCGTTGGCTGTCGATGCGCAAATCGTGAATATTCCTGCTGCTGAATTTAAAAGCATACTGGTCAACCAGATTTGCGCCGATATAAATGACGATGGAATTTTAGACAGTGATGTCGACACCAATGACGATGGCGAGATTCAGGTCAGTGAAGCTTTAGCGGTTTCCAACCTCAATACGTTAGGCAATACGGTGCGATATCTAACGGGCATCAATGCGTTTACAAACTTGAAATCATTGGTTTGTACGAATGCCTATTTACAATTCATCAACATCTCGGGATTGACGAACCTGAAAACCCTCGATTGTTCTAATAGCAATTCCTACTCGATCACTTTGACAGGCTTGTCGCAGCTTGAAACTTTAAATTGTTCGAATAATGAACTGATGTCGGTGCTGAATTTTTCAGGATTGATTAATCTTAAAAACTTAAACTGTTCCGCAGGCAGGATCATGAATTTGAACGTGACGGGCTTTCCTACTCTGGAAACTTTAAACTTCTCAGGCAATCAAATTACATCACTAACCGTGGCCGCATCGAATAATATACAGCATTTAGACTGTTCCGCTAATCCGTTCTCAACATTCGATTTTTCGATTTTGCCGAATCTGAAAACCCTATCTTGCAGATCTACCTCAAGAACGGTGCTTGATGTTTCGGCATTGACCAATCTCGAGAGTTTAAACTGTTCGATGAATAGCCTGACATCCATTGACATTGCTAATTTGACAAACTTGAAAAGTCTCGAATGCAACGCAAATGACATAGCAACACTCGACTTAAGTCAGTCGCCAAACCTCAAAACTTTGAAATGCTCTTTCAATGAATTAACAACATTGGCGTTAACCAGTGCAGTAAGTTTAGAGCATTTAAATTGTGATTCAAACCAAATCGTTGCTTTAGATACTTCAAGCTTATTGAACCTCAAAACTTTAAGTTGTAGTAAAAATACCATCACTACTTTGAATATCAACAGTTCAACCCAACTCGAAACAGTCGATTGCGACATCAATGCCCTGACCGTTCTAGACGCTTCAAATTTGGTAAATCTTACCGCTTTGAATTGTGAAAAGAATCTTTTAACAGCACTGTCTGTTGCGAATTCTGCGCCATTAAAAACCTTAAATTGTAAAACTAATAATCTTCCGGCGCTGAATCTTTCAGGTTTATCAAGCCTAGAAACATTGGATTGCAGCTTTAATAATCTAACGGCGCTTGACGCTACCGATTTAGTCCAATTGAAATCTTTGATCTGCAATAGTAATGAAATTCCAAGCCTCAATACGGCAAATCTAGGAAATCTGGAAACCTTGAAATGCAATTCCAACGCATTGACTGCGCTGACCATTACGAATATGACTAAGCTTAAAAGTTTGGAATGCGCCAACAACCATATCACTGCAATGGACTTTGGCACTTCTTCGAAATTATGTCGGTTTGAACTGGGCGGCAATTTATTTACAACGCTCGATTTTTCCCAACTGCAAGGTAACGGCAAGAGTTTCCGCTATTCCCTTTCGAACAATCCTAACTTAACGCATGTCAATATAAAGAATGGATGCTCGCTTCGCAGATACTCTTATCAAGATACTACAGGATTCTATGCCACAGATTGCCCAAACCTATTATTTATTTGCGCTGATGATTTTAATGTAGGGCGTGCCCACGCTCCTACTGCACAAACGAATTCTTATTGTTCGTTTAATCCCGGTGGCACCTATAATACTATTGCAGGAACGTTTACCCTCGATTATGACAACAACGGCTGCGACCTAAATGATAACCCATTCACATACACCAGAATCAATATTGACGACGAAGAGGCAAACGGTGGTACTTTTACCAATGGAATCGGGAAATACCGATTCTTTACCAACGCCGGAAGCTTTACAATTACACCAGCATTTGAAAACCCTTATTTTACAGTTACGCCAGCGTCAGCGATTGTAAATTTTGCCGCTATTGACGGTTCTGTTCAAACACAAGATTTTTGTGTATCGCCGAATGGCATCCACAATGATGTTGAAATTACATTGCTTCCTAATATTAGACCACGTCCGGGTTTCGACACCAGTTTTATAATC
>JANPJB010000142.1:0-18800 GCA_031425295.1 Flavobacterium sp. | reverse complement strand
CTGTTCAACAAACAATCGGGCAGCATCCGCTCGGCGGTTTATCTCAAGAAAAGCATCGTCAATACCGAAAGCCGTAAAACATTCATTCTCGAAAAACTTATACCCGCAATCGATCGGTTTGAAAAGAACACGAACATCGATTTGCGCGTATCGGGCATGCCCTATATCCGAACCATCAATGCCGAAGACATGAAAGGCGAAATCGGCTTGTTTATCGGTGCTGCGCTGCTCGTCGTTTCACTGATTTTCTTTTTGTTTTTCCGTTCGTGGCGTGCGACGTTCATTTCGATATTCATTCTGATTTTTGGCGTCATGTGGTCATTCGGAACGTTGGGATTGTTTCATTACAGGATTACGATACTGACAGCGATCATTCCGCCGCTCATCATTGTCATCGGAATCACGAATTGTATCTTTCTGATCAATAAATACCAGCAGGAAATTAAGCTGCACAACAATCAGGCTAAAGCTTTACAACGCGTCATTTCTAAAATTGGGGTATCGACCTTGATGACCAATATGACTACGGCCATGGGCTTTGCAACCTTCATGATTGCAGGAAATGATCTGCTTTTTGAATTCGGTCTCGTAACATCAATCAATGTGATTACGGTCTATTTACTGACGCTGCTTGTCGTGCCGATCATTTATAGTTTCATGCCACTGCCTAAGGAAAAGCATTTATACCATCTGAGCAAAAATTACATTTCCGCTTTTCTGGATTGGGTAGCTAAAATCGTCAAAACCCGCAGATCGCAAGTGTATCTTATTTACGGTTTGCTACTCGTATTCAGCGTTGTCGGTGTTTTGCGAATGAAAGTTTCCGGAAGTTTGATTGGAGAAATGCCCAAAAGTGCGGCATTCTTTAAAGATATCGTGTTCTATGAAAAGGAATTTAGCGGTGTCATGCCACTCGAAATCATGATCGACACCCAGCGTAAAAAAGGCGTGATGAAACTCTCGACGATGAAGAAAATGGACGCGCTGCAACAGACAATTTCCGAAATTCCGGAATTGTCGAAACCAGTTTCGGTGGTGAATCTCGTGAAGTATTCTAAGCAGGCGTTTTACAACGGAAATCCCGATTATTACGAACTCCCAACTTCGCAGGAACAGGCGTTCATCTTGTCGTATGCCAAAAATGCGACGAAAAACAGCAAAGACAATTTGATGAAAAGTTATGTTGATTCGACAGGCCAATACGCGCGAATTACAACCTTCATGAAAGACATCGGCACCGAAGAAATGGAACGTGTCGAACAACAACTCAAAACCAAAATCAATCAGATATTTCCCGCGGATCGTTACAAAGTGACGCTGACCGGAAAGGCACTCGTATTCCAAAAAGGAACTTCTTACCTCATCGAAAACCTGATTGAATCGTTGATTTTTGCGATTCTGATGATTGCGGGTTTGATGGCGTATATGTTCCGATCGGTCAAGATGGTCTTAGCTTCGGTGATTACAAACGTGTTGCCGTTGTGCATTACTTCTGGCTTGATGGGCTATCTCGACATTCCGTTGAAGCCGTCTACGATTTTGGTGTTCAGCATCGCGTTTGGGATTTCGGTGGATAATGCAATACAATTCATGGCGAAATACCGGCATGATCTTATTATGAATAACGGCTTGGTCAAAAAATCGGTGTTGAGCGCGCTTCGGGAAACCGGGATTAGTACATTCTACACTTCCGTCGTGCTGATTTTTGGATTTGCCATTTTCACGTTGTCGAGTTTCAGCGGCACAATTGCGCTCGGAGGATTGATATCATGTACTTTACTGTTTGCGATGTTTGCAAACCTACTCGTTCTACCTGCTTTGGTATTGACATTTGAAAAGAAGAAGGCCGAAAAAGAAGCATACGAAGACGAAGCATAAATGTAAAAACAATTGCCCTAGCCCCGATGGCAATGAAAATCCTTTTGTGACGTCGTTCGGCACAAAAGATTGCAATGGATAGCGGGAATAGCTTCTAAAAAATAAATAAAATTATATTTGCACTCGATTTTAATCGAATCTAAAGACTGAGAAAATGAAACATACGAAAGTAAAAGACTTACTGCAAAGCAGCACGACGATAACGGAAGTAAATGCCAAAGGCTGGGTGCGCACGTTCCGCAACAACCAATTTATTGCTTTGAATGACGGTTCGACTTTGAACAATATCCAATGCGTTGTCGATTTCGAAAACACGCCTGAAGAAACTTTAAAAAGAGTGACAACCGGAGCCGCGATTTCTGTGATAGGTTCACTTGTGGAAAGTCAAGGCGCTGGACAAAAATATGAAATTCAGGTTTTGAAACTTGAAATTTTAGGAGATTCCGATGCCGAGAAATTCCCGATGCAACCTAAAAAACACTCGCTAGAATTTTTGCGTGAAAATGCGCATTTACGGGTTCGGACCAATGCATTCGGTGCGATCATGCGTGTGCGTTCGGTTTTGTCGTTTGCGGTGCACCAATATTTTCAAGAAAAGGGTTTTGTATATGTGAATACGCCGGTCATTACGGGAGCCGATGCTGAAGGGGCTGGTGAAATGTTTCAAGTGACTTCTCTACCTTTGGACAACCTGCCGAGAACCGAAGACGGAAACATCAATTACCGTGAAGATTTTTTTGGGAAGCATACGAACTTAACGGTTTCAGGGCAATTGGAAGGCGAAACTTTTGCGATGGCTTTGGGACAGATCTATACATTCGGACCGACATTCCGTGCCGAGAATTCAAATACTTCAAGACACTTGGCGGAATTCTGGATGATCGAACCTGAAGTCGCTTTCAATGATTTGAGTGACAACATGGATCTTGCGGAAGATTTCATTAAATATGTGGTGCAATATACCGTTGATAAATGCGGCGATGATTTGAAATTCCTTGAAAGCAGATTGGCGGATGAAGAAAAAGCAAAACCACAAGCGGAAAGAAGCGAAATGACATTGCTGGAGAAACTGAATTTTGTGATGAACAATGATTTCAAACGTGTTTCATACACAGAAGCAATCAGCATTTTGCGCGATTCGACACCCAACAAGAAGAAAAAATTCAATTACATCATTGAAGAATGGGGCGCTGATTTACAGTCAGAACACGAGCGTTTCTTGGTCGAGAAACATTTTAAATGTCCCGTGATTTTGTATGATTATCCGGCGAACATCAAGGCATTTTACATGCGTTTGAACGAAGACGGCAAAACTGTACGTGCGATGGATATTTTATTTCCTGGCATCGGTGAAATTGTTGGCGGTTCACAAAGGGAAGAACGTTATGACGTATTAGTAGAAAAAATGAAAGTACTAGGGATTGACGAAGAGGAACTTTGGTGGTACCTTGATACAAGACGTTTCGGAACCGCAGTGCACTCCGGTTTCGGATTGGGTTTCGAAAGATTGGTTTTGTTTGTGACGGGCATGACGAATATTCGCGATGTGATTCCGTTTCCGAGAACGCCGATGAATGCGGAATTTTAACACTGAAATTACAATATTGAAATTCCAAATTCCAAATCAGAACCCGTTGGAATTTGGAATTTTTTAATTGGAATTTTTGTAAATTTGAACCGACCGGTAAAGAATAACCAAATTACCACCCGAGGCGCAGCCGAACTGTATGGAGCGTAGCGGAATAAAATCCATAAATAAACCCATGCTCAAGCAGTTTCTTAATCTCAAATTATCGCAGAAATTATCACCACAGCAAATTCAGCTGATGAAGTTAATTCAGTTGCCTACGCAAGCATTTGAACAGCGACTTAAAGAAGAGATGAATGAAAACCCGGCACTCGAAGCCGGAAAGGAAGAAGACGATGAGTACGAAAAAGACGAATTCGACAATGATGACGAATTTGATGATTTCGAAGATAACGAATCGATCGAAGCCGAAGACATTAACATTGATGAATACCTCAGCAACGACGAAACGCCTGACTATAAAACGCAAGCCAATAATTACAGTGAAGACGACGATCGCCGCGAATCGCCGTTGGCTTCACCGGTTAGTTTCCATCAGGATCTGATCAATCAACTTAACACTTTCATGCTGAATGACGAGGAGCGCGAGATTGCCGAATTCCTCGTCGGCAGCATTGATGACATGGGTTACATTCGTAGAAGCATTCCTGATGTTGTAGATGACATGGCATTTACGCAGGGCATTTATACCGATGAAAAAACGGTTGAACGCATCCTGCATATCATTCACGAATTAGAGCCATCGGGTGTTGGCGCGCGCGACTTGCAAGAATGTCTGTTACTGCAACTGAAGCACAAAACGCCCTCGGAATATGTGGCATTGGCAACCAACATCATCGAGAACCAATTTGATGCTTTTACCAAAAAACACTACGAGAAACTACAACAAAAATTCAATGTTTCGAATGAACAGCTTAAAAAAGCCGTGCATGAAATTGAGAAACTCAATCCGAAACCGGGCGGATCATTCACTGGAAATAATAAAGTCACCGAGAATATTGTTCCCGATTTTGCCATACGCATTGTTGATGGCGAACTCGAACTCACCTTAAACGGTAGAAATGCGCCCACGCTTCATGTATCGAAAGACTATCAGGAAATGCTGCAGACGTATAAGGTTTCTAAAGACAAATCGCATGCGCAGAAAGACGCGGTTCAATTCATAAAACAAAAACTCGATGCGGCCAAATGGTTTATCGATGCGATAAGACAGCGTCAGGAAACGCTTTTCGTAACGATGAATGCGATCATGCATTACCAAAAAGAATTTTTCCTTGATGGCGAAGAAACCAAATTGCGCCCGATGATTTTGAAAGACATCGCCGATATGGTTGGTCTAGATATTTCAACGATTTCGCGCGTGGCAAACAGCAAATATGTGGAAACGCCTTACGGGACAAAACTCATCAAAGAATTTTTCTCTGAAGCGATGAAAAACGATCAGGGTGAAGATGTATCAACCCTTGAAATCAAAAAAATCCTGAAGAATATTCTTGAAGAAGAAGACAAACACAAACCGCTTCCCGACGATCAGCTCGCGGACTTGCTGAAAGAAAAAGGCTATCCAATTGCGCGGCGAACCATTGCAAAATACCGGGAACAACTTGACATTCCGGTAGCGCGATTGCGAAAAAAAATGTAACCAACACCTGTGCATTGAAAAAAATCCTGCCGTTTTTCTCTTATCTTTTTCATCCGCTTTTCATTCCTTTGTTTGGCAGTTTTTTCTATTTGTACGGGCATGAAAATTATTTCGAACCGGCGACCCAGTGCGTGATGCTGATACAAATCACACTGATTACGATACTGGTTCCGATCACGTTTCTATATTTTTTGAAAATCATCGGAAAGGTCGATTCGATTATGGTATCCGATTTGTCACAACGCAAAATCCCACTGGCGATACAACTTGCGTTGATGGCGATATTGCTCAACAAAAGTATCCCAGTCGATAAGATGCCGGAATTATTCTATTTCTTTTTAGGGGGCATGGCGAGTACTTTTTTGGCGCTGTTTTTTTTATTTGTTAATAGGAAAGTTAGCATTCACATGATTGGCATGGGTTCATTAACTGCTTTTGTGATTGGCATGAGCTTCCACGACGCTAGGAACTGGGTATTGCTCATCACGGGTTTACTGCTACTTAGTGGCGCCGTTGGATCATCGCGGCTGCAAATGAAAGCCCACACAGGAAAAGAATTGGCGATTGGTTATGCGGTCGGATTAATTCCACAGCTTATCCTATGGCGGCTTTGGCTATAGAATGTAAAACATCAGCCCGAAATGCAGTGCTTGAAGATCAACCTTCTCTTCCCCTACTTTTGCTGAGGATTTGAAGATGGGCAGCAATCCGTAGTAACTATAAATATTCCAACTGTTGTGACCTGCTGCGACGTAAACCCCGACTTGAAATTTATTGAAATCCTTATTGTTCCTGATTCTAACTTCATACAAATCATCTATGTAGACCGATTTGTTGAAAAGCAAATAGCTGAACTGTATCCCGGAATAGATACGCCAAAACTTATGGCTTTCAGGTCCAGACGTCCGCCATCGGAATTCAATCGGAAAATCTAAGAAAACCTGCTCGAATTTATTTTTCGAATAATTGCTGCCCAAAACAGTGGTGCCATAAAACGGTTCTCCGCCCACTTCCGTGATGAAAAGATTTTGAAAATACTTGGAATATGAAAGTCCGATTCCGGGAGCGATGGCCTTATTGCGCTGTTTGTTCGTCGGAAAATCCCGAAGAAATCCCACTTTAAAACCCGAAGAAAATTTATTTTGCGAAACGCCTTTGGGCGTATTAACCAAAGTATTGTAGGTGAACGTAAAATAAAACTGGTCTTCGCGATACAGCGAATCATTAGCAATCATGGGTGCGGGCAGTTTGTTTTCCTGAGCGAAAACATTCATTGTAATAAAAAACAACCCAATAAAGAAATAACGCATCGCTTTAATTTTGTGGTTTAAAGGTAAAAAAAACGGTGATAAGTTTGAATATTAAAATGTAAATTTGTGAGGCGATAATTATCTTACAACCAAAATACATTCGCATGGATAAAGAGCAACATGAATTATATGAAAATGCCCGGCGAAGATTGCGCCAAAAGAAAAATGTATACTTTCATTTTGTGTTGTTGGTCATCGGCAGCTTGTTCTTGTTTATCGCTAATATTTATTTAGAATATGGCGCTCCGAACCATTGGTATGTTTGTGCTGTAGCCGTTTGGGTTTTCTTGTTTGTATTGCACTTCATCAAAGTTTTCATCACCGATCGCTTTATGAACAAGGATTGGGAACGCGAACAAATTGAGCGGTTGGTAGCGAAACAGCAAACCAAAATCGACACCTTAAAATCGAAAGTGCCTAACGAATAAATAACACATCGAATGATCATCATGATTGCGGCAGTTGCCGAAAATTTTGCGTTGGGGAAAGACAATGAACTGGTGTGGCATTTGCCTGATGACTTCAAAAGGTTCAAACAACTTACGACGAACCATCACATCATCATGGGCAGAAAGACTTTCGAAAGTTTTCCGAAACCATTGCCGAACAGAACCCATATCATCATCACGCGGCAGCAAGATTACACGGCTGAAGGCTGTTTCGTGGTGGATAATTTAGCCGATGCGTTGTCGATGATTCCCGAAGATCAGAATGCATTTATTATCGGTGGCGGTGAAATCTACAAACTCGCTTTGCCTTTTACCGATGTGATTGAATTGACGAAAGTGCACGCGAGTTTCGAAGCCGACACTTTTTTTCCGAAAATCGATTTTTCAACTTGGCAATTGGTCGCTGAGGAATACCATCCTAAAGACGATAAGCACGTTTACGATTTTACTTTTGAAACGTATCGCCGCGTTTCAATTCCCGACACACATTAATATTTTCAGATTCTATAGTTTGTAGTATATTTGTCGCAATAAAAATCAACCACAGCATTGCAGCTTCTTAATACTGAGAAATCTGTGAATCAGCGGTAAACATTTAAAAATGCCAAAAAATATCACGCCATACAAATCATCGACACTGAGCAAAAAGGAGCAAGTCGCTCAAATGTTTGACAATATCTCCGGAAATTACGACGGTTTAAATCGGGTCATTTCGTTTGGAATTGATGTCAAATGGCGTAAAAAAGTACTGCAACTCGTTGCTGCCAAGAAACCAAAAACGATACTCGACATCGCTACCGGAACCGGTGACCTTGCCATATTGATGGCAGATACTACCGCGGAGAAAATTATCGGACTCGATATTTCTGCGGGCATGCTCGAAGTAGGCCAACAAAAAATCGACGGTAAAAATCTGTCGAGCAAAATTGAAATGATGTTGGCCGACTCTGAAGCCATGCCTTTTGAAGACAACACTTTCGATGCGATTACGGTTGCTTTCGGCATTCGAAACTTTGAGCATTTAGACCTTGGTTTGTCTGAAATTCAGCGCGTGCTCAAGCCCAACGGAATTTTCGTGATTCTCGAGACATCGAATCCTACCAAAACGCCTTTTAAACAAGGGTATGTCTTTTACACCAAATACATATTGCCATTGATTGGGAAATTATTTTCGAAAGATAATGTCGCCTATGGCTATCTTTCGGAATCCGCCGCTGTTTTTCCATTTGGCGAAGCATTAAACAATATTTTGCGGAAAAATGGGTTTATAAATGTCGAAGCCAAGCCCCAAACTTTTGGCGTGGCAACCATTTACACGGCTTCCAAAAATTAGAATCCAATATGAAACAGTGCATCGCTTTACTCCTATTCTTTTTTTTCCTGACCGGGCACGCCCAAAAAGGCAAAAGAACATTTGGTAAAGACCCGTTGGTTAACCTTGAAAATTTCGACAAGCAGCGTGTTTATTGGGGTTATTTCCTAGGTTTCAATTCGTATGACTACAAATTCGATTATAAAAAAAACGGTCCAGATATCAATGTCAACCGAACAACCGGGTTTAGTGTTGGTTTGGTGGGCGACTTAAAACTCATGGAATACATCAACCTGCGATTCGAACCTGGATTATATTATACGCAGCGGAATCTGACGTATACGGAACTTACACGGCCGATCGATCGAGATCGTGAAGTCAGCGCTACTTACCTCCATTTTCCGGTTTTACTTAAATTTTCTTCGCTGCGTACGGGGAACATCAGACCATATCTTGTCGGTGGAATTTCGTTTACCAAAAATCTCGCGAGTAACGAAACTTCAAACAGCGACAATTCCGAGCAAAAATTTCGGGTTAAGGAATGGACGAAGAATTACGAAGTAGGCTTTGGCATCGATCTGTATTTGGAGTATTTTAAATTTTCGCCGTCAATACGCGGTGTGTTTGGACTGGAAGATGAACTCATTCGCGATGTCGATCCAAACAGCCCATGGACCGGAAATGTCAACTCCATGAAAACACGGGCGATTCTCGTCAATTTTACTTTTCACTAAAACCGCGACGGAATTCACTCAGCACAACTGCTGCTGCAGAAGCCACATTTAAACTTTCGGTTTGCTGGAATTTGCCAAAACGCGGAATTGTTATTCTATTTTTGATTGTTTTTTCGATATCGGTAGAAATTCCGTTGGCTTCATTTCCTAAAACCACAACCGCTTGTTCTGGTAAGTCAGCTTTGTAAATATTCTCGCCTGACATGAAAGTGCCGTATACCGGTAGCCACGTTTTGATTAGAAAATCATTCAAATCCACGTAATGTACTTGCACGCGCGCAATCGATCCCATTGTAGCCTGAATTACTTTTGGGTTGTAAATATCGACCGTTTCTTTGGAACAGATCAATTGCTCAATACCATACCAATCGCACATACGCAAAATCGTTCCCAAATTCCCGGGATCGCGAATGTCGTCGAGTGCTACGAGCAAACCTTTTTCGATCATTGGTTTGGGTTCCGGTATCACGAAGACCGCAAGGCAGTTATTCGCCGTGTTCAACGCGCTGATTTTCTGGAGTTCACTTTCTGAAATCAAAGTTCTCTGATGTGTTGCTACAGATTCAAAAATAGTTTCCGTAGCGTATAAATGGTAAAGTTCGAAATTAGAGTGCAGCAATTCCTGAATAACCTTGATGCCTTCAGCAACAAACATTTTATGGATCGCACGGTATTTTTTTTGCTGCAAACTCGTTATTACCTTGATTTGGTTTTTGCTAACCATAGAAAAAATGTACTTTTGATTAAATATTCCACAACTCTTGAGAAACGCTGCGACAAAAATATCATTATTTATTCTAATTGGAATAATTCTCGTTGCCTGTAATACACTCAAAAGGGTTCCCAAGAGCAAAAGGCTACTGACGAAAAACGAAATTGTAGTCAACGACAAGAAAGTCAGCAACGATAACATTACGAGTTTAATATACCAGAAGCCCAATACTTCTATTGGCGGCATTCATTTGCGATTGTTTTTATACAACTGGGCAAAACTGAACCATGATTCTATTTACAAAGCCAAATTCACTAAAGATCCTGAGAAATACAAACACCAATCGAAATGGTTTTCGGCGAAACAGGTCAACCGTTTGGGAAATTCATTTTGGTATTCCGGAATCCACGAATTTTTGCGAACTACAGGTGAACCGCCAGTAATTGTAGATTCAAAAAGCACGGAAAAATCACGACTTCGACTCAAAAATCATTATTTCAATCAAGGTTATTTCAATGTTAAAACTTCGTATGACATTGATTCATCGCGCATTCAAAAAGCCAAGATCAAATACAACGTCATTACCGGAAAGCCTTACATCCTCGATTCGATCAAGACAACGATTCTGTCGCCCGCACTGGATTCTTTATATAAAGTGCAGCAAGCGAGCTCGTTTCTTAAAACTGGGAAACAGTATCAGATTGACGATTTCAACAGTGAAAAAAACCGTATCACGACACATTTCAGAAATAATGGCGCGTATTTTTTTCAACCGACTTACATCAATTATGCGATTGATACGCTCAATGGAAATCACAAAACAAACGTCAATATCAAGATCGATAATTATTCGTACAGCGTCGGCGATACTTTGAAAACACAGCCATTTACTTTGTATAAGGTGAGTGAAGTCAACATTTACACCGATTACAATTCGAAAGACACCACGGCAGTTTTGACCAAAACAACCACGGCTTCGAATTTCAATCTGTTCAGCAAAGGCAAATTAAAATACAAACCCAAAGCGATCACCGATGCCGTTTTCATCAATAAAGACAGCTATTTTTCTGACTTGCGGACGAATTTGAGTACACGCTACCTCACCAACCTAAAAGTTTTCAATTACCCAACGATTCGATACAAACTTGATCCGAACGACAGCTTATCGCGATCGATCATTGCTGATATTTATTTGACGCAGAAGGAAAAATTCACTTTTGGTTATGGAATCGACTTTACGCATTCGAACATCCAGGATTTCGGGATTTCGGGAAGCTTATCGTTTGGAATCCGGAATATATTCAACGGCGCGGAAACCTTTGAAATTGCTACACGCGGGAATATTGGATCTTCGAAAGATTTGGCAAATCCTGACGACCGCTTTTTCAATGTTTCGGATTATGGGGTTGACATGAAATTGAATTTTCCGAGGATTTTTATGTTTTTCAACACCGATAAGATCATTCCGAAGAGCATGATTCCTTCGACGGCACTGACACTGGGCTTTTCTAAGCAGAAGAATATCGGTTTGGATAAGGAGAATTTCACGGGCGCAATGACGTACAATTGGAACTTGAACCGACAGACTTCTTTCCGTTTTGATTTGTTCAACATTCAGTATGTGAAGAATATCAATCCCGATAATTATTTCAATGTTTACCAATCTTCATTTGTCGCTTTGAACAATTTGGCGGTTCAGTATAATGCCAATCCCACGTACTTTCAAGATGGCGAATTGACGATTCCGACAGGTGTCAATGCGTTTTTAAATGATGTGAATTCGAATGCGATACCAATTACGGCTGAGGATTCAAAAACGATTCGAAGCATTGTTGAACGTGCGGCGCGGCTTACCGAAAACAATTTGATTTTTGCGACGAACTTCTCCGTTTCAAAATCAACGAAGCGCGATATTTATGATGAAAATTTCCATGTGATCCGCTCGAAATTGGAATCTGCGGGCAACTTCTTGTCGCTGTTGGCGAACCTATCCAAGCAGACCGGAACGCAAGACATCAACAAAACCATATTTGAAGTAGCGTACTCTCAGTATATCAAAGGCGAAGTCGAATATATCAAGCATTGGGATTTCAAACGCGGAAAAGTATTTGCATTTCGAAGCTTTGTCGGGCTTGCGGTTCCGTATGGAAATTCAGAAAGCGTTCCTTTTTCGCGAAGTTACTTTGCCGGTGGATCTAATGACAATAGGGCTTGGCAGTCTTATTCGCTGGGGCCCGGAAGAAGTTCTGCGATAAATGACTTCAATGAAGCGAACTTTAAAATCGCTGTTAGTGCCGAGTTTCGTTTTAATTTTTTTGGGAAATTCAACGGTGCGTTGTTTGTGGATACGGGCAACATTTGGAATGCTTTTGACAATATTGAAGATGAGAAATCAACCTTCAATGGCTTGAAATCATTGGGCGACACGGCTGTAGGCTCTGGATTCGGGCTACGTTATGACTTTGGGTTTTTTGTGTTCCGGTTTGATTTTGGATTCAAAACTTACAACCCGTCGGACACCTCGAATAAAAAATGGTTCCGCGACTATAATTTCCCGAACTCGGTGCTAAATATTGGAATAAATTACCCTTTCTAAAGTTATAAATTATTATTTTTGTACACTTAAATTTTAAACACACAATCATGGCTCACAACATAAAACCCGGCGTTGCAACTGGAGATCAGGTACAAGAAATCTTCCGTTATGCCAAAGAAAAAGCATTCGCACTTCCTGCAGTCAACGTTACAGGATCTAGCACGATCAATGGCGTTTTGGAAACTGCCGCGAAATTGAAAGCACCGGTAATCATTCAGTTTTCGAATGGTGGAGCCGCTTTTAATGCTGGAAAAGGATTGTCTAATGCCGATGAAAAAGCAGCGATTGCCGGTGGAATAGCCGGTGCAAAACATGTTCACACTTTAGCGGAAGCCTATGGCGCGACTGTGATTCTTCATACGGACCATTGCGCTAAAAAATTATTGCCTTGGTTGGACGGTTTGCTCGATGCCAGTGAAAAACATTTTGCTGAAACCGGGAAACCGCTCTATAGTTCACACATGATCGATTTATCTGAAGAACCGCTTCACGAAAATATTGAAATCTGCAAAGAGTACTTGAAGCGCATGAGCAAAATGGGCATGACGTTAGAAATTGAATTGGGAATAACTGGTGGTGAAGAAGATGGTGTTGACAATTCCGATGTCGACAGTTCAAAATTATACACCCAACCTGATGAAGTGGCCTATGCTTACGAGGAATTGATGAAAGTGAGCCCGCGTTTTACGATTGCTGCGGCTTTCGGAAATGTGCATGGTGTTTACAAACCGGGCAACGTCAAACTGACACCGAAGATTTTGAAAAATTCTCAGGATTATGTTCAGCATAAATTTAATACAGGGCATAATCCGGTTGACTTCGTTTTCCACGGCGGATCAGGCTCAACACTAGAAGAAATCAGAGAAGGCATCAGTTATGGAGTCATTAAAATGAACATCGATACTGACTTGCAATTTGCCTTTACCGAAGGAATTCGGGATTATATGGTCAACAATATCGACTATTTGAAAACCCAGATTGGAAACCCTGACGGACCGGAAGCACCAAACAAAAAACACTACGATCCAAGAAAATGGGTGCGCGAAGGCGAAATGACATTCAACAAAAGGTTGGAGCAGGCCTTTGCAGATTTGAACAACGTAAACACTTTGTAATTAACAATTAACAGTTGATAATTGATAATTATTAATTGTCAATTATCAATTATCAATTAAAAAGATATGGCTTGGTTTAAAAGAACAGAAAAAGGAATTACGACCGCAACCGAAGATAAAAAGGATGTTCCAAAAGGTTTGTGGTATAAATCGCCGACTGGTAAAATTGTGGATGCTGATGAGCTCGAACGCAATCTTTGGGTAAGCCCTGAAGACGGTTTTCATGTGCGTATCGGAAGCGCGGAATATTTTCAGATTTTATTCGACAACAATGAGTTTAAAGAATTGGATGCGAAAATGACCTCTAAAGATCCGCTGCAGTTTCAAGACACCAAAAAATACTCGGATCGTCTTAAAGATGTGATGGAAAAAACGCAATTGAAAGATGCAGTTCGTACCGGAGTCGGCAAATCAAAAGGAAAAGAAGTTGTAATTTGCTGCATGGATTTCGCTTTTATCGGCGGATCGATGGGCGCTGTAGTGGGCGAAAAAATAGCACGTGGCATCGATTACTCCATTAAAAACAGAGTGCCCTTCGTGATGATCTCAAAATCAGGTGGCGCACGTATGATGGAAGCAGCGTACTCGTTGATGCAATTGGCAAAAACCTCAGCAAAATTGGCGCAACTTGCGGAAGCTCGGATCCCTTACATTTCATTGTGCACCGATCCGACCACTGGTGGAACTACCGCTTCTTATGCCATGTTAGGCGATGTCAATATTTCAGAACCTGGCGCATTGATTGGATTTGCAGGACCACGTGTCGTAAAAGATACGACTGGCAAAGATTTACCCGAAGGATTCCAAACCGCGGAATTTGTATTGGATCATGGTTTCCTAGATTTTATTGTACCGAGAAAAGAATTGAAAGACAAGATCAATTTGTTTATTGATTTGATTGAGAATAACGAAATACGATAATTTTTCTTATAACCGCAAAGATCTCAAAGGTTTTCGCAAGGTTCGCGGAGAAATTTAAATACAGAAACCCGACAATTAAAATTGTTGGGTTTTTTATTGTTTTTTCTTTGCGTGCTCTGCGAAAAAAACCTCGCGAACCTTGCGGTAAATCTGGCTACATTCCAGTTCTTATCGCCTCAACCGGATCCAAACGCGAAGCTGAAATCGCCGGCAATATCCCCGAAATCAAACCTATAAACGCCGAAAGACTGGTTCCCAAAACCACATTCCAGAAACCTAGTATGAATTCGAATTCGAGTGCTTTTGTGAGTACAATTGAAATAATCCAAACCAATAATAAACCAACAACACCGCCAATCACCGATAGTATTACCGATTCAAATAAAAACTGAAATAAAATGAATTTGTTTTTGGCACCCAATGATTTTTGAATGCCAATCAGATTCGTGCGTTCTTTCACGGAAACGAACATGATATTCGCGATTCCGAATCCGCCAACCAAAAGCGAAAAACCACTGATGATCCAACCAATCATATTCATTTGCGATACAATGCCATCAATCAGATCCGTAAAACCTGATAGTATATTGACGAAGAAGTTGTCAATCTCATTCGCTTTGACGCCCCGCATATTGCGCAATTTCTGAGCAATCTCGGCACGCAACTCCGGGATATCCGTTCCCTTCTCAGGCTTTATGATAATGACAGGCAACATCGATTCATTATTATCGCCATACAATCGACGTAAAAAATTAGTCGGTATGAAAGCTGAAGTGTCATCGCCGCCACCGAGTTCAATGCCGGAATCGCCTTTCTTTTTGGTTACACCAATGACCGTAAAACGCTGTCCGTATAAGCGGACCGTTTTGCCAAGCGGCTCCATTTCATCAAACAAACCTTTTGCGACTTCAAAGCCCAGAACAATTACTGCTTTTCCGGAATTCGATTCAGATTCATTAAAAAATCGACCTGCGGAAAACTCCATGCGCTGAATGTCGACAAACTCGGAAGTCACCGGAACCATGTTAACATCAGAAACCGTTTTCGATTCAAATTTGACGCTTTCACGCGGCGCAAAAAATTGGAAACAGAAATTTTCGGTATGGTTCACATTCTCTTTTAAGTATTGGTATTCTTCGTAAGTCACTTTGGGAAACTGCTCTAGTTTCCAGCGCGGAATTTCGGTCGGACCAAAGCAAACACTCGTCAGATACATCGTGTTTTTGTCTAAAGTGCTTAAGTCGCTTTTAATTTTTCTGTCTAGTGAGTCGACTGCAGCGAGTACCGCAATGATCGAAAATATCCCGATGGTCACGCCCAACAAAGACAACAAAGTACGCAGTTTATTTGTGCGGAGCGCATTCATTGCAAAACTAAAACTTTCGCTGAGCAGCCTGAAGTAGACAATCATAGGAATTAAATTTTCGTGGAGTAAAATTGGCTAATATTTCGTCAAAAACCTAATTAAATACCAACGAGCGATTGGTATTGATTTTTTGAATATTGTTACAACAATCGATTGAATTTTAGTTCCAAAAAACTACTTTTGCACTTTCACAACAACACTACTACATGAACACTACAAAAACAATCCAATCGGCTCTGATCTCAGTCTTTTCGAAAGACGGATTAGCGCCAATCGTTCGCAAACTACACGAACAAAACGTGACGCTCTATTCTACTGGCGGCACTGAAGATTTTATTAAAAATTTAGGCATTCCGGTTGTTGCCGTGGAAGAAATCACTTCCTACCCCTCCATTTTGGGCGGACGGGTGAAAACGCTGCATCCGAAAATTTTCGGTGGCATTTTAAACCGTCAGGATAATGAAAGTGATGTGCAACAAATGGAGGAGTTTAATATTCCGCAGATTGATTTGGTTATAGTAGACTTATATCCTTTCGAGAAAACGGTCGCTTCGGGTGCTTCGGAAACGGATATCATTGAAAAAATCGACATTGGCGGCATTTCACTGATTCGTGCTGCGGCGAAAAATTTTAAGGACACTGTGATTGTTGCCTCCTTGAACGAATACAGTTTGCTACTCGATTTGATTTCATCTCAACATGGCGCGACTACGCTCGAGAATAGAAGACTTTTAGCTACAAAAGCGTTCCATGTTTCCTCACATTATGACACTGCAATTTTCAATTATTTCAATACTGACGACACGATTTACAAACAAAGTATTGCTCATGGACAAGTTTTGCGATATGGTGAAAATCCGCACCAGAAAGGTTTTTTCTTTGGCGATTTCGATGCGATGTTTGAGAAATTGCATGGGAAAGAATTGTCTTACAACAATTTGCTCGATGTTGATGCTGCTGTCAATTTGATTCTTGAGTTCAAAAACGACGCGCCGACTTTCGCCATATTGAAACACAATAATGCTTGCGGAATTGCAACAAGAAACACAATAAAAGAAGCTTATGATGCAGCTTTAGCCTGTGATCCCACTTCTGCATTTGGCGGTGTCTTGATTGCCAATCAGAAAATCGATGTCGCAACCGCAACCGAAATCAACGCCTTATTTTGTGAAGTCGTGATTGCGCCGGATTATGATATTGAAGCGATTTCTATTTTATCCGAAAAGAAAAACCGCATCATTTTAATCCAAAACGAGGTTGATTTACCGCAGAAACAAGTACGCACTTGCCTGAACGGGTATTTGGTGCAAGATAAAAACAACATGACCGACAATAAAGAACACCTTCAAACCGTTACATCGACAGCTCCGACTGCAGATGAAATTGAAGATTTACTATTTGCATCGAAAATTTGTAAAAACACCAAATCGAATACGATCGTCTTGGCCAAAAACCAAACTTTAATCGCATCGGGAACCGGACAAACTTCGCGAGTCGATGCTTTAAAACAAGCCATTGAAAAAGCAGGCACTTTCGGATTTGATTTGAACGGATCGGTCATGGCGAGTGATGCTTTTTTTCCATTTCCTGATTGTGTAGAAATTGCCAAAAAAGCTGGAGTAACGGCAGTTATACAACCCGGTGGCTCTATAAAAGACGCGCTGAGTATTGATTATTGCAATGAAAATAAAGTTGCTATGGTATTTACAGGAACACGTCATTTTAAACATTAATTTGTTTAACTTTGTGCGTTAAAATTTATATAAACATAATAAACCCTTAAAAAACTTATGGGATTTTTTGATTTCATGACCGAGGATATCGCGATAGACCTTGGTACCGCCAATACCTTAATCATTCACAATGACAAAGTGGTCATTGACAGTCCATCGATAGTCGCCCGCGACAGAATATCGGGTAAAATCATTGCCGTCGGTAAAGAGGCTAACATGATGCAAGGAAAAACACATGAGAACATCAAAACCATACGTCCGTTAAAAGATGGGGTTATCGCTGATTTTGACGCTTCCGAAAAAATGATCAGCATGTTCATCAAAAGTATTCCAGCGTTAAAGAAAAGAATGTTTACGCCTGCTCTGCGTATGGTCGTTTGTATTCCATCAGGAATTACAGAAGTGGAGATGCGTGCGGTAAAAGAATCTTGTGAACGCGTAAATGGCAAAGAAGTTTACTTGATTCACGAGCCAATGGCCGCTGCAATCGGAATCGGAATCGACATCATGCAACCGAAAGGAAACATGATTGTGGATATCGGTGGTGGAACTACAGAAATCGCCGTAATCGCTTTAGGAGGCATTGTGTGTGACAAATCCGTCAAAATTGCGGGTGACGTTTTCACGAATGATATCGTTTACTACATGCGTACGCAGCACAACTTATTCGTTGGGGAAAGTACCGCAGAAAAAATAAAAATTACCGTTGGAGCCGCGCTGGAAGAACTCGAAACTGCGCCGGATGACATGTCGGTTCAAGGACGAGATTTATTAACCGGTAAGCCAAAGCAAGTTGATGTTTCTTACCGCGAAATCGCTAAAGCCTTAGACAAATCAATCCAGAGAATTGAAGATGCTGTGATGGAAACCTTGTCACAAACGCCGCCTGAGTTGGCAGCCGACATCTACAATACCGGAATATATCTTGCCGGAGGTGGTTCTATGCTGCGCGGACTAGACAAGCGGATCTCACAAAAAACAGATTTGCCGGTTTACATTGCCGAAGATCCATTGAGAGCGGTAGTTCGTGGCACCGGAATGGCATTGAAAAACATCCCGAAATTTAGAAGCATCCTTATAAAATAGTAGTTAGTAATTCGTCGTGACTCGCTTTTGCAACAAAAAATAGCTTTACATTTTACACTTTAGAAAATGCAGCAAATATTTATCTTTTTATTTAAAAACAGCTATCGATTGCTGTTTTTGCTGCTTTTGGTGGTTTCGTTAGTCTTCACTATTCAATCTCACTCCTATCATAGAAGTAAAGTGATTAGCTCTGCGAATTTTTTGAGTGGTGGCGTCTATGAACGAATCAATAATGTTAGTGAATATCTAAACCTCAAGAATCAAAATGAGGCATTAGCGATTGAAAACGCGAGATTAAAAAGCATTATTTTTAATGCTAAGGACACTACAACTTTTCCGAAAATTGACTCTATCAAAG
>JANPJB010000141.1:0-18515 GCA_031425295.1 Flavobacterium sp. | reverse complement strand
AACTAATTATACATTAACTTAACTAACTAAAATTATTATTATTGCATTATTAAGCAAAAAAGCAATGAATTTCGATTACGGTATGGGAGCGGCAATTGTAATCATCGGAGCATTATTCAAAATTACTCACATAGAGTTTGGCTTTATTACTGGTAACTTAATGTTAACAATTGGTCTAGTAACAGAAGCGCTTATATTTGGACTGTCTGCTTTTGAACCAGTAGATGATGAGTTGGATTGGACATTAGTATATCCAGAACTTGCAAATGGGGAAGCTAGAAAAAAAGAAGCAAAAAAGGAAGATGCGAAAGATGCACAGGGTATGTTGTCTCAAAAATTAGATGCTATGTTGAAAGAGGCCAAAGTTGATGGTGAGTTGATGGCTAGTCTAGGAAATAGTATTAAGAACTTTGAATCAGCAGCGAAAGGTATTGCACCAGCTGTTGACGGTATTGCGGCTACTAAGAAATATAGTGAAGAATTAACACTAGCTGCCGCTCAAATGGAGTCTTTGAATAGTCTATACAAAATTCAATTGGATAGCGCTTCTAGAAATGCGCAAATCAACAATGAAGTTGCAGAAAATAATTTAAAACTAAAAGATCAAATGCAGTCATTAACTTCAAACTTGTCTTCATTGAACAATGTTTATGGTGGAATGTTATCTGCAATGAGTAACAAAGGGAATTAGTATCTCACTACATTTTTAATATAAACAAAACAAACTTAATTAGAAAAAAATGGCAGGAGGAAAATTAACCCCTAGGCAGAAGATGATTAACCTGATGTACTTGGTTTTCATCGCGATGTTGGCTTTAAATATGTCGAAAGAAGTTTTATCTGCTTTCGGTATTTTAAATAATAAAATAGTAGAATCAAATAAGATCACTGATGCAAGAAATCAGTCCTCTTTCGAGCAATTAGCTCAAAAAGCTTCGGATCAACCGTTACAATATGGTGATAAGAAGACTAAAGTCGAAAAAATCAGAGCAATTTCTAAAGACTTTAATGAATACATAGAAAATGCTAAAAACGAGTTTACCAAAGAACTTGTTAAAGATGCTAACGGTAACTTACCGTTCGAGCAAATGGATAAAGGTGATAAGGTAGATGAGAAATGGTTTGAAGGAGATAAGCCTTCCAAGTTTGGTAAGGAGTTCTTAGCTAAAATTGACAACTTCGTTGCGCAATTGAAACAAACCGGCGGTAGCTCTATCGCTGAGCCTGAAATGAAGAAAATCGAAAACAGATTTTCTACAAAAGCAGTCTTCTCGAAAACAGAAAACAAAAATATCGAATGGTTGGAGTATAATTACAAGGGTTTCCCTTTGATTGCAACCGTAACTAAATTGTCACAATTGCAAGCAGATATTAAAACAACAGAAAGTGATATCATTAATGGAATGTTCCAGTCTGATCTTGTAGCTGCGGCATCTTTAACGGCTTACCAACCGATTGTTGTCCCTGAAAAGACAGCTTTTTTCCAGGGTGAGGCAGTAAAAGGAAAAATTATCCTAGGAAAATTTGATCCTAATTTAGTTGCTAAATCCGTTGTTGTCAATGGCGTATCGGTAAAAGCTTCGGCTGGTCAGGCTGAATTTTCTTTCGGAGCTGGTGCTGTAGGAGAACATGAAATCACAGGTTCATTTAACTTTGACGAGAACGGAAAAGTGGTTAGTCTTCCAATCAAAGGAAACTATGTTGTGGTACCAAGACCAAATTCGGCAAACATTTCAGCAGATAAAATGAATGTTGTTTACAGAGGTTTACCTAATCCAATGACTATTTCCTTTGCGGGTATTTCTGATAATAAAGTAAATGCTTCTGCTTCTGGAATGTCTAAAGGTGCTAAACCAGGACAATACAATCTTAACCCGGGCTCGGGCACTGAAGTTACGGTAAGTGTAACTGGCGAATTGCCAGATAAAACTAAAGTATCGGATAAAAAAGTATTTAGAATCAAAAATATCCCAGGCCCACAAGGCGCTATCGGTGGAACTATTGGAAATGATAAAGGAGCTAAATCACGTCTTGAAGTTTCACAGATATCTGCGAAATTACCTGACTTTTTATATGATTTAAATTTCCAAGTAACTCAATTTACATTTAAAGTGCCTGGACAAGCTGCCATCATTGTAAGTGGTGACAGAGTGAATGGTCAGTGTAAAGCTGCTTTAGCCAGAGCAGGTCGAGGGGATCAAGTTACTATTTACGATATCAAAACGAAAATTGTTGGCGTAGCAGCTAATATTCAAACTGGTAAATGTGCGCCTGTAATTTACGAAATACAATAATTGGTTTAAGTTTGTCGTTTTACCGACTTAGATAACTTAGAATATAAAAAGATGAATGTAAGAAATTGTTTATTGGTAATTCTTTTTGCTGCCGGAACTATTAATGCTTCTGCTCAGTCGAATTTGCTTAACGCTAAAACCCCTGATGAGATTGGTAAAAAAACGCCTGCTCAGTTAATTTCTGACAATGATAAGCCATTGGCTTACGGGTATGTCCATGATAGAGACGTGTTGATGGGTAAAACAGTATGGGAGCTGATCGATTTAGATGAGCGAATTAATTTCCCGTTGTACTATCCAATCGATACAGCAAATATTGGTAAAGACAGACGTTCTTTGTTTACTGTATTGTTGAACGGTATCAAAACTGGAAAAATTACGGAGGTTTACGCTGATGATTATTTCAATACCAAGAAGACATTAAAAGACATGCAGTCATCTTTTAAATACGTGGATACGACTCAAGCCGGTATCGATGAAATTAATACCTATTACGATGATTATAAAGCCGGTAGAAAAACGCTTGACCCTCAGTATATCAATACTAAAGATTTAACAGCTCAAGATATTTCAGGGTATAAAATCAAAGGATATTGGTATTTTGACAAACGTCAAAGCGAATTGAAATATCGCATGCTAGGGATTTGCCCGGTATCTCCTGAAGCAAGAGATATTGGTGCTGATAATCCTGACGTAATCGAGTTGTTTTGGGTTTACTTCCCAGCAATCAGAGATGTTTTGCATGAAGCTAAAGCATTCAACGATAGGAACTCTGCGATGCCGTTTACTTTCGATCATTTGCTGAATTCTAGGCGTTTCAACGCGGTAATATACAAAGAAGAAAATGTTTACGGTGATCGTCAAATTGCAGACTACATGAAAGAAAATTCGCAAATGCAATTACTCGAGTCCGAACGCGTCAAAGATAAAATTCGTGATTTCGAACAGGATATGTGGAATTATTAGTTTTTATTCCTAATTCAATTCAAAACTCCTATCATTGTGGTAGGAGTTTTTTATTTTTACACTATGATTGATTACTTAATTGTTGGTTCAGGATTGGCAGGAATCGCTTTTGCAGAAACTGCTTTAAAAAACCAAAAAGAAATTGTCGTTTTCGACAATGACCAAAATTCATCTTCAAAAGTGGCTGCTGGATTATACAATCCCGTAGTTTTAAAAAGGTTTACTCCGGTTGCGGATGCAGAATCACAATTATCAATCCTCGAAGCGTTTTATGCTAGAATTGAAATCAAACTTAATCAAACTTTTAATTTTAAAAAACCAATCCTGAGGAAATTCTTTTCAGTAGAGGAGCAAAATAACTGGTTTATCGCAGCTGATAAATCTTTACTTATGCCATTTCTATCAACGAGATTAAGAACCGATAAATTCCTAGGAATCGATGCGCCTTATGACTATGGGGAAGTGAAAGAAACAGGTTATGTAGATGTGTTATCATTATTGACACACTATAAAGCCTATCTTCAAAACCACAACTTTTTGCTTCCTGAACCATTCGATCATAGTGCTTTAGTGTTCCAAGACAAATGCGTCCAATATAAAGACATCGAGGCGAAACACATTATCTTTGCCGAAGGCTTTGGGATGCATCAAAATCCGTTTTTTAGCGATTTACCACTTGATGGTACTAAAGGTGAGTTATTGGTTATAAAAGCGCCTGATTTGTCTTTAGATGTTATTATTAACTCGAGCGTATTCGTTTTGCCTTTGGGGCATGATTTATATAAGGTGGGCGCAACTTACAACTGGGAAGACAAAACCAATATTCCAACGCAACAAGGGAAAGAAGAATTAATTGAAAAGATTAGAGAAACCTTATCTTGTGATTTCGAAATCATATCACATTTTGCTGGAGTCCGCCCAACTGTTAAAGACAGAAAGCCTCTTGTCGGTACGCACCGTCAATATCGAAATGTTCATATCCTAAACGGATTGGGGACGCGCGGTGTCATGCTCGGTCCGGCAATGGCTGAAATTTTGTTTCAAAATATTGAAGGTGGAATTCCAATAGCTGCTGACATCAACATTGAAAGATATTATAAATAATAATAATTTACTTTTTAGAGCCCGCTTCGTAAGACACAAACATATTGATATAGATGTTTCTCGATAATCTCAAAATCAAAGGATAAAATACGACAAGTACCACAATTATTGAGATGAAGGAATTCTTAATATTGAAATGAAGCACGACAAAAGTGATGATGAATGTTGCAATGCCAATCGCTACATTAATCCCATAACTGACATACATCGCCCCGTAAAAAAACGATGGTTCCAATTGGTATTTCAATCCACAATGGCTACATGCTTCATACATTTTCAATACGGTAGTAAGATTAAAAGGGTTTTTCTTCACGTACATGCTTTCATTTTGGCATCTCGGACAAGTTCCTGTTAAAATGCTATTTAGTTTGGATCCTTTTTTTAACATTTGCAAAAAATTTCTACAAAGGTATTCTTTTCTAAAGAGTGACTCGGTTATAACAGTAATAAAACTATGCTAAACATTCACAATTTGTCAGTTTCCTTTGGAGGAACGTATCTATTCGAGGAAGTAACTTTTAGAATGGGCGCTGGCGATAGAGTAGGATTGGTCGGAAAAAATGGCGCAGGAAAGTCTACCATGCTAAAAATATTAGCCAAAGACTTGATGCCCGATTCAGGCAGTATCGCAACTGAGAAAGAAGTTCAAATTGGTTTCCTTCGTCAGGATATCGACTTCGAGCAAGGCAGAACCGTACTCGATGAAGCGTATCAAGCATTTACTGAAATCCAAGTCGTCGAAAGAAAACTTGAGGAAATCAACCACCAGTTAGTCACTCGAACCGACTATGAAAGCGAGGCGTATTCCCAAATCATAGAAGACTTGTCCGACTACACACACCGTTTCGAATTGCTAGGCGGTTACAATTATGTAGGCGACACCGAAAAAATCCTACTGGGTCTCGGATTCAAGCGCGAAGTATTCAACAATCTTACGGAAACTTTTTCCGGTGGCTGGCGCATGCGCATCGAGCTTGCTAAATTACTCTTGCAGAATAACGACATCCTCTTGCTCGATGAGCCGACGAACCACCTTGATATCGAAAGTATCATTTGGCTGGAAAGCTTCCTCAGAAATTATCCAGGCGTCGTGGTAATCGTTTCGCACGATAAGATGTTCCTCGATAATGTCACCAACAGAACCATCGAAATTTCATTAGGGAAAGCCTACGATTTCAACAAACCATACTCGCAATATCTCGAATTGCGTCACGAGATCCGCGAAAAACAACTTGCCACACAAAAGAATCAAGCCAAGAAAATAGAGGAAACGGAAAAACTTATTGAAAAATTCCGTGCCAAAGCATCGAAAGCGTCCATGGCGCAATCACTCATTAAGAAGCTCGATAAAGTCGAACGCATCGAAGTCGATGAAGACGACAACTCCGTCATGAACATTTCGTTTCCCGTCTCGAAAGTTCCAGGAAAAGTCGTGATCGAAGCCGAACACGTTACCAAAAAATACGGCGATAAAACCATTTTGAAAGACATCGATTTGCTTGTAGAACGCGGCAGCAAAATCGCTTTCGTTGGCCAAAACGGACAAGGGAAATCGACATTCATCAAAGCCATCGTACATGAATTCGAATTCCAAGGCGCGATCAAACTCGGACACAACGTGCAAGTGGGTTACTTCGCCCAAAACCAAGCGGAATATCTCGATGGTGAAATAACGCTACTCCAAACCATGGAAGATGCAGCCACCGATACCAACCGCTCAAAAGTGCGCGACATGTTAGGCTCCTTTTTGTTCCGCGGTGACGATGTCGAGAAAAAAGTCAAAGTGCTTTCGGGCGGCGAACGCAATAGGCTCGCTTTGTGCAAACTGCTATTGCAGCCGATAAATGTATTGTTGATGGATGAGCCGACAAACCACCTCGATATCAAATCGAAAAACGTATTGAAAGCCGCCCTGCAGAAATTCGAAGGAACCTTATTGCTCGTGTCGCACGATCGTGATTTTCTACAAGGCATGTCGAACATCGTCTACGAATTCAAAGACCAAAAAATCAAGGAATATTTAGGCGATATCAATTATTTCTTAGAGCAACGCAACCTCGAAAACATGCGTGAGGTCGAGAAAAAAGACGTTATCAAGAAAGAAGTCATCGCCGCCAACACCAAAGTTTCGTACGAAGACCAAAAGAAAGGCAAATCACTGCAAAATCGCCTCAGTAAAATTGAAAGCCAAATCAAACAGCTGGAAATCGATATTCAAAATGACGACAAAGCACTAGCGTCGAATTACGACAAACACATCGAGGATGCCGCTTTTTTCATGGCGTACAATAAGAAAAAGAAAGATCTAGACCAATTGCTCGAAGATTGGGAAGCAGTGCAGTTGGAGATTGATAATGCTTAGCTTCAGAAGCTAATCCCGCTATTCACTATATCTTTTGCGCCCTGAGCCTTTTGGCGTACTGACGAAGTAAACATCAGCGCAAAAGGATAACGTTACTATCGGGGCTAGGGCATTTGTATTCAATCGAATTTGTTTTGTACTTTTGAATTTATGTCCAAAATCACCATCCGCCAAAACATCCATTTAATAATTTCTTCGGTAATTGTCATTCCGGTGGCATTCGTTTACGGTCTATTTCCAAAAACCTTGTTGCCACAATTTCTCGATTTATCAGTCGAAACCACAGATTTAACCCAAGTGTTTAGAGCCATTATGGGTTTGTATCTAGCCTTCGCCTCACTCTGGATTCTAGGAATCGTAAAATCCAATTATTGGAAAGCAGCAACCATATCTCAAATCCTTTTTATGCTCGGACTGACAATCGGACGAATACTAAGTTTATTGCTCGACGGAATGCCATCCGCCGTTTTCTATTACGGCATTGCTGGCGAACTCATTTTAGGCATTTTTGGTTGGTATCAAATCCGGAAGTATAAGCCGTAACTGTTGTTCTTGAGTTTCTGAGCTGCGCTAATGAAATTAGAGAGCTTAGCATCAGTATGAAAATTAAAATTGATTTTATCATGATATTCAGATCTTTAAATGACCATTATTTCGAGTAACCCATTGATAGGCCGGTATCTCCAGTAACTTTCAAATCGACCGAAGCGGTATCTTTAGAAGCATTGCTGATTACCAACGCCGTGTTGCGATCTACTTTCAGCGTTGCATACTCGTTAGGTTTTACTTTTTGAGCGGAATGTTTTCCACCTTTTATCGGTGCATGATAGACTTCAATATTGTTCTTTGAAACATTTTTCAATTTGACTTTGAAAGAACCGTGTTCGTTATTCCCCAAGACAAAATTGTCGTTGGGTTTAATGATGGTGTTGGAAGTTAAGCTGCATGAAGCTAGCGTGATTGCAACGAGTACTGTGGTAAAAAGTGTTTTCATAATTTTAGATTTAATGGTTAATTACAGGGCAAAATTGGGCCATTAATCACCACCAATCGCTTCAAATTATGATTTGAGACCTATTTGAAAAAAGTTGAAAAGTATTATAAACAATAAGATTATGCTTTTTCTAAGTATTCTTTTGGAGAAAAGCCGGTATTTTTTTTAAAGGCGCGGTTGAAAGTGGCTTTCGAATTAAATCCACAATCGAAAGCGATTCCGAGTAAGGTCGACTTTTTGTGTTCGCCATTTTGAAACATGGTTTTCACCGCTTCAATGCGATAGTTATTGATGAAGTCATTGAAGTTCATTTGAAATCCCTGATTGATGGTTCTCGATACTATGGAAACATTGGCTGCGAGTTTTTTCGACAAATCGGTCAAGGTTAATTCCGGATTCTGATAGAGTCTTTCCGCTTGAATTAACGTTTCGATTTTTCTCTTCAAAACTTCAAATTCTGGTGAAGGCTTTTCTTCAAAGATTTCATAATCAATATCGATAACGGTTGCTTCGATGGTGTCACCATTTTGATTTTGGGAAGTTAACAGCAACGGTTTTTTATCGAAAACCGACATTCGAAACCCAATTGTTGCATGAACTGGATTGGCATAACCCATAACCGCGATATAATACATCACTATCGAAAAGAACAAGAAAAACCACCAACTGCCCTGATATGATTTCAAGGCTGGGAAAAACAGTGCCGCAACGTCGGAAATAATCGGCAAAACCAGCATGATCAGAAAAGCAATTAAATACGTTCTTACCCAACGAAATAAAACGCGATCCGCATAACTCACCACTTGGTACATCAGCTTGCGATAGCGGTTGTAATACCTCAAACTCATTATAAAATAGAACGACATCGACACGAAACCCAATTTTTGATACCCGTTGTCAAAATCTTTATCCATTCCATCTTGGTAGAAATAATAAGTTCCAAAGATGAATTGATCATATAGCCAAATGCCAAAAATATAAATCAAATATAATGTACCGGGAATCAAGTGCAAAACCTCTTTTTTGGTACAACGAAAACTCGGATTGAGTAGGCTTTGCGTGTAAAAGAAAATAATCGGACCCACAAAAAATAAGTGCTGAAAAGGCATGTAGAATAAAAAATCGCGATACGGTTGTGTGTCATACCAGCCAGCAAAACCAAGCATCCAAGGCGCAATGTATAGACTGCATAAGAATACAAACAAACTCAGCCAATAATTGGATTTGTTCTCTGTGCGAACGGCTTTTATCAAAAGTAAAACACTATAAATGATGCCTTGTGAAAAGGAAATCAGTAGTAATGAACTATAAAAATCAAACTCGAAATGCATGTTGTTTTCTTTATAAACCTAAAAGGGTTGAGTTGCTTATTGAAACGGATTGCGTTCTTGCCAAATCATTTCCGGTTCTAAATAAGGAAAAATTTTCGACATATAGCGGTTCAGAATAGTATTTTCATGCTTCATAAAACCGAATGTTGGGATTGGTTTTGCACCAACTGAACTTTTAATTTCCAACGCAGTTCTCGAAAAAATGATTTCTTCAAATTCTTTTATGATGCCATAAGCAATCATATCGTAGAGCATATTCAAGTACAGCATCTTGTCGCGTTGCATCGAATCGTCATAACCTAAAAAGTAGGTATCGAGCGACTTTCCGTTTTTAATCATCGTGTTGAACCCAATCATCTTTTCATTAATGAAATAACCATAAAACAATAACTTATCCTGAAATATGCTCTTGAAAATACTGAAATGATTCTTCGCTAAAAAGAACGTGTTGAACGGTGCATTTTTCGCCACGTGAAAATACAAATCATAAATAGTAGATTCATGTTCTAAAATATCTTCCAAATGCATTTTGCGTTTTTCTATTCCATCGGCTTTTTTGCGGGCGCGTTTGTATTGGTCGCGGTATTTTTTGGTTAATGCACCAATATAGTCTTGTTCGGTTTTCCAATGCTGATGCACACTGAAAATCATATTGGGTTGTGTGCTGAATTGATAAAAAGCTTTGAAATCACCAGCGTCAAATAACGAAATGTCATCGGCATCAAAATCTTTAAAAGTAAGAATATGCACTTTTTTTCCTTTCGATTTAAAATCAGCTTGCAATGCTTCGGCGGCAGCTCGCAATGTCCTTAATGTTTCCGGAATGTTGCAATCTTTCGAAAAAGCGCATGCATTCTGACCCGTGAGCATATTGTTGCCGATGAATAAAACATGTGAACCGAAATTCCGAAACACAAAATTTCGAAGCGAAGTTTTAAGGCAGCGATCGCGATCACCAAAAGATTCCAATTGGTTGACATCTAAAAATTGGGAAAGCGCAACACAGATTAAGGTGTCCTTTTCAAATATGCCGATAAAATGGCAAGTCATGTTTAATGGAGCCGATTTTTCAAGCACTTCAAGATAAGCAGCACTCAGAAATATGTTATCAACCGCCAATGTATTCCAAGCAGCAGGAAGTTGTGATACCGAAGAATAGAGTTGAAAAGTATAGGAAATCAAATTGAGTGTGCTAATCAGCCAAATTTAACGATTTCACGCGAAACTAATCGTTGTTGGTTTTAATTTAACTAATTTTAAACAAAATATACCGTCATGACAATTTATACTTCAGAAACCATAAAAAGCGAATTGTTGCACTTGAAAGATTGGCACTTTGAAAACAATAGCATCGTTAAAAAGTTCAAATTTAATTCTTTCTCCCGCGCCTTGGGTTTTCTTATTGAAGTCGGATTGGCGTCTGAAAAGCGAAACCACCATCCTGAATTGTGGAATAATTATGACAAAGTCAATATTCGATTAACGACACATGATAGCAATGGCGTTACCGATAAAGATCTTGATTTGGCAAAAGCCATTGAAGATTTAGCATAAAAAAATCCCGATTTACAGTCGCGATTTTTTTGATGTCATTACTTTCTATTGCCAGGCGCAAATGATGCCACCCATGATCGTAAAGCATACGATCCAAAATCCACCGCTGATTAAAACGTATTTGAAACTCCTTCGCTCATACAACGCATTCGTTCCGACCATAGGCAATGCCAAAAACAGTCCGGTCATAAAACCATGCAAAGCACCATGCTTGAAAGTACGGAAAGCCGAACCATAATCTGCCATGAATTCGGCGTACGAAGGTTTTGCTATTGCTGGATCGCCGCCAATCATCCCCATGGCTCCAAATTGGTGAATGGTCAACATTTGCAGAATAAAAGCGATAAAGAACGCATACAAAAGCGATAACCCAAAAATCAGCACCATATTGGAGCCTTTCATCTTTTCTTCAGATGTTCCGGATTCTCTCATCCAGACATTGCCAAAAACTTTAGGATTATACCAGATAAATCCAATGACCAAAGTCGAGCAAGCGGCAGCTAGTAGCGCTAAAAAATTGATTTCCATATTTATTTTGTTTGTTGGTTAGTGAATCAAATGTAGTTTTTTTTAATATAAAGCAGTATTTTTAAGCCTTTTTTTACGCAATTCAACAGTACTTTTGTTTTTCGAATTTTAAATAATTGTAAGAAAAATATAGTTTAAAAATTTAAAAATGTGCATTTCATCGATTTTATTTGCTCATTATCGATATCAGGTTTACATTTACCACATCAAATAAACGTAAAACCATTTACCATGAAAAATCTAACCACCTTATTCTTGTCTTTAGTTGCAACATCATCAATGATGGCAAACATTTCTTCTTCAGAGAAAGAGGCTTTAGTAAAATTATACAAAGCGACGAATGGAAGTCAATGGACAAACAAATGGGATTTAAAGACTCCAGTGGAATCATGGTACGGTGTAAAGATTCAAAGCGATAAAGTAATTGCGTTGAATTTGTCAAGCAATCACTTGGTCGGACAACTACCAGTTGAAATAGGTGATCTCGTGCATTTACAAAGCTTGAACTTATTCAAAAATGATATCTCAGGTTTGATTCCCACTACAATCGGAAACTTAAAACAGTTGAAAACACTGAATATCGCGTTCAATAAATTATCAGGAACATTGCCTTCAACATTGTCAAATGCTACAGCGCTGATCACCGTTGAATTATTTATGAATCGTATCACAGGCGAATTGCCGGCATCAATAGGAAATCTACAAAATCTAAAAACTTTGTCTTTATTCAATAATGAATTAACCGGAACAATTCCAGCTACTTTATACAGCATGAAGTCATTGAAAGTGTTGTTATTGAGCAGTAACAAACTCACAGGTAAATTAGATAAAGAAGTGGCGAACCTAACGTCGCTTGAAAACTTAAGTTTATTCGAAAATAACATGCAAGGCCAAGTGCCATTCGATCTCGAGAAATTGAACAACCTCAAAGAAATGAATATTTCTTACAATATGTTTAGTGGCTTGGTCTCTAAAAACCTCGCGCAGTTGGACACACTCAATATGACAATGATCAATGAAAAAGGATTGGCTGTAAACCTAACTGTGGTAGACAGAAACTCAGCGTACGCTAACGAAGATTAATTAAAATTTAACCGAGTTACTACATATTTTATTCTCACCAAAACTCCCTAAATCATGAGAAAAATTACCTTACTGCTATTGACAGCTGTGTTTTCAATGCCTGTAATGGCGAATGTTTCACTGCCCGAAAAGGATGCACTAATTAAGTTATACATTGCTACCAATGGACCGCAGTGGAAAAACAAATGGAATCTAAACGAACCGGTATCAAAATGGTTTGGCGTTAAACTGAGCGAAGACAAAGTGATCTCCATCGATTTATCAAACAACAATTTAGTCGGCGAACTACCAACAGAAATCGGCAGTTTGATCTATTTGCAAAGACTTAAACTAACCAGAAATTCTATTTCAGGCACTATTCCCGAGTCAATTGGCAATATGAAATACCTGAAGATCATGAACATTTCGTTCAACAAACTAACGGGTACGATCCCAACCAGTATTGGAAAAAATAATGACTTAATCTTGCTGGAATTGTTCATGAACAAGTTATCAGGAACACTGCCAACGGAAATCGGAAACCTTAAGAAATTAAAAAAACTTTCGCTATACAATAATGAGCTCGAAGGTACAATTCCTTTCTCGCTGTATGAAATGCGATCTTTGAAAATACTACTGCTAAACAGTAATAAATTCACAGGCAAACTTGAAAAAGAAATTTCAAACCTGACGCAACTCGAAGTATTCAGTTTGTTCGACAACAATATGGATGGACAAATTCCATTTGATCTCGAAAAGTTAAACAAACTCAGAGAAATGAATATCTCGTACAACATGTTCAACGGTCCGGTTTCTAAAAACCTATCGAATTTGGATTCGCTCAACATGACGATGATCAATAACGAAGGTTTGGCTTCCAACCTCAAAATTGTAGACAGAAATACCGCATTGACGCACGAAGAATAAATAAGTTTTTATAGTTAAGAATTGTTTTGTAATTAAAATTAAAAGGGTTAAAACCACCAATGGGAATTGGTGGTTTTTTTATGTTGTAAACTCAAATGGCTTTAATTGGCGAAAGGTTTAACGCTAACAATTTTGCAATCAATGTAATACGAAGATGAAAACTTTTTACAAAATTAACTTGACTTTATCAATTTAGATTGTATATTTGCACTCGAAACAGCGCGGGATAGAGCAGTAGGCAGCTCGTCGGGCTCATAACCCGAAGGTCACAGGTTCGAGTCCTGTTCCCGCTACTAAGAAAAAAGCCATTCAGCAATGAGTGGCTTTTTTTATATAACAACTGTTTGATCATATTATGGAACACAAAGCAGGCTTCGTCAATATTATAGGCAATCCAAACGTAGGAAAATCAACGCTCATGAATGCATTCGTAGGTGAGCGCCTATCCATCATTACTTC
Source organism: Flavobacterium sp. (assembly GCA_031425295.1). Taxonomy (GTDB): domain Bacteria; phylum Bacteroidota; class Bacteroidia; order Flavobacteriales; family Flavobacteriaceae; genus Flavobacterium. The sequence continues at coordinate 4,934 of JANPJB010000141.1, read as the reverse complement.
AAAAGCACAAACCACGCGGCACCGTATTTTAGGCATTGTCAATGGCGAGGATTTCCAATTGATACTTTCAGACACACCAGGAATCATCAAGCCAGCGTACGAAATGCAGACCTCGATGATGAATTTCGTAAAGTCCGCTTTCGAAGACGCCGATATTTTGATCTATATGGTTGAAATCGGTGAGCAAGATCTTAAAGACGAAGCGTTCTTCAATAAAATTATTCATGCAAAAATTCCCGTGCTGCTGCTCCTTAATAAAATCGACAACTCCAACCAAGAACAACTCGAAGAACAAGTCGCTTTCTGGACTGACAAAGTGCCCAATGCCGAAATTTTTCCGATTTCCGCGTTGAAGAATTTCAATGTGCCTGAAGTGTTTGCCAGAATTATCGCGTTGTTACCCATTTCTCCGGCTTATTATCCGAAGGATCAGCTTACTGACAAACCCGAGCGTTTTTTCGTCAATGAAACGATTCGCGAGAAAATCCTTTTGCACTACAACAAAGAAATCCCATACGCCGTCGAAATCGAAACCGAAGAGTTTTTCGAGGACGACAACATCATCCGCATCCGTTCGCTGATCATGGTCGAGCGCGATACCCAAAAAGGCATCATCATCGGTCACAAAGGAGAAGCGCTAAAAAGGGTGGGCGTTGAAGCGCGCGCCGATTTAGAAAAGTTTTTCGGCAAGCAAATCCACATTGAGATGTATGTGAAAGTCAATAAGAACTGGAGAAGCAACATCAACCAACTCAAACGCTTCGGTTATAACCAGTAAGCAGTTGCCATTCTCCTTATCCCTTTTGCCTTTTGCCTTTTTTTCGGGCGTGACCACAAGGGTCGGGTTATCCGCACTCGCTTTTTTACGCTGAACGCCAGCGCAAAACGAGCTCAGACAAATGCTGCTAGCCCTCACGCAACCCCATCGTACTATTTTAAAATCTTCATAGTTTTTGACATATTTATCAGTGTTAGGGCTTGTGCTGGCGCACAACGAACGCAACAGATAATCAGTAGCTTCTGCATAGCGCTATAACGGTTGTATGTCCAGAGCAAGAATATTCTGAAAAGTTTGTTCTGAATCAGCAGTAATTTATATACTTTTGGGCAACAACACGATGCTTAACTGATTTAAGTAAAACCTTTTACCTTTCTGTATTATGAAAACAAGATTACTCCTATTTATTTTACTAGCCGGTTCCACGAAATTATTAGCACAAATAGGTTTTGACGAAAACATCGTCATAGGCGGTTCTTATACCACTTACAGTCCTCGATTCGTCAAAGCCGTAGATATGGATGGCGATGGCGACCTAGACGTTGTGACTAACGGAACGCAGTTGAACTGGTATGAAAATATTGATGGCTTAGGGAATTTTGGCGAGAAGAAAACCGTTGCAGGCGCCTTCAACAGCGCAGTCGCAAGTTCATTATCCGTGGTTGATCTTGACAATGACGGCGATCCTGACCTCTTAGGTTCGTCGTACAATACCTTCACTACCTACAAAAATACCGATGGTTTAGGCCATTTTCAGCAAATCCAAAGTATCACGGTCGGAACCAATAACTCAACACCAATGTCAGTGACCCCTGCGGATGTGGATGGCGATGGAGATTCGGATATTTTATGTGTTTACCCTACAAGCCTCACTCGATTCTTAGTATGGTATCCCAATAATGGTACAGGAACGATGGGCACAGAGCAAGTCATTAGCAGTGGTGATGCTATTGCGGTTACCTCATCCGTACAGACGGCAGATTTAGATGGCGACAACAAACAGGACATCATTCTGGGAAGCAACGGTTACGGTAGAATTTCATGGCTCAAAAACAACGGCAATGCAGCCTACAGCGCGCCTGTAATTATTACGAGTTCTGCGAGTGGCGTGGCCTCAATCGTGGCTTCTGATGTTGATCTTGACGGCGATCTTGACCTCGTGGCATCAACCGCATACAATAGCAAGCTGGTATGGTATAAAAATCTCGACGGATTGGGTACTTTCGGTGCTGAAAATTTGCTGCTGTCTTTTGCAACGCCCAGTTATGCGGTTTTGGTTGCCGATATCAATAATGACAATAACAATGATGTGGTGTACACCAGCGGCAACGAAATCGGTTGGCTCAACAACAGTGGCGCAGCGGTTTTTGGCCCACAGCAGCTGATCACCAACAAAGCTTATGGTGTTCGCGACGTGACCATGGCCGATCTTGATGGAGACGGAAAGAAAGACCTGATTTCTGCGTCTGAGGATGATGACAAAGTAGCCTGGTATAAGAATACCGATAACAACGGAAATTTCGGACGACAACTCGTCATTGGGCGCAGCATCAATTATCCAAACAAAGTGTATCCCGGAGATTTTGATGGCGACAATGATATCGATTTGTTGGTCAATTCGCAGCATGACGCCAAATTGGCCTGGTTTGAAAATGTCAACGGACTTGGGTTTTATGGTAAACAACATATCATCACAGAAAGTGTGACGGTGGGCAATTTCACACCCAAAGCCTATCCTGCAGATATCGACGGCGACGGCGATTTAGATATCGCGACCATTAAGGAATTCATATTGTTCTGGTACGAGAATGATGGGCAAGGCAATTTTGCGGTCGAACATGTCATTGACAACACCTGCGATGCGACCCTGATTCGCGCAGCGGATATGGATGGTGACGGCAAGATCGATGTAATCTGCGGGACTTATAATTCGGCAAAAATGGCGTGGTATAAAAATCTGGGTTCGGGCGCTTTTGGCTCGGAACTCATCTTTTCGCCCGCTGATGGCACTAATAGCGGACTCACTTCACTCGAAATCGCCGATATGGATGGCGACGGCGATATGGACATTATTGCTTCAGACTATGGTTGGGATATGTTTTATTTTAAAAACACCAATGGTTTGGGAAATTTCGCTTTGCAGAACCTCACTGTTTTTGCGAGGGAGTATGCCGTTTATCCTGCCGATATGGATGGTGACGGCGATAACGATATCATCGGAATATCCCTATCGGGCGGAAGCGGTTCGTATGCCGGAGTCGCTTGGTTTGAAAACGACAATGGCGCTTTCAATGTTTCGCATGATATTTCTCAAAATGACGTGAGAGGAGAATCCGTAAAAGCGGCAGATTTAGATAATGATGGCGATCTTGACGTGGTAACCGGAGAAGACACACGACTGGCCTGGTACGCGAATACCGGCAATGGCACATTTGGAGCCAGACAAGTAATCCAGCAGATGAGTGATTATACCGAAGCGTTGTGTGTAGCGACCGCCGATGTAGACCATGACAACGACCTCGATGTTCTGGGCGTATTTGGTTATGACGCCAATTGGACCATCGGAAAAGTTTCCGTTTATGAGAATTTAGGCGATCTGGGCAACAGCATCCAAGGAACCGTCGTGATTGATTCCGATGCGAATGGTTGCACCAATGCCGACCCCAAAGGACGCAACCTGATGGTAGTTGCAGACAACGGAAGCAATAGTTTCGCCACTTTTACCGATGAGCAAGGTGCCTATCAGATTCCTACGACAGCCGGAAATTTCACGACCGCGATCACTTCTGAATTGCCCAATTATTTTGTGGCTGCGCCAAGTTCGTATGCTATTAATTTTTCGGGATTGAACAATTCACAATCGGCCAACTTCTGCGTCGCACCTACCGGCCAAATCAACGATCTCGAAGTAAGCCTTTATGCCCTGCGCGATATCAGACCCGGATTTCCTGCTTTCTACCGTATCGTATACAAAAACGTAGGCACGACCACACTCAGCGGCAGCGTCAGTTTTGAATACGACAGCAGTAAAATTAATGTCTTGACAGCGTCTGAAATCATTGCATCGCAAACCGCGAACACGCTGACTTTTGACTTCGCCAATCTGCTCCCGTTCGAAACCAGAACGATTAATATCAATGGCACTGTTTTTCCACCGCCGGTTACCAACATCAACGACCAGATTGTCGCTCATGTTACGGTAAACCCAGTGACGGGAGATCAGACCGAAGACAACAACACGTTCACTATAAACCAAACGGTGATCGGTTCTTTCGACCCTAACGACATCACTTGTCTTGAAGGCGACCAGGTGCTGATTGCCGATGCCGATAAATACCTGCACTACATCATCCGTTTCCAAAATACAGGAACGGCCAGCGCGATCAATGTTAGTGTAGAAAATACGCTAGACAGCAAACTAGACTGGACCTCGCTGCAACTCGAAAGTTTAAGCCACCAAGGCAAGGTTGAATTGACCGACGGCATCGACCTCAAATTCATTTTCGAAAACATCAACCTGCATGACAGCACGACAGACGAGCCACGTTCTCATGGTTTCATAGCCTATAAAATCAAACCTAAGGCCAATGTCGTGGTTGGCGATATCGTCAACAGTACCGCGAGTATCTTTTTCGATTTCAATCCGGCAGTCGTTACCAACACCGCAGCGACACGCTTTGTGAATGTGTTGGGTATGTCTCAAAACGAGGTCAGCCAATTCAACTTTTATCCGAACCCAACGACTGGTTTATTGAACATCAAAGGGAGCATCATGATGGAGCAGGTGTCTGTAGCAGATATCAACGGAAGAATCCTTAAAACCTTTCGTTTAGATACGCCTGCATTATCAGCGCAGTTGGATTTGGCGGATTTGAGTGCTGGGGTTTACTTTTTGAGGATTAAAACGGGGGAAGGGGTTGAGAGTAGGAACGTTGTGAAGCGGTAATTGCCGAAAACTTTAATTTACTTTTATATATAAAAACCAGCAAGTTGATACTTGCTGGTTTTTTTTGATGGGGTTATCTGTGCTATCGGATCATTATTCTTGCGACCAATAAGTAAAGGATTGCGGAGGAGATAAATTATAATCAGCTCTTAAACATTTTGGCTCACTATATTTTGTTTTATTTTTAATTTGAATTGCAAACCCTTTTTT
>JANPJB010000140.1:0-37738 GCA_031425295.1 Flavobacterium sp. | reverse complement strand
CCGGCATTGATTTGCGGTAAACCTGCAGCGGTCGTTTCCCATTTTTTCTGTTGCGCCGATGCGATATCTCGACCGGCATTGATCGCTTGATAATTGTTCGTCAAAGCGTGGCTGATCGCTTGCTCTAGACTAAAGGAGTAGCTTTGACTGGTCGTTTGCGATTGTATGCTCAAAGCGAATAAGAGCAGGGTAAGGAGTAAGGCTTTTTTCATAGATTGATGATTGATTATGGATTGAGTTTGTATAAGTTTTTTTCGAGTTCAAAAATGCCTTCGGCAGTTGCAATGGCTCTTGAATGGTATTCTAAAGCTTTGCCTTCTAGTTCATAGGCTTCCTTTTCGAGTAATGTATTTTCATTAATGGAAAAAATCAAGGTGTAGTAAAATTTAACGGCTGCTTCCACATCAGTGTCTGCACGGTATAAGCCTTGTGTAATGCCTTTTTCGATATTTTGACGAAATACGTAAGAGCAATCTTCAATTTCATTAGCCATCATTTTCTGATAGATTTCGGGATAATGTTTTTTGAGTTGGTACGCCGGCGAATGGTCAAACGATTGAAACATCTCTTTAAACATTTCCCGAATTTGAAAATTTTCAGTAATCGCATTGTGATTTTGAGCAATCACTTCATGCATCAGCGCGTGAATTTTTTCATGAACGACTTTCGTTCCTTCTTCAATCAGCAGTTCTTTATTGCTGAAATATTTATAAATTGTTTTTTTAGAAATACACATTTCCCCTGCAATATCATCCATGGTAACACTCTTGAAACCGAGTTTCAAGAACATATCCGTTGCTTTTTTGATGATTTTCTCTTTCATTTATTGTAATTTAATTTCCGCAGTTTGTTCGTTAAGGACATCGTAATTTTCAGCGGCAAATGTAATACGGAAACTTTTAACACTAAAATAGTTTCCAAAGTATTCACAATTATTTAACATTAGCATTCGCATGGATTTTTGCCATCCAAACGGAATGCTGTAAATTAGCCGAAAATTAATTTCATGCATTCGATCCCACAATACCAACAATTCATCACCGATTATCTTCAGGAGGAGCAACATCTCAAAGAGCCGAAGAATCTATACGAGCCCATTCAGTACATTTTAGGATTGGGCGGCAAAAGAATGCGTCCGGTATTGACGTTGATGACTGCAGAGATTTTCGATGCCGATTATAAAAAAGCGTTGCCGGCTGCTTTGGCTGTTGAGGTTTTTCATAATTTTTCATTGATTCATGATGACATTATGGATGATGCGCCTCTGCGACGCGGTAATGAAACGGTGCATGAAAAGTGGGATATCAACACCGGAATCCTTTCAGGCGATGCGATGCTGATTCTGGCGTACCAGTATTTCGAACGCTACGAACCCAACGTATTTAAAGAACTTGCAAAACTGTTCAGCAAAACCGCACTCGAAGTCTGTGAAGGTCAGCAATGGGACGTTGATTTCGAAAACCGCGACGATGTGACGATTACGGATTACCTTAAAATGATCGAATATAAAACAGCTGTTTTGGTCGCAGCTGCAATGAAAATGGGTGCAATCATCGCCAAAACTTCTGAAGAAAATGCCAATCTAATCTATGATTTCGGATTGAATTTAGGGCTCGCATTCCAGCTTCAGGATGATTATCTCGATGCGTTCGGAAATCCGGAAACCTTCGGAAAGCAAGTGGGCGGCGACATCATTGAGAACAAGAAAACCTATTTATACCTTAAAGCAGTTGAGTTTGCTACATTGGAAGACAGCGAGCAATTGATGCACTTGTATTCGATTCAGCCTAATGACAATTTCGATAAAATCAATTCCGTGAAGGAAATTTTCAACCAAACCGGTGCTTCAACCACGACGCAAAAAGCCATTGAAGACTATACGATGCAGGCGTTTTCGACCTTAGAAAAACTTAATATCGACAGCGATAAAAAAGCAATGTTACGATCATTCGGTGAAAAACTGATGGGAAGAAAAGTGTAATATTGTCGTTTCTACAAAAATAATGATGCTGAAAGCTTTTCTTAATAATAACCATCAACCCAAACTGCAGTTATGCCTTGCGTTTGGCTTTACAGTTTTTACTGTTGCCGCGCTCGGAATCGATTCTGTTTATTTTACAGAGCGCTATTTTGATGGAAGAATGATTGTCAATTTTTTAGCAATCGCTTATTTCTCACTGCTGTTTTTTGCGGCTGAGATGACTTTGAAAAAGCTGATGGTCGTTATGGTTTTCCTATCTTACGTCGGTGAATTGATTTTTTGTAAATTATTGGGAATGTATGATTACCGAACCGAATTCATCCCATTATACGTGCCTTTTGGCCACGCAATTGTCTATGCATCGGGTTATGTTTTCGCACATACCAATTGGGTTCTCAAACATGAAAAACGATTGCAGCTATTCTTTGCGAGATTTTTCATGATGCTGTTTCTTGCTGTTGGCATTTTCCTGAACGATTTATTCTCGCTGATTTTCGGAGCGTTGTTCTTCGTATTGTTAAAAAGAAAACATTGGCAAAACCTCTATTATTGTATTGCGCTTTGTGTTATCTTTATAGAGTTGGTGGGAACGTATTTCCAATGCTGGACATGGGTTCCGAGAACATTCGGCGTCATTCCGGCCGTGAATCCACCGATGGGCGCTGTATTTTTTTACGCGGGCGGTGATGTGCTGCTCGTGAAAATCGTATCGGTTTGGAACAATAAAAATCAAAAAACAATTGCATAATTCAATGAATTTCATCGCGCCACAATCTACCGATATATTGCTTTCTGAAGCGGAAAACGAAAACCTATACCTCAAACTGATCGAACAAATCAATAAAGATTTTAACCTTGCCAACGAAGGCATCGATTTTCCGATGAGCACCAAACCCAACGAACTCAAAGTGCAACTGCATGAAAAGATTTATCGTTTGATTCAATACAAATTCGCAGAATACCTGAATCTGTTGTATATCATCGATGTGCCTGAAGACCAGATCAAAAAACTCGACGGTTCTGACATCGTCGAATTGTCGGAGCAGGTTTCGTTCCTGATCTTAAAAAGAGAATGGATGAAAGTCTGGTTTAGAAATAAACTATGACAATCTTTTTAGCGATGCACCTCATAAATTTTTCTGATGCGATCGCTATTTTGAAAAAAATCAACGGGATAATAATGTAGCGTGTTTTTGCGCAAAACAGCGGCAAAAATTGCATCTAGTGGTTTTTGGGTCAACGGAAACGAAAATTTTTCAGGATTGATTTTTTTTAAAACGGTTGCGCAAAATTCAGAACAATAAAATTTATTGTTATTGGCCTCGAAATCCATATCAAAAACAATTTTTTTTAATCGATACGAATAGAGGACTTTTTTCAATATTGAAAGTTCTCTGGCGGAAGTTTTACATTGCCAAACGCTCCAGTAAAGAACGTCATTCCCACCCACAAATGAATCTAATTTTTCTCGAACCAACGCGGTTTTGCCATAAGTATCATTATTGACACTGTAAACAATCAAGATCCCTTTTTCAACCAGTCCAATTCCGACATGGGTGCTGTAAGGATCATTAAGATTGAATCTATCGGCAATCAATCCCATTTTTTGCTGTGTGCCTCTACACAACAAGTAGAATGAGCCGTAATGCAAAACAACTGGTTTATGCAGATTGTCTTGGGAATGGCTTTTTAATGCAATCGAAAGCATGAAAAATAACAGAAGGGCTTTCAAAACGATTGTTATTTAAGGGTAAAATTAAAAGTAATTTTATAGGCTATATTATCGTTAAAATCGGGCACTGAGTAATAGCCATAACGACAAAAAGCGGCCGACCCGATGCCGATATATCCTAAATTCCGAAAGTTCAATTTGATGATATTATCCAATTGTAACCCAGCCTCAGAAAAGATTTTTTCTTTTGTGTTGAAGAAGGTTTTATCAAATACTTGATTTTGTTTAAGAGCACCCCAACTTAAATTGTGATGTATGCTTATACCAGGTTGAGAGATTCTGGTTTTAAAAAGCAGCGTACCAAAGTTGTGGGCCAAAAAAACATTGACATATTGATCTGAAATAAACTCATAGGGTTTCATCGATTGAAAAGTATTTTTAGAGGCGTAAGGATAATGCCTACTGTAGCTTCCTTCGCCAGTAAAAAGTAAGCCATTGGGTAAATCACAATCAATATGACCCGCTTCGAACCGATAGCTTGTTTTTCCTAGATTTTTTGTAAAAAATGTTTGTTCTACAGCAATTTCTAGTTTTAAATAATCGAGCGTGCCGTTACTAATTGATTTAAGCCCTTTTGATAAATAGCCATAAAATATCGGGTAAGGTGCTCCCAAACTATAATTTGTATCGAAGATTTGAACTATTTTTTCTTTGTACGCAAATCGAAAATAGACGGTGGCATCCGTGTTTTTAAATATTTGACGGGTTGGATCGGTATGCTTCAAATCACTCGGGCTTACGGGCATTATGTCGGTTTGGTTTAACGCTACTTGGCACTGGAGATATTTGAAAGTTCTAAAATTGATCAGTATCGAATTTTGTTTGATTCCATCAAATTGATTAGCCATGTAATCCCTAAAATTTATAAAATTATGTTGATATTGTCGCATGCCATAACCACCGATTTCCATTAAGTTTTGTTGGTATCTAAATCCGAAAGTGAATTCTTTTTTTCCTGAAATGTCGTAATAGGACTCCAAGCCGTATTTCCATTGTTCGTCTTTTTGACCATAACCTAAAAAGCCGCCAATGGTGAAATCTTTAGAAAATTTTTCGTTGGTATGCACTCCGGTGCCCACGCGAAGCCCTTCAAAATCATTGAATTTAAGTGTTTTTGATAGATCAATATCAACAAAGGAAACGGCCACTTTGTTCTCTGCTAATTTCCTAACGACATTCAGTTTGCCATCGAAGTTATTTTTCTTGCCAATGCTGTCTATAAAAGTATACGTCTTTAATTCTTTTGGGTTAAGGCTTTTATTTCTTGCATTGCTCCAGAAAAGCGAATCTTTTGTGTTGGCATCTTTTGCCATATGAACTGCTTCCATGGCGAAATCTTTGCGAAGCATCAGCACATCAAACGCAACATTGCTGATAAAACTTTTACCCTCGATGGTGGTGCTGACATCTTTAAATTTAGAAAGACCTTTAGTAGTCAGCAGATAGTTTATTTGTTCAGGAAACCAATATTGGTTGTTGGTCCACTGATATTGCTGCTGAACTTTTAAGATAATGCTACTTTTTTCGTAGGCCGACGCAATGACATTTTGAATGGCATAACGGTTTGAATTAATATATAGAACGCCTTTCAAGCCGTCAAAATTTTTGTGTTTTTTTGGCTTGAATGAAATCAGAAAAACAGTATCCTTTTCTTTTAAAATAGTTTCCTCAAGTCGAAAATCATATTTTTTCAGGCTGCCTTTACTGATTGGATTTAGGTAACGGATATTGAGCAATTTGATGTAATCTTCGTAAAAGGCAAACGGCTGTAAATCTGTCGCCAATGCGGCAAACGGCAGGTTTTGAAACCCTGATACTTTCGTGGCGACCACTGTCTCTTCGCTGTAATCGGGCGATAAAAATTTACGTTCCGTAACGCTTTCCATTAGAAGAAGATGTTTTCCTTTAACAAAATTATTCCATAGTACGGTATCCACTTTCTGTGTACCATTCCATTTGAGATCGGCTGATATTTTGTTGTAGCATTGGTATTGAAACGAACCTATGTTTTCAGGATTGTTGAACCGTTTGTTGCTGATTGCACTTTTGATGATGCGGTACGCGGGATTTTCGCCGGCAACAATCGTAATTTCATCCAAAATATTGTCAGCGGGAACCATCATGACTAAAATCGTATTGCCTACTGTGGTGCTAATCTCGATGTCGGTTTTACGATAACCTACATAGCTACAACTTAGTGACCGGATCGTTGCTGTACTTTCGAAAGAGAAGCTGCCACTGATATCGCTGCTGATTTGCAAGTGGGGATCATTGTTAAACACGATATTTGCAAAAGCTAAAAATTCATTGGTTTTAGAATCTACAACTTTTCCGCGGAGGCGCTGTGCATTCACACTTATCGATACTATTCCAAAAAACAGGTATAATAGTTTTCTTTGCATACAAAATAAAAAAAAGCCGCAGATACATAAGCACTGCGGCTTGTGATTTTTAAGGCTGAGGAGTCCAACTGCCCGAGCCGCTTCCAGAGCTTGTTCCTGTACTAATAACCGGTCTGATCCCTTTTTCATCCATCCAACCGCCCGTAACTACGCCGATGATCGCGCCGACGGCTCCGCATGGAACACAGAGAGCACTGCCAAAAATATAACCCAAGCCACCCCAAACAAAGCTGTTTATACCGCGTGCGTTGGGCGTCATGATTGGGATTGAGGCATACTCATCCAGATCGAAAGAACCCTTTGTTGTCCCGGTCGGTTGCTGGTCGAAATAGGGTTTGATCAGATTGTAATTTATCGCTAAAACGATAAGGATGTCCTCCTTTTCCTTTACATCAATCTTACTGCTTTGTACCGCATCAACAAGTTTTGTAATGCTGTAGGATTCGAGGGATTTCTGCAAAAACGCTTTGGCTTCGTCAGAATAGCCGGAGTTTTTAATGATCGCTGCGTTATTCGTGTTTTTTAGTCCGCCTACAATAAGATTAAAGTCTGCTAAATTAACTCCAGTGTAATTCGGTAAAAGTGTTTTGAAATAATAGTCGATGGTTTCCTGGTTTACAGCAGATAGTTTGCCCTCTTGATACTCTTTATAAAGTACTTTCGAAGCGGAAAGAAAGTCAATTCCTTGTTGGTTGTAAGGATTGTTTGTTTGTGCGCGGGCGCTACCGAGCAACAGCATTGTGGCCATAAGACCAAAAGTGAAATTTTTCATGAGACATAAATTAAATGGCGTTTATAAAAAAGTTAAATCAAACCTCACGTGCGATTTGATATGTAAAATTATAGGTCTGTTTGAAATGATTGGTGTAGATTTTCTGTCATTTTTGTTAAATACTATTTGGTTTAGAAATAAACTCTGATAAATGGCATGAAAGCTTCACTATATACAAAGTCATCCGGGTCATATAAAACGTTGTAACGCACACCGACCGTAACATTGTCGCTGTGGTAACCCAAGCCTAAATACAGAGCGGTATTCCAGAAATTGCGACTTACATCAACTTGAGTAAATTCTTGATTCACGCGCAATTGTTCAAGTTCGGCAGAAATCTGAATCTGTTCTATAGGCGTAAACAATCCCAAAATACTGCCACCATACAAGTACGATTTATAACCGTTGTTGTAGGGTTCGCGATTTTTTACTTTTATGAAACTGCCTTGCAAACCCAACCCTGCTGCAAAGTATTGGTTGAAGTTATAAATCGCACTGGGCGCCAGACTGATGTCCGTATAATCAGAGCCAATACTTAAACCAACGCCCCCGCCAAACTGCACATTTCCCCAAAAATCAGCTTTACTGTCTTTTTCTTGAGCGAAAATAAATGAGGAGAATACTATAAAAGCAACGGCCAAAATATTTTTGAAATCAATACTGAAAATGCTATTTTTTATCATGATCTAGGGTTTATTTTTTAAAACATAAAAGTATCCAAAATAATTAAAATTTTAGGGCAATTATTGTACTTTTGCGTAACATTTTTACAAATCAGGACATTCAACAAGCAATATGGATAGGTTTTCCTTTTTAAACGCAGCACACACCGAATTTTTCGCAGATTTATACGAACAATATACCGAGAACCCAGACAGCGTCGAGCCAAGCTGGAGGAGTTTTTTTCAAGGTTTCGATTTTGGAATGACCACTTACAACGAAGAGGCAGCGGCACAAATGGGCAACATCGCTTCAAGCAGCATTGAAAATGGTCAGGTTTCTGAAAAAATTCTCAAAGAATTTAATGTTGTAAAACTAATCGATGGCTACAGAACGCGCGGTCATCTTTTTACGAAAACCAATCCGGTGCGCGATCGAAGAATCTTTCTGCCAAATCTTCAATTAGAAAATTACGGGCTTTCGAACGACGATTTAAATACCGTGTTTGATGCCGCAAAAATATTGGGTCACAAACCTTCAACGTTACAAGACATTCTTGTGCATTTGCGCAATGTGTATTGCCAGCACATCGGTATCGAATACATGTACATGCGAAATCCCGAATGGATTCAATGGATTCAGGATCGCATCAACATCAATGACAATCAACCCAATTTCAATAACGAGCAAAAGAAACACATCCTCAGCAAACTCAATGAAGCGGTTTCGTTTGAAAATTTCCTGCACACCAAATACGTAGGTCAGAAACGATTTTCGCTTGAAGGTGGCGAGTCGATCATTCCAGCTTTAGACGCATTGATTGAAGCCGCAGCCGAAAAAGGTGTAGAGCAATTTGTCATGGGAATGGCGCACCGCGGTCGTTTGAATGTATTGGCGAATATTTTTAGAAAATCTACTCAAGATATCTTCTCGGAATTTGACGGGAAAGACTACGATCAGGAATACTTTGACGGCGATGTAAAGTACCATTTGGGATTGACCTCAGACAGAAAAACAAGTTCAGGAAAACATATCAATATCAATTTGGCGCCAAACCCATCACACTTGGAAACGGTCGGCGCAGTCATCGAAGGTATCACAAGAGCCAAACAAGACAATTATTTCCCCGGAGATTTCTCAAAAGTACTTCCGATTGCCGTTCATGGCGACGCCGCTATTGCCGGTCAGGGAATTCTTTACGAAATCGTTCAGATGGCGCAACTCGATGGCTATAAAACAGGCGGTACGATTCACATTGTGATCAATAATCAAGTCGGTTTTACGACCAATTATCTCGATGCCCGTTCGTCAACTTATTGCACTGATGTTGCGAAAGTAACCCTTTCACCAGTGCTTCATGTGAATGCCGATGATGCAGAAGCGGTTGTGCATGCGATGTTGTTTGCACTCGATTTTAGAATGCAGTTCGGTCGCGATGTATTCATCGATTTACTAGGCTATAGAAAATACGGACATAACGAAGGTGATGAGCCGCGTTTTACGCAGCCGCTGTTGTATAAAATTATTGCAAAACATCAAAACCCAAGGGATATCTACGCGGATAAATTGTTGGCGCAAGGTGTTATCGATGGGAATTTTGTAAAGGATTTGGAAACGTCGTATAAACTCGATCTAGATCAGAACCTCGAAGCGTCTCGCAAGAAAGACTTGACCGTCATAACACCGTTCATGCAAAACGAATGGCTAGGGATGAAACAAGTTTCCGATGATGTGATGCTGCAAAAGGTCGATACTACTTTCCCAAAAGAAGAACTAACGACGATCGCAGAACAGATCTGCAACCTGCCGAAAGACAAAAAGTTTATCAGCAAGATTGAAAAACTGATCAACGATAGAAAAACGATGTTCTTCGAAACCGACAAACTCGATTGGGCGATGGCGGAATTCTTAGCCTACGGTTCGCTAATGACCGAAGGTTACAGCGTTCGCATCTCCGGACAGGATGTAGAAAGAGGCACTTTTTCACACCGTCACGCCGTAGTGAAAGTCGAAGACAGCGAAGAAGAAGTAATGCTGCTCGACAACCTAAACGCCAAAGGGAAATTTTACATCTACAATTCGTTTCTTTCTGAATATGGCGTATTGGGATTTGATTACGGTTACGCGTTAGCAAGCCCAAAAACACTTACGATTTGGGAAGCGCAGTTTGGGGATTTCAGCAATGGTGCGCAAATCATGATCGACCAATATATCTCGTGCGGGGAAGACAAATGGAACAACCAAAACGGACTCGTCATGCTACTGCCGCATGGTTACGAAGGGCAAGGAGCAGAGCATTCCTCGGCAAGAATGGAGCGTTACTTACAACTGTGCGCACGCCATAATATGTTTGTAGCTGATTGCACGACGCCAGCGAATTTCTACCATTTACTGCGTCGCCAGATGAAAACGGAATTCAGAAAACCGTTGATTGTGTTCACACCAAAAAGTTTGCTGCGCGATCCAAGAGTCGTTTCGTCTGTTGAAGAATTTGCAAACGGAACATTTCAGGAAACGATCGATGACACGACGGTCAACAAAAAAGACGTCAAAACATTGGTGTTCTGCACCGGAAAATTTTATTATGATCTCGATGCCGAAAGAGAAAATCTCGGAAGAAAAGATGTGGCGATTGTCAGAATCGAACAGTTATTTCCTTTACCGGTCGAACAATTGAAAGCCATCATCGATAGTTATCCGAAAGCCGACGATTTTGTTTGGGCACAGGAAGAACCGAGAAACATGGGCGCGTATAGTTTTATGTTGATGAATTTCGATCTCGTGAAATGGAGAGTGGCTTCACTGAAAGCTTATGCAGCACCAGCCGCCGGAAGTTACACTAGAGCGAAACGCCGTCATGCCGATGCGATCCGAATGGTTTTTGATAAAAATTTATTTCAATAATGAGGAGCTAATCCTGCTGTACACTGTATCTTTTGCGGCGAACACCGCCACAAAAGGATGCCGTTACCATCAGGGCTAGGGGCAACCAATAATCAACCAGCCTATATGACAATTTTAAAACCAGTATTATTTTTACTATCCTTATTTGGATTAGGCATCGCAAATGCGCAAAGTCTAAATTTCGTAAACAAAGCAGACATGCCTACAGCACGGGCAGCTTTTTCAGCAGCCAGCTATAATGATTTTGAATATATTTCGAATGGTTTTTCACCAGCATTGAACTATACCAGTGAAATAGAAAAGTATGATTTTACAAACGATAGTTGGTCTACTTTTTCAACTTCAATTCCGACCATTTCAAAACGATATGGCAATGCCGAAATTCTATCAGGTATTTTATATTTGTATAATGGTATAACACCAACCGGACTCAACGATAAATTCGAAATTATAGAATTGGGCACTGGTAATGTGACGCTGAGTACAAGCATAAACCCAAATCCGGTTCATAGCGCTGGATCGGCGCTTTACGGAGATTATCTGCTTTCTTTCGGAGGTTGTGTTAGTGAATGGGAAGGTATTTATTCGAAAAAGTTATATAAAATCGCACCATGGGGCGAATGGACACAGCTCGCAGACATGCCGATAGCACTTGAAACCAAAGGAACGGTGGTCTATGGTAACGGAAATAATCCTAAACTTTATGTTTTTGGAGGTTACAACCAAACCGCTGCGCTGCGCGAGAATTTTGAGACTGTTGCAACAACGGGAAATCTTGAATTGACCAATTGGACAAACATTGCTGAAGCCGGGACAAAAGTCTTTCAAGGGAGAACTTTTACAGCGAATAAATATGCTCAAATTTCTGCTTTTACAAGCACAGTTGCCGACCAAAATCCTTCTAATATAGCTTGGCTCGTTTCGCCTCAGATTACTTTGTCAGTAACAGACAACACGTTTTTGAGTTTTGATACCAAAGATGGTTTTGATAATGGAGCTATTTTACAAGTTTACCTCATATCCAATTGGACTGGCGATATTTTGACGTCGACTAAAACTTTGTTGAATGCTACGATTTCAAACGGACATGCTATAGGGTTTGGCGCTGACTTCGTAAATTCAGGACAAATTTCATTAGCTGGAAATCCAGAAGATTTTCGCATTGCCTTCAAGTATATCGGAGGCTATTCGCCTGTAGCAAAAACGACAACTTTTCAAATTGATAATGTAAAAGTCTCACAGGAATACAAATCACAAAATGTTTATGTTTATGATTTAACTTCCAATACTTGGACAACCATGTTCGATGTATTACCACAAACAGTATCAGCACACGATGTAGTGGTTGACGACGTTTTTTCACCTGCAAGTAAAATATATGTCGCGGGCGATTATCAAAACCAAACTTTTTTGTGCGTTTTTGATACTGCTGACAATGTTTTTACATCGATCAATCAAACCAACATGATTGGACGCCGACACCATAAAACAGCAATTTTCGAAAATAAATTATACCTTTTTGGAGGCAACACAACACCTCAGATTTCAAGTGCTTTAAGCAGCACACAAAGTGCAAATTTGGCATCTTTAGCGACAACAACATTCAGTAATAAGAATGCTGTTTCATTTTATCCGAATCCAGCAACCGACAAAATCACCTTAAATTCTAGTATCGGAAGTGTTTTATTATATACTTTTGAAGGCAAGAAAATCAATACACCGATTCAAAATAATGAGATTGATCTATCCCATTTAAGTAATGGTATTTATCTGCTGCAAGGTACGAATAACGATGGAAGTCCATTTTCGGATAAGCTGATCAAAAATTAATAAGTCACTCAACATTCAAAATTTAAACCCGAGGCTATAAGCCGAACTGAACGAAGTTAATTCATCATTTAAAATAGATCCAATGATTTTAGAAATGAAAGTCCCATCACCGGGAGAATCCATCAAAGAAGTTGAAATCGCAACTTGGTTAGTCAAAGACGGCGATTACGTAGAGAAAGACCAAGCAATCGCTGAAGTTGATTCGGATAAAGCAACCCTCGAATTGCCTGCCGAAGCCAGCGGAATCATCACCCTAAAAGCGGAAGAAGGCGATGCTGTTGCTGTCGGCGCAGTAGTTTGCCTAATCGATACTGACGGCGCAAAACCAGCAGCTAGCGCACCTGCAGCTGAAACAAAACCAGCAGCAGAACCCGCAAAAGCAACAGCGAAGCCTGAAGTAAAAGCAGAAGCGCCAAAGGCAGCTCCAGCGCCAACATCATATGCTGCGAACACACCTTCTCCAGCTGCCAGAAAAATATTAGACGAGAAAAACATACAACCTTCGGAAATCGTCGGTTCCGGAAAAGATGGCAGAATCACCAAAGACGATGCAGTCAATGCAGTGCCATCGATGGGAACGCCAACCGGAGGAAACCGTGGGTCAAGCCGCTCCAAATTATCAATGCTGCGTCGTAAAGTCGCGGAACGATTGGTCGCCGCCAAAAACGAAACGGCAATGCTGACGACGTTCAATGAAGTCAATATGACGCCGATCAACATCATTAGAAACGAGTATAAAGAGGCGTTCAAAGCAAAACATGGTGGACTGGGATTGGGCTATATGTCATTCTTCACCAAAGCGGTCACAAGAGCATTGCAATTATACCCGGATGTGAATTCGATGATCGATGGAACAGACAAAATTTCATACGATTTTTGCGATATTTCTGTTGCGGTTTCAGGACCGAAAGGCTTGATGGTTCCGGTTGTAAGAAGTGCTGAGAACTTAACTTTTCGCGGTGTAGAAGCTGAAATCAAACGTTTGGCGATCCGTGCGCGTGACGGACAAATTACTGTTGATGATATGACTGGCGGAACTTTTACCATTTCTAATGGCGGTGTTTTCGGAAGCATGTTATCAACGCCAATCATCAACCCGCCGCAATCGGGAATTTTAGGCATGCATAACATCATCGAACGCCCGATTGCCGTAAACGGGCAGGTCGAAATTCACCCGATGATGTACGTGGCATTATCCTACGATCACAGAATCATCGATGGCCGTGAGTCGGTTGGTTTCTTGGTTGCTGTGAAAGAAGCGCTCGAGAATCCACTCGAATTATTGATGAATGGTGATGCGAAGAAGGCATTGGAATTGTAATCAATAGATTCAATATAAATTAAATCCCGTTTAGCAACCTAAACGGGATTTTTGTTTATTTGTGCAGCGTGTGCAGCAAGGTTCAAATAGTCACACTACTACCATGCGTTAAGACCGCGTGAGGGATGGGAGCGCGTACCGTGTACGCCGGACAGCCCGACCCGCAGGGGCACGCCCAAAATAGTAAAACCATGAAAAAAAATAAGAAACAGGCAGCGATGGGATTCATTTTCATCACGATGCTGATCGATATCACTGGCTTGGGCATCATCATCCCTGTGATTCCTAAGTTGATTGCGGAACTGATTCACGGAGACATTAGTGAAGCCGCTAAAATCGGAGGCTGGCTGACGTTCGCTTATGCGATTACACAATTTATATGCGCGCCGCTCATTGGAAACCTGAGCGATAAATACGGCAGACGTCCGGTAATCTTGATTTCGCTTTTTGGGTTCTCGATCGATTACTTGTTTTTGTCGATGGCACCCACTATTGAATGGTTGTTTCTGGGACGCATCATTGCCGGCGTAACCGGAGCGAGCATAACAACGGCATCGGCTTATATTGCTGATGTGAGTACACCCGAGAACCGTGCTAAAAACTTTGGGATGATCGGCGCGGCGTTCGGACTCGGATTCATCATTGGTCCCGTCGTTGGCGGATTGCTGGGGCAGTATGGCGCGCGAGTTCCTTTCTATGCGGCTGCGGTCCTGTGCTTGCTGAACTTTATATATGGACTGTTTATTTTGCCTGAATCTCTTGATGAAGCACACCGGCGTCCGTTTGAGTGGAAACGCGCGAATCCTGTCGGCGCTTTATGGAACTTGAAGAAGTATCCCCAAATTATCGGGCTTATAGTCTCGATGTTTATTCTGTATGTAGCTTCCCACGCTGTGCAGAGCAATTGGAGTTATTTTACGATGTATCAATTGCATTGGGATGAAAAGATGGTGGGAATTTCTTTAGGCGTGGTGGGTCTTTTGGTTGCTATCGTCCAAGGTGGATTGATCCGTTGGGTGAATCCGAAACTCGGTAATGAAAAAAGTATTTATGCAGGATTTGCACTCTATGCGGTCGGTATGTTTTTGTTTGCGTTTGCTACCGAAAGCTGGATGATGTTTGCCTTTTTGGTTCCGTATTGTTTGGGTGGCATTGCAGGTCCGGCATTGCAGTCTGTGATATCAGGCGATGTTCCGAAGTCGGAACAAGGCGAAATTCAAGGCACGTTGACCAGTTTGATGAGTGCTTCTTCGATTGTCGGTCCACCAATGATGGCAATGTTGTTTTATTATTTTACGCATGATAAAGCGCCAGTGCAATTCGCCGGTGCACCATTTGTACTTGGCGGCGTGATGATGCTTGCGAGTGCTATTATTGCGTATTTTTCATTTAAGAAATAAAAAAACCCATTTTCAAGTGATTCGAAAATGGTTTTTTAGTTTTCTAAAATAGATTATTCTTTAATGATCTTGACTGTTTTTTCTTGACCTTCCGAAGTGACTTTTACGAAATAGACGCCATTTGTAAACGCGCTCAAATTGATTTCCGTTTGCAATGCGTTTATCTTTTCAGACCACATGGTTTGACCGATGAGCGAGGTGATTTCAATGGCATCAATAGTAGAGGCATTCGAAACCGACAAAGTATTTTTTACGGGATTTGGATAGAATTTAAAAGCATTGAACGCGAAATTGTCAACCCCTAAATTCGGAATAATCGCAGTGCTTGCCACATTAGTAGCGATTGGAGCATTGAAGTCAAAATAAATACTGGCTTCATTTGGAATTACGTTGCCAACGGCGATTGTACTGATCGGTTTTACTTTAAATGAAATATAACCGTGACTTAAAGCTTCTTCGGAAGTGCCCGGCAGGTTGATGTTTTCAAATAAAAATTCGTTGTGGTTGTTCGTGTTTTTAACCCTGCAATTGTGACTGGTACTGATCAGTTTGAACGTACTCCAGTCTAATTTGGCATCGAGATCGTTTAAGACTTTGATGTTAATTGCTTCCGAAGTTCCAATATTTTGAAAACGGATCGTGTAGTGCAAATAGCCTTGCTGTGCTTGAGCCAATGTAATCTCGGCGCCTTCATGTACGATGATGTCATTCGGATCTTGCGAGTTGACCACCGTTTGATTAACTATAGCTATGTTGTTCGTTGGCGTATTATCAGCAACGACAGGTGTAATGCTTCCAGTGAAAGGAATCACTTGACCCGAATCTACCGTTGGTGGTATAGCGACTTGAAATTTCACATTGCGAATCAACCGGCTTTCAAAAGGGAAAAGATTGACGTAATTGTAAACCATGGTGTTCGCTGTTACGGTATTCGGATTTGGATCACTCGATAAAAACGACATTTTACTGTTGTCGAACTGAAACGTAATTTGCCCGCTGAGGTTTGTGCTTCCACTGTTTTTAAAGTAGATGTTGTAAAATGCTGGAAGCCCTGGAACTACATTGAATAAAGGAATCAACACAATTTCCAAATCGTTGACACTGCTGTTCGCCGTAACACAAAAATCACCCAAAAAGGCCGTTGACGGGCTGCTGAAAGTAAAACTTTGGGAAGCGGGCGTGACCGTAAAATAACTAGGAAGTCCCGTTACTGATACAGTGTTGAGTGCGCTATCTGCGACAAGATTAAAGGTGCTGTCGTCATAGGGTCTCGTGCTGCTTGAATAAGTCGTTGCGCCATTGACATTCTTTACACTAATGTCAGTCAGGTAGGGATCGTTGATGTCGCAGCCATTGGCATTCCTGTCGAATTTGATTCTTCCTTTAATTCTGTTTTTAAAAACGACGACATAAGCATAATTCACATAACAATCGCCAGGAGCCGAAGCCAGACATATTTGATAAGGAAAGGTATAAGACCCTTCAGCAACTGTAGCAGCAATCGTAATGTTGCCATTCGAATTTATAGTGAATCCTGCAGGACTATTCAAAGGCGTTAAGATCACAGCAGCTGGTGAAAACGACAAGCCGCTGATCGTATCATTATTTAAGACACTGATTGCTATTGTTGAGTTCGGATAATTGCCACCACCGAAATCGTCATAGTTTGCCTCTAAAATCGAGATACCAGTCACGGTAACATAAGCAATTGCATTGGAGCAAATTCCGAGAATAGTTTCACAAACCGTGTAATTGATTACGTAAGTGCCGGGAGTTGTTCCGGGATTTACAAAAATATTCCCATCAAAATCTAATGTCATGCCTGAAGGAAGATCGTTAGATTGAACAGCGGCATTGGAAGAATTTAAAGCCCCGATACACTCCGCATAATCATTTATTAGAACATTACCAGCCATACCTCCAAAGGTATTATCAATAGGATTGGAGGAGAAATCATCATTATACGCCACTATAAATGGCGGGTTGGAAACTATGTTGATATAGCCAATGCTACAATTCGTCGGGTGCGCAATTTCGCATAATTGATACGTGATATTGTATCCCATTTGACTCTGAATCGGAAATACTGAAAAAATGTCTCCATTAGGGTTGATGACAATTTCAGGATAATTAGATAAGTTGGTTACGATCATATCGGCAGGATGCACTATATCTCCAGGTTGGGTGATATAGGTCTCCAAGATAGCAGGGACGCCATTGAGCGTGTCGACAGGAAAACCGTTTCCACCCAAAACATTGCCTATATAATTGTTCCAGCAAAAGGCTGTGTAAAATTTAGGATTGGTTATTATTTGCGTATTGACGGTCACCGTTCCCGTATCGCAAAGCGTGCCGTTGGTTATGGAGCAAATTTTATAAGTTACAGTATATGTGCCTCTTGGAGTTCCTCCGGCTACGACAACATTGGTTCCTGAAACGGAAACTCCGGCATTTGTCGTAGAAAGCTGCGTAATGGTAACGGTGCTTAAAGTTGCCGCCACACCATTTAAAGTGTCGTTGAGCAATATATTTCCGGCAGTCACATCCGATGCGCCATACACAACGCCGAAAGTGTCATCTGCCGCATTAATTTGCCCAAAGGATAAAGTGCTTACTAACAATACAAAAAATAATAGCGTGTAATTTTTTTTCATAATATGGTTTTTGAAAATTATTGGCGGACTATTTTAATGGATTTCTGTTGACCATTGTTGGCTTTTAAAGTAATCAAATATATGCCTTTTTCTAAAGACGACAAATCAATCGCAGCATCGCTGTAACGAACCGTTTTCGAAATCAAGGTTTTACCCTGCATATCCGCTACTTCAATACTGTTGATCGTGACTGCCGCATTTTTGAAAGCAAACGTTACGATCCCTGAGGTTGGATTCGGATAGTATTCAAAAGCATCCACATCAAAAGCATTCACGCCTAAGAATGGAACGAATTCGGTCGTGCAGGTGTTCGTCACAATCGCTGGATTGAAATCGAAATAAATGTTTGCACTGTTCGGAATGATATCGCCTAAAGCAAATCCGGGTTTTGGTTTGACTTGAAACACGATATAACCATGACCAGTTACTGCATCACCTTCAACGGATGGAGGCAGATCGATGCCGTCAAAGTTCCAAGTTAGGGCATTATTTACCCGTTTCAAAACATAAGGATGACTGGTCGTCAGTGTTCTTACTGAAGTTTCATCGAGTTCACTATCAAGTAAATCATCAACTTTGACATTCACAGCATTGGCGGTTCCTGTGTTTTCAAAACGAATGGTGTAAGTTAAATAATCATCCGCAGTAAAATTAGAGAATAGCACTTCGCCACCATTTTTTTCCGCTTTGTCATTCGGGTCGTACGAACCTACGATGATTTGTGTTAGCGCTGATGCGTTGTTGTTTACGTTGGTATCGTTCGTCGGAATTGAAACCGTACAGGAGTTCGTCAATTGTTGTCCCAATGCAACCGTAGGAATCGTTGGGATTTGCATGCTTACCGTAATATAACGCGTTTGATTGGGTAATAAATTGACAAAATCTAACGTAAATCCGTTGGCATTATTTACGGCTTCAGCCACTGAAATGTTGGTAATCGTCAAAAGAGGATCTTTAACAAAAGTTAGCGTTCCAGAAGCGATGGGTTGATTCCCGTAATTGGTATAAGCGATATAATTTTGATAGATAAATCCGGGACGTGGTGGTGCAGAATAATTATATAGTTGCACCGACGAATCAACAAAAGGGGTTACTGTGATTGCGAAACTATAGTTTGTAATTCCAGAACCATCGGCAACGGTAATGTTAGCATAGCTGGCAGGCGAAACGGTATAATGAGTAGCAAATTGACTGTTAATGGTGTAGCCTATATTGTATGAATTTGCAGGGTTTGATTCGTATAGAAAAAGTGCTCCGTTTGAAGAGGATACGTTATTAACGGTTCCTCCATTCACTTCATATTGGAATTCCCCATTACTAAAACTAGGCTCATTACTGTCTTGAACACCATTCGCATTATTGTCTAAAAAAGCATTGAGTTTGATGCCGTCGGATAAATTTAAACCTATAGTTAGTACATAATCGTTGTAGATTGCATTTCCGTTTAAAGTTCCTACTACACCAACGGAATTGATTACCGCTCCGGTATTAATGTCGTTTTGTGTAATCACGTAAGTTGCTGTGAATGTTGTCGCGTCTGTCTCGTCGGTGTTCAAAACCGCAATCGGACCGCCAACAATGTTCAATATTTGGTTTAGTAAGTTAATATCAGTAATCGCGCTACAATCATTATTGGTTACTGCAAACGAATAATTAACAACATCACCCATATTGGTATAACCGTCATTATTAAAATCCTCATATGCGCCCGACATCGAGACAGCTATGCCAGATTGATTATAGAGTATCGAAAAATTCAAATTGAAAGAAGCAAAACAATTGCCTAAAAGAATATCTTCTGCAATAACGTTGAGTGTATAATTGCCTGAATTAAGATTTTGGAAGCTAAAGGTTGATCCGGTTCCAGTGACATTTATAATCGGACCTCCATTTTGAACATAAGAAATTACCCAAGTTCCGACTTCAGGCAAACCCGATAAGTTAATCGTGCCGGTTGAAACTCCGCAATCAGGTTGTACTATTGAATCAATGATTGGTGTTGCAGCTCTGCAATAATCTACAATTACGGTTACTGTGGCGGTATCACAATTGTTTGGAACATTCCACTGACAGATTTGATAAACCAAAGTATAAACACCACTTGGGGTTTGTTGGTTGGCAAAAACCAATCCTTGGGGTGTCAAACCAACGTTACTGTTTGTAGTAGATATTAATGAAACGGAAACATTGTTTAAAGTCACAGGTAAAGAATTCAAGGTGTCATTACCGAGAACCGTTTCACCTGGTGGTGTTGTGCCTCCATCTAAATTAGTAAAAGTAAAAGTATCATCATTGGCATTAATAATACCCATTGGATTATTACTTAACATGGAACTTGTGCCTGAACAACCATTAACATCAGTAACCGTTACTGAAAATGTTCCTGATGGCAAATTGAGTACATAGATATCGCTATTGGTTTCACCAGTGAGTTCTACGCCATTATAACGCCATTGGTAAGTATAGGGTTCTTGTCCACCGTTTGGCATGGCCATGAAATTGGAAGTTGGCCAATTTAAAGTTGCTGAAATTTCAACATTTAGCGTTGTATTCACAATCAAATCAAAAGGAAAATAAATAATAGATCCCAAAGTTAAATTTTGAACTCTAGCATAAATAATTTGTGGGTTTGATATCGATTGGTAATTGGTCGTGTCAACTATTGCATTGATATTGGCAATGGCATCACTTTCATTGAGATGATAAGTAATGATTACGGAATTTTGAGTCGAACCGAATTGATCGTCTATTAATGCAAAATCAAAAGTAGTATCACCGCAATAATTATCCAATTGTGTTAATTGAGCATGGCTCGTAAAGCCTACAAAAACTACAAGTATCAGTATTAGCTTTTTCATAGTTAAAAATTTAAATTATTCTTTGATAATCTTAATTGTTTTTTCTTGATGTCCAGCTTTTATTTTTACCAAGTAAACGCCTTTTGAAAGTTCAGATAAATCGATGTTAGCTTCAGAGGCACTTATGTTTTTAGTTAAAATAGTTTGTCCTAAAACCGTAGTTACTGTCATCGAATCCATCACCATATCATTACTGATGTGAAATAGATTTTTTACCGGATTCGGATATGAAGTCAATTGATTGAAGGCAAAACTAGAATTGGCTAAGTTGTTTACGAATTCCGTCGTACACGTATTGGTTACAATCGCAGGATTGAAATCGAAATAGATATTTGCTGTGTTCGGAATGATGTCACCCAATGCGAACCCTGTTTTTGGTTTCACTCGGAAAACGATATAACCATGACCAGTTACGTCATCGTTCGGAATTGACGGCGGTAAATTGACACCGTCAAACTTCCAACTCAGTGCGTTTTCAACGCGGTCTAAAACATAAGGATGACTCGCACGCACCATTTGTATTGAAGTTTCATCAAGTTTGGCATCTAAAACATCATCGACACGAATGTTGATGGCTTCAGCATTCCCTGTGTTTTCAAAACGAATCGTATACGTCAAATAATCATCAGCCGTAAAACTTGAATATACTATTTTTCCACCGTGATTTTCTGCTTTGTCATTCGGGTCGTATGAACCTACAATTGCTTGCGTCAATGTGTCGTTGTTATTGAGTTCGTTGAGTTCGTCAGGCAACAATGAAATATGTGCTGAGTTCGTCAAAAAACTGCCCAAAGCTACCGTCGGTATTGTCGGCACCTGCAAAGAAACGATGATGTATCTTACTTCGTTGGGAACTAAATTCGTAAAATCGAACGCGAACCCATCAGCCGTTGCAATCGTTCCCGTTTCTGAAACATTGGTAATACTTAGCAGATTATCCTTTTTGAAAGTAATGGTTCCGGAGGCAATGGTTTGATTGCTTTGATTTTTATAAAGGATCGTATTCTGATAAATAAAGCCCGGTCTCGGCGGCACGCCATAATTGTTGAGGTGAATCACGAGATCGTTGCATGAGGTATTGGTGACGATTGGGAAATTATACGTGACAATGCCCGATCCTGCCGCAATGGTGATGTTACTGTATGATGGTGTTGAAAGCGAATAATTAAACTGACAGCCGTTGTTGGTATATAAAGAATAGCTGATGTAATAAGAATTCAGCGGGTTGCTCTCATATAGATAGAAGATGCCGTAGGAAGAATAAACGGTGTGCGCTGTCGCTGAATTTAATTGATAAGTAAAACTTCCCGCAGTAAAATTTTGCTCTGCATTGTCCTGAACGCCATTGTTGTTTGCGTCAATAAAAGCATTGAGTTTGATACCGTTCGGAATATTGAGTTGAATGGTTATAGAATCCGTTGAGGTGGAAATAAATTCATTATAAAACCCAAATGCAGCTGCATGTTTAGTAACCAAGCCACTATTTATATTTTCTTGGGTTAAAACATAAGCACTTGTAAAATTAACGTTGTTGCTTTCGTTGGCTTGTATTGAAATTGGGTCGCCCGAAATGCTTAATTGCGTACTCGTTACAGCAACATCGTCCACCGGCACACACGAATGATTGGTAACTTCAAATTGATAATTGATCACATCACCAATATCTGTAATGCCATTGGCATTAAAATCTACATAAGTACCATCCATGGCTAGCGAGATACCATTTTCCTGATTGATTGTAAACACAACCGGAAAGGATTCATAACAATTGGCTTGCAAAATATCTTCCGCCAAAACCTGTAAGGAATAAAGACCGTGACCCAAATTTGGAATTGAAAAAGTTTCACCCGTATCGTTATAAGTAGCAGTATTGGTTGCGGTTGATAACGTGATCTGCCATGTTCCCGTGGCCGGTAATCCGGAAAGGTTTACTGTTCCGCCATTGGTGTCGCTGCATAAAGGTTGCACAACGGAATCAATAACCGGAGTATTGGCCCTACAAAAATCGACATTGATGGTTACCGTAGCGCTGTCGCAATTGTTCGGATTTGCCAATTCGCAGATCTGATACACTAACGTATAAGTACCGCTCGGCGTGTTTTGATAAGCGGCAATTTGGCCATCGAAATTGATAAAAATGCCGTCATTGCTCGCCGATAATAATGAAATTGATACATTGTTTAAAGTGGCGGCGCTGGTATTCAAATAGTCATTGCTAAGAATCGAACCAACACCCGGCGTTACGCCGCTGCCCAAGTTGCTTAGAAAAACGGTATCGTCATTCGCTACTATAGTCTGCGGGTTAGTGCTCCATAATGATTGCGATCCGGCACAGCCATTGACATCTGTTGCCGTCACAGTATATTCACCCAAAGCATTCGTAACAGTAATGCTTGCGCTAGTTTGACCAACTATGACAACACCGTTGTGGCTCCAAGTGTAAATGTAAGGCTCTTGTCCTCCAACCACAGTGGCAGTTAAAGTTGATATTGGCGCATCCAAAGTGCCCGTAATCGTAACACTCAATGTTGCATTTACAACCAAACTAAACGGCACTATCGTAATGGCACCAGAACTTAAATTCTGAACGCGTACAAATAGAGTCTGCGGTGATGCAGTCGACTGATAGTTTGTGGTGTTCTGAATCGCATTGAGATTCGCTGCGGCATTGCTTTGTGATTCATAAAAACTGATCGCAAAGTCGTTTGGGTTTTGATTTGCCAAAATGGATGCACTCACTGCTGTCAAATCAAATATGGTGTCGCCACAATAATTATTTAATGGAAAAACCTGAGCGTTGGTGGTAAAACCTAACAAAATCAATAATAACAATAGATACTTTTTCATAGCAACTTTTATTATTCCTTAATGATTTTAATTGTTTTCACTTCGTTTTTTGATTTTACATTGACAAAGTAAATGCCTTTTGAAAGGCGGGATACATCGAGGCTGGTTTCGAGCGCATCGATACTTTTGGTCATCATCGTTTGTCCTAACACTGAGTTTATCGTTATCGTATCGATCGTGTCAGCATTGCTGATGTTGAACACGGTTTTGACAGGATTCGGATATGATTTAAAGGCATCGAAAGCAAAACCGGTTGTGGCTAAAGTGCTTACAAATTCCGTAGTATAAGTATTGGTCACAATCGCAGGATTGAAATCGAAAAAGATATCAGCCGTGTTCGGAATGATGTCTCCGAGCGCAAAACCTGCTTTTGGTTTTACTTGAAATACAAGGTAACCATGACCGATATTGGTGTCTTCTACCGATGGCGGCAATTGGATGTCATTGAAGAACCAACTCAGATTATTTCCAACCCGGTCTAAAACATAGCTGTGACTGGCATCAACCATGCGCACTGTAGTTTCATCGAGTTTGTTGTCGAGCACATCATTCACGCGCACGAATTCGGCATTGAATGTTCCTGTGTTTTCAAATCGAATCGTAAACGTCAGATAATCATCGGCACTGAAACCGGAATAAAGAATTTTTCCGCCATGGGTTTCGGCTTTGTCATTAGGATCGTAAGAACCTACAATGGCTTGCGTCAGTGTAAACTCATTGTTCTCAGGATAAACATCCCCACTCGGAATAGTCACTGTAGCGGTATTGGATAATAATTGACCAAGCGATACCGTAGGAATCGTCGGTGTCAGCATCGTAACATCGATTGTTTTAATTTCACCTGGAGCCATGGCTGAAAATGTATAGGTGAAACCATTAGCGGTAGCCACAGTTCCGGGTATCGAAACCGCCGTGATCGTAACAACATCATTTCTAGTAAATGTAAGTGTGCCACCAGGAATCAGTTGGTTTCCGGCATTTTGGATCTGTACTTTATTGATGTAGGTAAATCCGGGTCTCGGAGGCGCCAGATAACCATATATATTAACGGTTAACTCAGTGTAAGGTACAATCGTCAAAGGGAAATAATAAGTTGTAATGCCCGATCCGTTGGCAACTGTAACGTTACTGATTGTTGTCGGGGTGCTATAGTAGGCAGCGTAATTGCTCGCTACAATAAAACCAAGATCGTACGAATTGGTGTTGCTTGTTTCATAAAGGTAATTGGCTTGATTGGCAGCGATATAGTGCACGGTTCCATCATTGTTGATCTCATAAGTGAATTCGCCGGAACGGAAATCAGGTTCATTAGCATCCTGAATGCCATTGCCATTAACGTCGACGAAAGCGACCATCTTGATGCCGTCATTCTGATTGAAATATTTGATTGAACTCACCGCAACACTAGTAGAAGCCAACGGGATACTTCCCGCGGTACCTCTAATGGTGGTGTACTTAGCAACGAATCCAGCGTTGATATTGGCTTGGGTAATCGTGTAATTCAAAGTCAACGTAGTGCTGTTGGTAGCGCCTGCAGCAAGTGAAGGGATCGGACCACCAAGCAATATATTCCCTCCGTTCGTACCCACGTTCGTCATCGCGCAGCTGCTTTCATTAGTGACCGTTGCACGGTAAACAATCACGTCACCCGCACTCGGTATGCCGTCGGCATTCGTATCGGTATAATCCCCAAACAGATAAGCGCTTAGATATCGGAAATCTAAAGGAGCCGTCGGTGGCGAATTGCAACCTTGACTGTTCCGTACGGTAAACTCGTAAGTCCCAGGTCCCAAATTAAACGTCGCTGAAGATCCGGTCCCGCTTTGGAAGATTTGCCCTTGATTGAATAGTAACCATTGGCCAGATGGCAACCCTGTTAAGGTTATTGATCCGCTTGTACTGCTGCAATTGGGTTCGACCAAGTTCGAAATTATTGGGGCAGTCAATTCGTTACAACCAATACTTACATAAGCATAGCCTGGAACAAATCCATCGTTAAGATAATATTCTAAAGAGTAGGTTCCTATCGGAGCAGGTCCGCCTGAGAAAATTACCGATCCAGTCGCCGTATCAATATATAAAAAATTACTGGAAGAAGACACCGACGTAAAAGAAACATCGGATAAAGTTGCCGGTAAACCATTGAAAGTGTCATTCGACAAAACATTCGGAATGGCTACTGTGGTTGTTGAGCCATTGGGTATCGAGGCATAATCGGCAAGCGTTACGATCTGACCTGTAGCACTGTTACAAAAAAATCCGAAAACAAAAAGCAGACTAAAAAGAGCGTAATTTTTTTTCATGGGAGTAAGTGTTTAATATTCAAATATATAAAATAATATGGCTGAAAAATGGATTAATCATTTTGAATTAGAATTCGATGGCTTTGACTTAGAATTCGCATCATTTTAAATAAAGACAATGGTTGAAATAATCGATGATGCCTTTGCCTTCTAGCAAAATATCGGCACCGATAATGCCTTGAACCGCTTTGGCTTTGTGTTGCGTAAGCGCTTCATTAACATGCGATAAATCGAAAATAACCAAATGAAAATGCTTGTTTTTCCAAGTCCCAATTTGTAACGCATTGTCTTTAGCAAGCTGCGTAAACATACCTGTAGCACCGGCACCGGCAGCTTTCGTTTTTGATTTGGAAGCCGTCAGATGAAACAATTCAACACATTCAAAACCCACGCAGCTATTGCTCGCCCCCGTATCGAGAATGAAATTTCCGCGAACACCGTTGATGCACGCTTTAATAAGTAAATGCTGCGTTTTGGTTACTTTGAAGGGAATCTTCTTGTACTTTTCTTTTTTAAGGATTTCGTGTAGGTCTTTCATTGATGCTGAATTTGTTTATAGTGAATTCATTTCAAGAATTCAGAATCTTATGCGGCAAAGGCTAAGTTTCGCGCTAAGGTCGCAAAGTTTTGGGAAATAGATCGTAGTTTTGGACTTTAAAAAGTCGCACTTCAAACCCATGAAAATTACGGACACCCATACCCATCTTTACAGCGAAGAATTTGATCAGGATCGTGACGAAATGATTCAAAGAGCGATTGATGCCGGTGTCTCCCGTTTTTTTATACCCGCAATCGATTCGACCTGCACGGCTTCGATGTATGCGCTTGAAGGAAAGTATCCTGAGCATGTTTACCTGATGATGGGTCTGCATCCGACGTATGTCAAAGACAACTATAAAGACGAATTGCTGCATGTAGCTACCGAATTGTCGAAACGTAAATTCTACGCGATTGGTGAAATCGGCATCGATCTCTATTGGGACAAAACCCATCTGAAAGAACAGCAAGATGCTTTTCGCCAACAAATTCGATTGGCTAAACAATACCGACTTCCGATTGTTATTCATTGCCGCGAAGCTTTCGATGAAATTTTTGAAGTGCTCGAAGCGGAAAAGGCGCCGGATCTACTCGGCATTTTTCACTGTTTCACGGGAACTTACGAACAAGCCTTGCGTGCGATTTCATTCAATATGAAACTCGGAATCGGTGGCGTAGTGACCTTCAAAAACGGAAAAATCGATCAGTTTCTACACCAAATTGATCTGCAGCATATCGTTTTAGAAACCGATTCACCGTATTTGGCACCAATTCCATACCGCGGCAAACGAAACGAAAGCAGCTACATCATCAATGTGGTTCAGAAACTTGCTGAAATTTATGCGCTTCCTGTGGCTGAAATTTGCCGAATTACAACTGAAAACTCCGAAGCTGTTTTTGGGATTTAATCTTAAAAGTAGCCGGCGGTGTCAATAAATTTTGTTCTTTTGTTGAATTAAAATGAATTTTCAAGATGCAGAAATTTGATGCGATTCGCCCGTTTTATGATGCGGAAGTTAATGAAGGAATACGTTCGTCGATCAATCATCCAATGATGAAAGCGTTAATGAATTTTACGTTTCCAGATACGCCTGATGAGGTTTGGAAGGAGCAATTGTTGAAAACGCATTCGATCCGAGACTTTCAGTGTAACTTCATCTATGCTTCGGTGCAGCGCGTGCTAAAAAAAACGTCTGATGGGCTTTCGACTTCGGGTTTTGAGAAACTCGAAAAAAACACTTCTTATCTTTTCATATCGAATCATAGGGATATCATTCTCGACACTTCGCTACTCAATGCGGCACTTTTCGAACACGGTTTAGTCATGACGGCATCGGCTATCGGTGACAATCTGGTTAAGAAATCTTTTTTGTTGACACTGTCCAAACTTAACCGTAATTTTCTGGTGCAGCGAGGCTTGTCGCCACGGGAATTGTTGCAAAGTTCAAAGTTGATGGCGGAATATATCGGGCAGTTGCTACTGCGGGAAAACCGTTCGGTCTGGATTGCACAACGAGAAGGCAGAACCAAAGACGGCAATGACGCGACGCACAGTGGTGTTTTAAAGATGCTCGCGATGGCTTCGGAAAATGAGCCGTTGATGTCTTATTTTAAAAAGCTCAAAGTGGTTCCCGTATCGATTTCTTATGAGTATGATCCTACCGATGCTTTAAAAATGCCACAATTAATGGCAGAAGCAAATAATGAAATTTACATCAAGGAAAAGAATGAGGATTTCATGACATTGCTCAGTGGTATTATGGGGCAAAAAAAGCACATCCACATCCATATTGGTGACGTGCTGGACAGTGAGCTTGATGACATTGCGGGTGAGAACGACAACACGAATAGGCAGATCCAAGCATTGGCGCAAACCATCGACGATTCGATATTGAACAGTTATAAGTTGTGGCCTACGAATTATATAGCTTACGACATTCTTTACAAGACCGATACCTTTGCTGCGAAATATACCGAAAATGAAAAAATGCTGTTCGAACGGAGGCTCGACATCAAAATCGATCAGGACAATCCGATTGCTTTAGAAGGTTTTTTGAACATGTACGCGAATCCGGTGGTCAATAAAATGAAATATCAAAATGCTCACTAAACCCAATATTCTGCTGATTTATACCGGTGGTACGATTGGTATGATGAAGGATTTTGAAACCGGAGCACTCAAAGCGTTCAATTTTAGTAAGCTACTACAGAAAATCCCTGAACTCAAACAACTCGATTGCCAGATTGAAACCCTTTCGTTCGAACATCCTATAGATTCTTCGAACATGAATCCGTCTATGTGGATCAGAATGGCAACGATCATTGAAGAAAACTACACCCAATTTGATGGATTCGTAGTATTGCATGGTTCCGACACGATGTCTTATTCCGCGTCGGCGTTGAGTTTTATGCTTGAGAATCTAACCAAACCCGTTGTCTTTACAGGATCACAATTGCCGATCGGCGACCTGAGAACTGATGCAAAGGAGAATCTGATCACGGCAATTCAAATTGCTTCGCTACAACACAAAGGCAAGCCTGTGATTAATGAGGTGTGTCTGTATTTTGAATATAAATTGCATCGTGGTAATCGGACGACCAAAATCAACGCGGAACATTTCAATGCTTTTTCGTCGCCAAATTATTCGCCTTTAGCAGAATCAGGTGTGCATTTGAAAGTCAACAGCCATTTAATACTGCCTAAAACCAACAAGAAATTTATCGCTCATAAAGAGCTTGATGATAATGTCGTCATCCTTAAAATATTCCCGGGGATTAATGAAAATGTGTTGACTTCGATATTAAATATCCCGAATTTGAAAGGTATGATTCTAGAAACCTACGGATCGGGAAATGCGCCGACCGAAGAATGGTTTCTTACGGCTTTGAAAAAAGCAATAAAAAAAGGACTGCACATCGTGAATGTTACCCAATGCTCTGGCGGAAGTGTCAACATGGGACAATATGAAACCAGTACCGGTCTCAAGAAAATTGGTGTCATTTCCGGAAAAGATAGCACGACGGAAGCTGCGGTTACGAAACTCATCTATCTTTTAGGGCAGCAGGTTTCGCCCAATGTTTTCAAAACCATTTTCGAAACTTCATTGCGAGGAGAATTATCCTAAAATTCCACTTTTAATTTTTGTAACTCGAAATTTTTATAGTTCTTTGCACCCTCAATAGAAAGGTGGCCGAGTGGCTGAAGGCGCACGCTTGGAAAGCGTGTTTATGGCAACATAACGTGGGTTCGAATCCCATCCTTTCTGCGATAAAACCGAAGCGTGAGCTTCGGTTTTTCTATTTATAAAAAATGCGTCGAAAGTTCACTTTCGTAAGCAGTTTTTATAAATAGAAAAATAGCCTTTACAAAAGGCGCGGTTTTATCGACAGATTCGCGTCAATGCTGCGGAAGAATTGACTCAGAATGTCGAGCGACTTGAAACTTATCTGGATAAAATTAAATGTAAAATAAATTCATATGGATTCACATATAATACAACTCGAAAGAGTATTTAATGCACCGGTCGAAACGATCTGGAAAGCACTGACCGATAAGGTGGAAATGAAAAAATGGTACTTTGATCTAGAAGAATTCAAGGCTGAAGTGGGATTCAAATTTACCTTCACCGGCGGTCCAACACCTGATCGGCAATATGTTCATCGCTGCGAAGTCACAGAAGTCATTCCAAAGCAAAAACTGGTTTACAGCTGGGGCTATGAAGGTTACTCGGGATTGTCATATGTTGCTTTTGAACTGTCACCGCAAGACAACAAAACACACTTAAAATTAAAGCATAGCGGAATTGAAACCTTCCCGCAAGAAACGCCTGATTTTGCGATACACAATTTCAATGCAGGATGGGACGGTATTGTGAATAAAAGTCTCAAAGCTTATGTCGAATCAATTAAAAAAAACTAATATACCAATGTACGTTACAAAGTTTGAATGCAAGCCGAGATTTCCCGGCAATTACAAAGCATAAGAATTGCATGCTTTCAAAACAGGCAGTTGCGTTTTTATTTGGCGCTTGAATGTTTTATCAATCCTTTAGATTCGGCTTGTAATATCCAAATCACACGCTTCTCAATCATTGACAACTGCGAGAGTGCAATGTTAGCAACCTCGTGGGCATGGGCGTAAGTGGCAATTCTCGGCAGGAATTCTTCGAGTTCTTTTTTTGCCCAATAAATTTCGAGTAATTGTTCGTCGAACGAAGGTTCGCCTACTTTAGGTATACCGGGCGCATCACTTGCTCCGGTATGAGATTGATTCATATTCATGGCAATATAGATTTAGGGTGCTATAAAGGTAAGAATATTACAGTATTTTTGTTGTAAAACTTTCTCTTTTTATTACATAGTTATCATCTTAGAAATCAATAAAAATAGCCCCACGATGTGAGGCTATTTTTGATAGTTATATTTTTTGAAAAGCCTATTTACCTTTATTAGCTTCTGAAATATATTTCTCTAAAGCCATAGTCATGGAAGGTGTTTCCGGCGTCGGGGCTAAAATATCAATACGTAACCCGTGTTCCAAAGCTTCTTTTTGGGTCGTGCTTCCAAAAACAGCGATGCGGGTATTGTTCTGTTGGAAGTCCGGGAAATTCATGAACAATGATTTGATTCCGGTTGGACTAAAAAACGCCAATATATCATAATACACATCAGCCAAGTCAGACAAATCGCTCATGACGGTTTTATAAAAAGTCGCTTGCGTCCAATTGACTTTAAGATTGTTCAACGTTTGCGGCGCATCGGCATTCAATTGATCAGAAGCCGGCAGCAGGAATTTTTCGTCTTTGTATTTTTTAATCAATGGTGATAAATCGGCAAAATCTTTTTGACCTACATAAATCTTCCGCTTTCTATAAACGACATACTTTTGAAGGTAGAAGGCAATCGCTTCTGATTGACAAAAATATTTCAATCCTTCAGGAACTTTATAGCGCATTTCTTCAGCCACTCTAAAAAAGTGATCCACCGAATTTTTGCTCGTTAGGATGATGGCGGAATAGTTGTTAAGGTCGATTTTTTGAAGGCGAACGTCTTTTGCATTTACGCCCTCAACGTGTATAAAAGGTCTGAAATCAACTTTTACCTTATGCTTTTGCTGCAGATCAAAGTAAGGAGAATTTTCTACTTTAGGCTCTGGCTGCGATACCAAAATTGTTTTCACTTTCATATTTGACATTTTCTAAATATGCTAACTTTTTGTAAACCAATAACAGATGAAATAATAGGGCGCTATTTCAAGAGCGCAAAGATATAAAATAAAATAAAACAACTTCCCAATTAGCAAATTTTGATAGTTCTTTAAAGAAAGAATATAAGTTAACAGATTTGTTAGCAATACCGCAACGATCAATGTATAAATTAATAAATTCGGCAAATTTGAATTGTAAAACAGAATTGTATCTATAGGTAGAAGTAGTAATCCAACATACGTTCTATAGCTGACTTTCTGCAAATTGTATTGGTCGGTGAATTCTTCGATGTTAAAAGAAGTCGCAATAATCTTTTCAATCAGGAATTTCGAAAGTACGAATACACTTAAAAACGTAGTAATCTGAATAAAAAGAATTCCGTCAGTTTTAGAAGTATGAAAGAAATGATGCAGTATTAGCTGAATGAAAAAGGCGAGTGAAATCAATTGAACCAAAAAAAGAAAAATCGTAAACCCACTCATCAGATAAATCGAATCACGGTACATTTTGATGTATTTATCGGAAACGATCAATTTCATGAAATCGTGAAACCGACTTTCAAAAACCGTTTTGACGACAGCGATTATCACAAACATTAAGACAAATATGATGGTCGCCCAATCGCCGGCGCCTATAGTTCGTGGTTGCAAAATGGTTTCCATCATGCCGCAAAATTAGTAAAATTAATGGTAAATCGACTTTTGTTATTGCTTTTTGGAGTCAACCCAAATTCAGACGCGACTTTTTAACAATCGTCACTTATTATCATTTTCTTAATAAGCAACTCCCATAAAAGGTTTATTTTTGTTGCATAATTGTACGTTTGCCATGAATGATGGAATTGTAATCATCCCCACTTTTAACGAAATTGAAAACATCGAGACTATTGTAAGAACAGTTTTTTCGTTGCACAAAGCATTTGACGTTTTAATCGTTGATGACAATTCGCCGGATCATACGGCCGATAAAGTGATTGCACTGCAAAGTGAATTCAACAATCGGTTGCATCTTGAAAAGCGAAGTAAAAAATCAGGATTAGGAACGGCTTACGTACACGGATTTCATTGGGCTTTGGCGAGACATTATTCCTACATCTTTGAGATGGATGCTGATTTTTCGCACAATCCGACCGATCTCGAAAAACTCTACAATGCTTGTCATTTAGGCGAAGCTGACGTAGCGATTGGTTCACGTTATGTGACTGGCGTCAATGTTGTCAATTGGCCGTTGAGCCGTGTTTTGATGTCGTATTTCGCATCGGTATATGTGAAGTTGATTACAGGAATGAAAATTCACGATGCGACCGCCGGATTCATCTGCTACAAGCGGCAGGTTTTAGAGCAGATCAACATCGATAAGATCAAATTTATCGGCTACGCGTTCCAGATAGAAATGAAATACCGCGCTTACACGCACAAGTTTCGCATCGTTGAAGTGCCGATCATTTTTACGGACCGCACGAAAGGACAATCGAAGATGAGCAACGCCATTATTAAAGAAGCCGTTTTCGGCGTAATATCATTACGAATTAGAAAATTATTCAATCAATTATAATGAACAAGATTTTAATTAAAAATGCCAAAATAGTCAACGAAGGAGAAGTCTTTGAAGGCGATGTTTTAATTGAAGACGAATATATTGTCGACATCGCCGAGAGCATCAGCGTGAAGTCGAACAAAACCACCATAATCGATGCGGAAGGAAATTATCTTATTCCGGGTATGATTGACGATCAGGTGCATTTTCGTGAGCCTGGACTAACGCACAAAGGCGATATCGCTTCCGAATCGAGAGCGGCAGTTGCAGGCGGCATTACCTCTTTCATCGAACAGCCCAATACAATTCCGAACGCTGTAACGCAACAAATTTTGGAAGAGAAATATGAAATCGCGGCACAGCATTCCTACGCCAATTATTCGTTTATGATGGGCGTCACGAATGACAATCTCGAAGAAGTTCTCAAAACAAACCCAAGAAATGTAGCAGGAATCAAGATTTTTTTAGGATCCTCAACCGGCGATATGTTGGTTGACAACGACTCGGTTCTCGAAAAAATATTCTCTTCAACACCAATGCTTATTGCGGTACACTGTGAGGATGAGCAAACCATAAAAAACAATCTAGAGGAATATACGGCCAAGTATGGCGATGATGTTCCCGTAACCGCACATCATTTAATCCGAAGTGAAGAAGCGTGTTATTTGTCGTCTTCGAAAGTAATAGCGCTGGCGAAGAAAACAGGAGCGCGCCTACATGTTTTTCATTTGTCGACCGCTAAAGAAATGGAATTGTTTACCAATAAAATTCCGCTTCAAGACAAGAAAATCACCGCAGAAGTCTGCATCCATCATTTGTGGTTTACGAATGAAGATTATGCCACCAAAGGCAATTTAATCAAATGGAATCCAGCCGTGAAAACCGAAAAAGACCGAAGCGCATTGTGGGAAGCCTTGCTGGATGATCGCATTGATGTGATTGCAACAGACCACGCGCCACACACTTTAGCCGAGAAAAAACAACCATATCTGAAAGCGCCTTCCGGTGGCCCTTTGGTACAGCATGCCTTGGTAGCACTATTTGAAGCGCACCATCAAGGTAAAATTTCGATTGAAAAAATTGTAGAAAAAGCAGCGCACAATCCGGCGATTCTTTTTAAGATTGAGAAACGTGGATTCATTAAAAAAGGCTATTTTGCAGATTTAGCGATCGTCAACACAGGTTTGCCTTGGAGCGTAAAAAAGGAAAACATACTATACAAATGTGGTTGGTCGCCTTTTGAAGGATTTACTTTTAAATCAAGAATTACCCATACTTTTGTCAACGGAAAATTGGCGTACCATAATTTCAAAGTAAAAGACATCCGTTGTGGAAAACGCCTTTTGTTTGACCGCTGATCAATAACAACTTTCGTCATGAAAAATACATTTTTTATAATCAACTTGTTGCTGTTTTTGACCGCTTGTAATCGTGATGCGGTAGCAAAACCCGACCGTCTGATTGATGAAGATACCATGGTGGAAATTCTATATGACTTGGCCATCATCGATGCGATCAAAGCACAAAAT
Source organism: Flavobacterium sp. (assembly GCA_031425295.1). Taxonomy (GTDB): domain Bacteria; phylum Bacteroidota; class Bacteroidia; order Flavobacteriales; family Flavobacteriaceae; genus Flavobacterium. The sequence continues at coordinate 3,265 of JANPJB010000140.1, read as the reverse complement.
TCTTATGCGCCTCAAAGCCAATCGATAAATCCAAAAGAGTATATTTTTAAAAAATATAAGATTGACAGCCTGCAATTTACCGAAAGCAACCGCTACTATGTTTCTCAAATCGAACAGTATAAAAAAATGTATGACAAGGTTGGCGAGCGCATAGAAGAAGAAAAAAAAGCAGCTGATCCGACACAATCTGCTTCTGGTAAAGCACCATTAAAGAAGAAGGCCTCAGAAGTTGGAGAAGTGCAGTAAATTAGTTTTTCGGTGCGTATTGTTTGGCGATCTCTTGAATGCTATCGTCAATTTTCTGAAATTCAAAATCCAATTCTGACTTTATTTTGTGATTTGAATATTGATGTGTTTGGTGCAGCGAACGCGCTAAGGATTGACTCATAACCCTTTTTCTTCGCAACACTGCAGCCATCAGCCAGTCGAATCTCCAGTAAACTTCAGTCATCCATGGTTTTGCGCATAAACTCGGTGCTTTTGCAACCAAAGCCTCAGCGATATCTTTTCCTATTTTTTCGAATGAAATATTCTCAGCGACTACAATAAACCGTGTGCCATTCGAGGGATGCTTCATGCTTACAATCATTGCTTTGACCACATCAGTTACAGATACAAAGCCTGTGGATCCTTTGGTGAAAAAGTAAAGTCCGTTTGCGATTTTTGCAAACAACAATCCGCTGCCGGAATCCCAAAAACCGGCACCTAGAATCACGCCGGGATTTACGACGGTTACAGTTAAGCCCTCTTGCTGTGCGCGCCAAACTTCCATTTCAGCACCATATTTTGAGATCGCATAATCGCTGTGTGCTACTTCTGGATTCCATTCGGTATCTTCCGTAATCGTACTTTCAAATTCTTTCAAATCGCCTAAAGCCGAGGTGGAACTTACGTGACAGAGCTTTTTTATTTTAAAATCCAAACAGAAATTGACGATGTTCGCGGTGCCTTCAATATTGATTTTACGCAATTTTTTTTCATCGTTCGGGTCGAAGGAAATAAAAGCAGCACAGTGGTAAACATACGCGATGTTTGCGAACACATTTTCCAAAGAAGGAACATCAGTAATGTCCGCTTGAATCCATTCGACAGTGTCTAATAAATGCGTTTTGTTGCGGCTGTGAAACAACGCCTTTGTTTTTTCAATGCCTGAAGTGTCACGATATAAGGCACGCACTTGCTGATTGTCTTCCAACAATTGTAGCAGTAAATGCGACCCGACCATACCTGTTGCGCCCGTGACTAATATCATGAAACAAAAATAGTGTTTAATCGTGTAATCGTTTAATCGTTTGCGCATTTTGGGATTTTTTTTCGATTAAACGATGCTACAAATCAACGATTCCACTTTAAATTTTATCTTTGCCCAACCCGAGGGCATAGTGCCCGAACTGACGAAGTAAATCGTATGAAATGAAAAATTTAATAGCGGAATTGCAATGGCGTGGAATGGTTCACGATGTAATGCCCGGCACGGAAGAGCAGTTGCTCAAGGAAATGACGACCACTTATGTAGGTTTCGACCCAACGAGTGATTCGCTGCACATTGGAAATCTGGTTCCGATTATTCTGTTGGTTCATGTTGCAAAATGCGGTCATAAACCGATTGCATTGGTGGGCGGTGCTACCGGTATGATTGGCGATCCGTCGGGGAAATCCGATGAGCGAAATTTGCTGGATGAGGCCACATTAAACCATAATGTTGAAGGCATCAAACGGGTATTATCGCGCTTCTTGGATTTCAATGCGACGGCCGAGAATGCCGCAATCCTTGTTAATAATTATGACTGGATGAAGTCGTTTACTTTTATCGATTTTGCGCGTGAAGTTGGTAAACGCATTACGGTTAATTACATGATGGCCAAAGATTCCGTGAAGAAAAGATTGTCGAGCGAAGGTGAAGGCATGTCGTTTACGGAGTTTACCTACCAACTCATTCAAGGGTATGATTTTTACCACTTGCACAAGCATTATAATTGTATGCTTCAAATGGGTGGCAGCGACCAATGGGGCAATATTACGACAGGAACCGAACTCGTGCGCCGCATGAATCCAGAAGGGGCAAAAGCTTTTGCGATGACCTGTCCGCTGATCACGAAAGCCGACGGTTCGAAGTTCGGGAAATCGGAAGGCGGTAATATCTGGCTCGATGCCGATAAAACTTCAGTGTATAAATTTTACCAATTCTGGCTTAACACGACGGATATTGATGCTGAGAAATATATTAAGATATTTACATTTTTGGAGGAAAGTACAATCAATGCATTAATCGAAGAGCATCATGCAGCTCCACATTTAAGAGTGTTGCAACGCAGATTAGCCGAAGAAGTGACGACGTTTGTGCATTCGGCAGTAGCTTTGGAAAAAGCGATTCAGGCGTCAGACATTTTGTTCGGAAATGCGACATCAGAAGATTTGAAACAGCTCGATGCTACCACTTTTTTGGAAGTTTTTGAAGGCGTGCCGCAGGCTGAAATTTCAATATCAGATATTGAAAACGGCATCGACATCGTGACGGTATTGAATGAAAAGACGGGATTCTTAAAATCCAATGGAGAAGCCAGACGCGCGTTGACGGAAAATTCAATAGCGGTCAATAAAGAGAAAGTCGCCGAAGGTTTTACATTTTCGACGAACGATCTGATCAATAATCAGTTTATATTGTTGCAGCGTGGAAAGAAAAATTATTTCGTATTGCGCGTGGTTTAAATTAAGAATGTGACGGATGGCTTCAATGTCAACCGAGAACCATTAAATTACAGCCGCGAATATCACTATTATCAAAACGTCCCAATACTTCGAAAGTGGTGTTGGGATTTTTTTTGCCGAGATCTTGTGTGGCGATGAAGGCGCACGAATTGAAGTTCGCAAGATCAATGACGTTGATACCGCCGGTTTTTCCGGAGTCGACATAACGTAAAGCATCTTCGGTATCGCGAATTAAAACCTGCATCCACGGTGGACATTCAAAGACACCAGCTCCTAAAGAATACGCCTGCGATAACAATTCGGTCATGCCGTATTCGGAATGGATGGCCGCAACACCGAAGCCGTCACACAATTGCTCGTGTAAATCCTCGCGGATGAGTTCCTTGCGTTTGCCTTTCATACCGCCGGTTTCCATGATGATGGTATGGTTTAATTGGAAGGATTGCTTTTCAATCAAATCAAGCAAAGCGTAAGTCACGCCAATCAAGATTACATTCTGACCCGCTTGATCTAATGTAACGAGTTTAGCGATGAGTTCATTGTAATTGTGAAGGTA
>JANPJB010000139.1:0-7707 GCA_031425295.1 Flavobacterium sp. | reverse complement strand
AAACCTTTGTAACCATCACCAAAAGAAAGATGCTTCGGTCGAATCCCTAGTTTGGGCAACAATACTGAGGTTTGTTTGAACAATTCATTTTGTCTTTCCACACTGTACACCTTCGCGCCCATGGCGCACAAAACCGCGGTTTGATAACCTGAACCGGTTCCGATTTCTAGAATTTTATGGTCTTTTTTAACTTCTAGGAGTTGACTCTGAAATGCCACCGTGTAAGGTTGCGAAATGGTTTGTCCTGCTCCAATTGGAAATGCTTTGTCTTGGTAGGCGTAATCTTCAAAACTCGAGTTCAGGAACAGATGTCTTGGGATTTTCTTGATGGCATCCAAAACGTGATTGTCAGTGATCCCTTTTTCTTTCAACAATGCCGCCAATTGATTACGGAGACCTTGATGTTTCGATGTGTCTTTCAAAATATGGGGTAATTTTTTGGTAAAAATAAGAAAGTAATTATGATTTTAAAGACTGAAATATAAGTTTTGAATGCCTTAAATATTAGATTGCAGAAAGCGAATTAATTTCTATTTTTGTTTAAAATACATTTTATGCTAAAAGTCGGTGTTTTAGGTGCCGGTCACCTCGGAAAAATTCATTTGAAATTACTACAACAATCCGAAAAATATGAACTCGTAGGCTTCTACGACGAAAATCTCGAGAACGGAAAAAAAATAGCGGAAGAGTTCGGTTACAGACAATTCAATACGATTGCCACCTTAATCCACGCAGTTGATGTCATCGATATTGTTACGCCAACGCTTTCGCATTACAAATGTGCTAAAGTCGCCATTAAATCTGGCAAGCACGTCTTCATTGAAAAACCCATTTCAAACACGGTTGCCGAAGCCGAAGAAATTATCGCATTGGCAAATGAATATCAAGTCAAAGGACAAGTCGGGCATGTTGAACGATTCAATCCAGCGTTCATCGCTACCAAAGACATGATCGAAAACCCTATGTTCATCGAAACGCACCGTCTCGCAGAATTCAATCCGCGCGGGACTGATGTTCCTGTGGTTCTCGATTTGATGATCCACGATATTGATGCAATACTCAGCGTCGTCAATTCCAAAGTAAAGAACATCCATGCGAGTGGCGTTTCGATCATTTCAGACACGCCCGATATTGCGAATGCTAGGATTGAATTTGAGAATGGCTGCGTTGCCAATTTAACGTCGAGCAGAATTTCAATGAAAAACATGCGGAAGTCAAGGTTCTTTCAAAAGGACGCCTACATTTCTGTTGATTTCCTTGATAAGATTTGTGAAGTTGTAAGAATGAAAGACGCACCTGAAACGCCGGGCGATTTCGATATGATCTTGCAAAATGCAGAAGGTGCTAAAAAGCAGATTTATTTTGCAAATCCTGATGTAGCGCCCAACAATGCGATTCTGGATGAACTTGACACTTTTGCCGATGCGATCAATAACAATACAACGCCAATTGTCACTTTAGAACAAGGAACGGAAGCACTTCGCGTGGCTTATCGGATCATCGATTGTTTCAAAAATTAGGTGTATTAATGGAAAAGAAACTAAAGATAAAATTTAAAAACCAAAAGCAATTTTTTGAGATTTTAGACGATGAGATCCGCATTGATTTAAATACCGCAAAACACAAACTAAAATATTCAATTCCGTTAGACGATATAAAAAATAGCTGGCACATTGAAAATGGCGGCGTCGATAAAGTAACCAACGGCCTGCTCATTTCGATTCTTGTCAATGTTTTTTTAGTACTGGTGATTGTTGCCATGTCGAACCATGCGCCACAGCCCGCCATTCAAATGCTTTGTCTGTTGACTGCACTCCCATTTGTGCTGCTGATTAAAAACGTTACAGAAGTTTACGAAGAGAAACACATTGGTTCATCAAAAATATTCTATTTCATCTATACCAAAAAAAATGCTGCGGAAGTCGATGCTTTCATAAAATTAGTTTACCAAAGTCAAACTGAATTTTTTAGAAAAAAATATTTTTTGATCGACCCGGTATTACCTTACAATGTGCAGTTTGAAAGATTTATTTGGCTTTACACTAACAAATACATCAACGAAAATGAATATGAAGTAATCAAAGAAGAATTAGATCATTTTTTTAATTTTAATCCAACAATATAATATGAAAAACATAGCCGTAATCGGAGCCGGAACCATGGGCAACGGAATTGCACACACCTTTGCACAAAGCGGATTTACCGTAAAACTTATCGATGTTTCTGAAAAATCTTTAGACAAAGGCATGGCAACGATCGCCGGAAATCTCGACAGAATGGTCGCTAAAGGAACGATAACTGAAGCTGACAAACTCAATACAATAGGTAATATCATCACGTACACAGACATTAAAGACGGCGTAGTTGGCGTTGATCTGGTGGTAGAAGCGGCAACGGAAAATGTCGATTTGAAGCTCAATATCTTCAGGCAGCTTAACGAGGCTTGTGCCCACAATACGATTCTTGCGACGAACACTTCTTCGATTTCGATAACACAAATCGGTGCTGTGGTCACGCATCCGGAACGCGTCATCGGCATGCATTTTATGAATCCGGTGCCGATTATGAAACTCGTTGAAATCATCCGCGGTTACAACACCTCGAACGAAGTCACAAAAGCCATCATGAAATTGTCTGTTGCTTTAGGAAAAGTTCCGGTAGAAGTCAATGATTATCCTGGTTTTGTCGCCAACAGAATTTTGATGCCAATGATTAATGAATCGATTGAAACCTTATACAATGGCGTTGCCGGTGTTTATGAAATTGATACCGTGATGAAACTAGGCATGGCGCATCCGATGGGACCCTTGCAATTGGCTGATTTCATTGGCTTGGATGTTTGTCTCGCGATCTTGAATGTAATGTCCGACGGTTTTAAAAACCCAAAATATGCCCCTTGCCCATTATTGGTGAATATGGTGCGCGCCGGCAAAATGGGCGTAAAATCCGGCGAAGGTTTCTATGATTACAGCGAAAGCAAAAAAGCGGAGAAAGTTTCGAAAATGTTTGTAAAACATTAAAGATGAATAATTGATAATCACTTTTTTAAATTATCAATTATCAACTGTCAATTATCAATTAAAAAAATGGCAACAATAATTCCTTTTCAAGCCGTTCGACCAACACGCGATAAAGTGTGTCTCGTGACTTGTCGCTCCTATGATGAATATGTGAATGCGGAATTGGCGGCGCAATTGGACTTCAATCCATTATCGTTTTTGCACGTCATTAAACCGGCTTTCGTAAACCAACAGTCGATTGCTTATGAAAAAAGATACCGGCAAGTGCATCAGAAATATCAGGATTTCAAAAATGAAGTCATCTTAGTTAAAGACCACAAACCAGCGATCTACATTCACAAAATCATTACCAATACCGAGTCTTTCACGGGCATCATTGTCGGCACTTCCGTTGCAGAATACTGCAACAATACGATTCGAAAACACGAAGACACGATCGCGTTTCGCGTTCGATTGCTGAAAGAATATATGAAATACTCGGAGTTCAATACTGAACCTGTATTAATGTCATATCCCGACAACAAAACCATCGAAAATTGGATTTTTAATTGCACGCAGAAGTTGGCCGACTTCGAGTTTTCGACAACGAAAAAAGAAACGCATTACCTTTGGAAGATTGATGACCAGTTGGAAATCAATTGGCTGCAGAACATTTTCAAAAAGACAGCGCATCTTTACATTGCCGACGGGCATCATCGTTGTGAAGCAGCACGATTGTTGTCTGAAGAGAATGACGATCCGAGCAATAAAGCGAAAGACTACTTGTTGAGTTATTTGATTTCGGAGCACAACGTCAAAATCTATGAATTCAACAGGCTCATTAAAGATTTAAACGGTTTGTCGCATGAAATCTTCATCAAGAAATTGGCAGAAAATTTCATCATCAAAAGCTATGAGGAACTGCCATTTAAACCCAACCAGAAACACCAATTTGGCATGTATCTGAACCATCAGTTTTATAGTCTGTCTTTGAAATCCGATCGTTTTGATACGATATTAGACGCTTTGGATACGCAAATTCTGTATGACAAAGTGCTGCTGCCGATTTTGAATATTACCGATTTACGCAATGACGAGCGTATTGAATATATTTCCGGGAAGCAATCGATTCTCGATATAAAACAAAAGATTGATGATGAGGAATTTGAAGTGGGCTTTATTTTGTACCCTTCCGACATTCATGAAATCAAAGCGCTGGCCGATAACAATTTAATCATGCCGCCGAAAAGTACGTACATCGAACCCAAGTTTAGAAGTGGTTTGGTAATTTATGAATTGTAATTTGAAAAGTTTCAAGAACCCCAAAAGCCAATGTCGATACAAAATAATCTTACACAAATAAAACAATCGTTGCCTTCACAAGTGACTTTGGTCGCGGTTTCCAAAACCAAACCCGTAGCTGATTTGATGCAGGCTTATGCTGCCGGGCAGCGCATTTTCGGCGAAAACAAAATTCAGGAAATGACCGACAAATACGAACAAATGCCCAAAGATATTGCTTGGCATATGATCGGGCATGTGCAGACCAATAAAGTGAAGTTGATGGCGCCCTATGTTTCTCTGATTCACGGTGTCGACAGTTTGAAATTGCTAGAAGAAATCAACAAGCAAGCGTTAAAATATAATCGCATAATCGACTGCCTATTGCAAATGCATATCGCCGAGGAAGAAACAAAATTCGGATTGAATGAAGCCGAACTTACCGAATTACTGCAATCCGAAACATACAAAAATCTCAACAATGTCAACATAACCGGACTGATGGGCATGGCAACATTCACCGAAGACCAATCCCAAATCAAAAAAGAATTCGAACATTTGAAATCGATTTTCGACACATTCAAGACTCAAAATTCATCATTCCGTACCCTTTCGATGGGCATGTCTGGGGATTATCAACTCGCAATCGAATGTGGCAGTACGATGGTTCGGATCGGAAGTAGTATCTTTGGAACAAGATAATAGCGCCTCGACTACGCTAGAGAAGACAATACTGAACACTAACCCACTGAACACCGAATACTTAATTTGTACGCAATACTCGACATAGAAACTACCGGAGGACAATATAATGAAGAAGGCATTACCGAGATTGCTATCTACAAATTTGACGGACACGAAGTCGTAGACCAATTCATCAGTTTGGTCAATCCTGAAATCCCAATACAGCCTTTTGTAGTCAAACTCACCGGAATCAACAACGCCATGCTGCGTTCGGCTCCGAAGTTTTTTGAAGTTGCCAAACGCATCATCGAAATCACGAAGGATTGCATCATTGTAGCCCACAACGCTTCATTTGACTATCGCATTCTACGCACCGAGTTCAAACGTTTAGGTTACGATTTTGAGTGCAAAACACTCTGCACCGTTGAACTTGCGAAAGTGTTGATTCCGGAGCAAACGTCCTACAGCTTAGGAAAACTCGTTCGCGCGCTAGGCATTCCCATGGCGGACCGACATCGTGCGAGTGGCGATGCGATGGCAACGGTAAAATTGTTTAAAATGCTCCTCGATAAAGATCTCGAAAAAGTGATTGTCAAAGACCTGATCCAATCGGAAGTTATCAAAGGCATCGCGCCAAAATTGCTCGATATCGTTGATAGCCTGCCTTCTAAAACCGGCGTATATTATATGCACCGCGAGGATGGCTCAATCATGTATATTGGTAAAAGTAAGAATATCAAGAAGCGTGTAAATCAGCATTTTACAGGAACAACAAATAAATGTAAAAAAATACAACTTGAAGTTCTTACGGTGACTTTTGATGAAACGGGAAGTGAACTCATAGCACTCTTAAAAGAAAGTCAAGAAGTAAAAGTCAACCAACCCGTTTACAACCGCGCACAGCGCAAAAGCATTTTTCCATGGGCGTTGTACGATGAGAAAGATGCCGACGGTTATATCAACTTAAAGCTCCAAAAAGCCGACGGTCGTAAAAGAGAAATCACATCTTTCACCACGTTTCAAGAAGGCAAGAATGCGCTATACAGAATTTCAGCATCGTACCGTTTGTGCCAAAAGCTCAATGGTATTTATGAAACCCAAACCAACTGTTTTCAATATACGATTAAAGAATGTGATGGTGCTTGTATTGGCAAGGTTTCGTCGGAAGAATACAATCTGCGCGTGCAGGAATTCATCGATAAGAATATGTTCGACAATAAGACGATTGTGCTGACCGACCGCGGGCGAACGATCAATGAGCGCTCTGCGGTGCTTATTGAAAATGGTGTTTATAAAGGTTACGCCTTTTACGATTTGAATTACCAAATTCGAAACATCGATATTCTCAAAAACATACTCGTCACAATGCCGAGCAACCGCGATACAAGGACGATTATACAAAGTCAGATTCGCAGGAGCAAAAGTTTGAAGTTGCTTTATTTTTAGAAGCTACTCCTGCACCCGAGCCTTGGCGAATTGGCGAAGCAATGCGTTGCAAGTCCTCACTGCGTTGCTGGCTTTCCACTGCTATCAGGGCTAGGGCAATTTGTAAACATACAACCACAATTAAATGAAACATCTGATTACCATTGTCGGTCCGACAGCCATCGGAAAAACTGCACTGAGCATTCAGTTGGCGCAGCATTTTGGTTGCGAGATTGTTTCATGCGACAGCCGACAGTTTTATCAGGAAATGAGTATTGGTACTGCGGTTCCGACTGCGGATGAACTTGCAGCAGCGCCACATCATTTCATACACAACCAATCGATATTTAAAAGGTACACGGTCGGTGATTTCGAAAAAGAAGCGATTGCTAAACTCGACGATTTGTTTGCTCATAATGAGTTTGCCATTTTAGTCGGCGGTTCGGGTTTGTATGTTGATGCTGTTTTGAAAGGTTTTGATGATTTCCCTGAAATTCCATTTGCCGTTCGGAAAACTGTTACAGAACACTATGAGCAAAACGGAATGGAATACTTACAACAGCAATTGCAACAACTTGATTTCGCATACTATGAAAAACTGAGCATTGAAAATCCGCAGACGTTTCAGAATCCACAAAGAATGATGCGTTTTGTGGAAGTGTGTTTGGGAACCGGAATGCCTTATTCTTCATTTTTAAACCGTAAAGAAAACGAACGCAGCTTCACGCCTATTGTGATTGGTTTAGAAGCTGAAAGAAGTGTTTTATATGATCGTATCAATAGGCGCGTCGATCTGATGATGGCTGCCGGATTGCTTGAAGAAGCGAAAACATTATTGCCAAACAAAGATTTGAATGCTTTGCAAACTGTTGGTTATCGTGAGTTATTTGATTACTTTGACCATAAAACTTCATTGTCAGAAGCGATCGAAGAGATCAAGAAAAACACGCGTCGGTTTGCCAAACGCCAAATGACTTGGTTCAAGCGGAAAGAATATACGCAATGGTTTGATTTTAAAACTGATACAAAAGAGATTATTCAATACATAGAAACTAAGAAAAGATAACACGGATTGCAAGAATAATCACGAATTTCAAATTAAAGCAAAATTAAATTCGTGTAAATTCGTACCATACGTGTTTAAAAATACTTTATGCCAATAGCATCCGATTTTCAATCGATACACACCCAAGAATGGGAAGTCAATTTTATGCAATGTTCCCCAAATGGCGATTTGCGTTACACTGAATTATGCAACATGTTGCAACTTACCGCTGCGGCACATTCGGAATCGGGCGGATTCAGTTTTGTGGATATG
>JANPJB010000138.1:0-20431 GCA_031425295.1 Flavobacterium sp. | reverse complement strand
TGGCGTTCAGAGCGTTTCGACAAAAGAATTACCGATTTTGTTTTAGATGGTGACAAAACTGTTTTTGTTGGAGATGGAGATGAATTTTACAGCTATGATATTCCAACAGGAAAACAATTGTTCGATGTAAAACACAACGATGCCAAAGTAGGAAAAGCAAAAGACGTGATCGATTTTAACGATAAAGTAATCGTCCTTTCTGAAAAAGGATTGGCGGCTTACTTCAAAAAAGATGGAACGCGTGCCTATGCTTCTGATAAAATTAAAGGTGTGGATCATTTCTACCATATCGGCGATAATTACTTCTTGAGAGATCAAAGAAACAGCAAAAATATCATCTACGGTATCGATATGACCAACGGCGAAACCAAAGGTTCTGTGCAATCTAAAGGAAAAGGCGGTAGTCCAAAATACGGAAATGGTATCGATATTACTAGCGATGGAGAATATATCTACGCCTTCAAAGGAAGAAAAGTAGAGAAGATAAAAGTAAACAATTAAATAGGTTGAACGTTTATTTGTTTCGGGCTGTGGAAGCAATTTCACAGCCTTTTTTTATATTGGGAAGGCATTATTTTTACTTCGTACAGTTCGGCTTTGCCTCGGGTGGGCGTGACCACAAGGGTCGGGCTGTCCGCAGTACGCGGTACTTTGCTCCCATCCCTCACGCAAATCCGGATGAACAACTACTTATTGACTTCAAAATTGCATTACTAAATACCTCAAGCCCACTGGACTTGCTCTTCTTCATCTCAAATGCACTCGCTTTTTCGCGCTGAACCCCAGCGCAAAAAGAGCTCAGACAATTGCTGCAAATGCGTAGCGTTCAATGAACACCGATAGTAGACAAAAGTTAGTGAAGTAATCCCTCACGCACCCTGCATCAAACGGAAATTTAGTTTCACCCCGAACATTTAATACATCAAAATGAAAAAATACATACTTATCGTTTGGCTGTTTTCAATGGCAGCCAGCGCACAGCAAGTTCAATGGGCGAGCAAGCTCATCAAATACACTTCTGATCTTGGCGGCAAACAATACGGCATCAAAAGGGTACTCGGAAAACCCGATGCCTTTCCACAAGCGGGTAATTCACCGAATGCGTGGGCGCCCAAGACAGCGCTTAAAGGCTCGGAAACACTTGTCGTAGGTTTTGAAAAGCCACAGTCTGTGAAGCAAATCGCTATATTTGAAAACCTCAATGCGGGCTGTGTCGCAAGAATCGGTGTTGATACCGGGTCAGGAAAATTTGAAACGGTCTGGTCGCGCAAAACCAATTGGAAAACACCAACGTTCGCCGCATCGATTCCAATAGACCGCAGTTATTATTACCGCCGCAAAAGGCGAAAAATTGAAGGCGCACCTGACGTAATCAATCCAGGCATCGAGCACGCTATTTTAGACCAAACCGTTGGTAATGTCGTAGCAGTTCGGATTGAATTCAATTTTGCATTGCTGCCCGGTCTAAAGCAAGTTGATGCCATTGGAATCTCCGACAGCGATCAACCCTTGATGGCGCAAATCAACACGGGCGGCACTTTCGAACTATTGCCAAAACCGCTTGAGCTGACAATGATCGATACCGATATCTCTGCGATTGAGATTGCCGAAGACGGGAAGCGATTATTTTTTACGAGCAATGACGGACAGAAAGATCAAATCTATTGCGCAAATCGAAATCCTGATGGCAATTGGTCGGCACCGCGATTCGATGCTGCCTTGAGTCAGAACGAACATTATAATTTTGTCGAATATGCTTCACCAACCTATTTGCTTAAAGGCGGAAACCCTTACAAGACCGCAACGGGTGAAACCGGATTTCAACTTTACAAAGCAACAGCCAATGGCACTTTCGAACCCGGGGAACCGATTAAAATTGCAGCCTACGCCAATTACGGGGAAACGGCCGATGCCACTGTAGCATCCGATTTGAAAACAATCATCATGGCACTCGAATCCGATTTTACGCAGGGCGGAACTGATTTTTATTTTGCGACCCAAAAAGACGACGGCAGTTACGGTTTGCTGCAAAGCATGGGTAAAATAATCAATTCGGCTGATGATGAAATTACGCCACAATTGCTATCCGACAATAAGACTTTGCTATTCAGTTCTTGTGGGTTCAGCAGTTTTGGAAATTATGATATCTATGTGAGTTACCGTCTGGATGATTCGTGGAAAAATTGGTCAGAACCTATTAATCTCGGAGGGAAGATCAATACTGACGCTTTTGAAGGTAGTCCGTTTTACGATGAACGCCATGAACAGCTTTACTTCACAAAATCGATCGATGGAAAATTGAAATTGTACACCGTAAAAATTTCTAAACAAGATTTACTGAAGCCTTAGAATACGACAAACAGCGTATTTCTTACCAAGCAGAAAGGGATCAACTTTGTCATCAAATTAAAACAAATTAGAAAACATGAAAACAAAATTTTTAGTACTTGCCTTAGTTCTTATTACCGTAACCTTTTCTTCTTGCAGCAAAGACGACGACGATTCATCTGCAACACCAACTCCGACAACCAATGGTTTTCAATGGACTGAGAACGGCGGAACAACGGTCAAAACTGCAGCTGCAGCCACTTTTTCAACGCAATTTAAAACTTTAATTGCCAGTGATGCCGGCGGTTCTACAGTTTTTGAAATTAATTTAACCGATAGCACTCTGGCAACTTACACCATTGGTGGAGCAAATGCCGTTACCTATGTTGGAGTAAGTCCGCTGTTTGTAGCTGACGCTGGGAATGTTACCATTACGACCAACGCTTCTGGCAAAATATCGGGTACGTTTCAGGCGACAGGAGCTGCCTCGGGCGGTATCACCTCGGTAATGGGAACATTTACCAATATTACTGTAGTTCCTTAATTTAGTTTGGTTTTTTCGAGAAAAATACGGCATTTGCCGTATTTTTTTATTTTGAATAAATTATCAATTTTACAGTTGACGAGGAATACCTATTTTAACAAGAATTAAATTGACTTTAAAGATGATACTATTGTTGCTACTGCTTCTGCTATTGTTTTTGACAGTAATTTTTTTATTGTTGAAACAAATCGGACATCAACAGCAGTTGTTTTCACAGCGAATGAGAGCTTTAGAGCAAATAGCAGTTGATTTGAATCACAAAACAATTGAGCAAAATCGCAACATTCAACTCATTGAAGATCTCGAGAGCACACTCCAATCGCACAAGTCCAAACTAGGCAATATGATTTTCAGTCTGCACTATGATTTGTTCGACTTGCTCGCGCAACACAATTTGCTGAAGTAAAGAAAATGATAACGCAGCGTTTTTATTATTTTGTTTTTACTATTTTTAGAATGTAAAACGAATGTTAGTTATAAGTAATTGTTATGTGGTCAAGATCTCAATATGAATACTGAATTTATTCTTCAAAAATTTGATAGCGGAATGCACTACATCACACTTGATGCCGAAATGGTGGCAACACTCACAGAAAATGGCAACAAAAGAGCGATTGGTAAACTCAATCAGGACCTCGAATTCCATTGTGCGATAATGCCAAAAAAAGCTGGAGGACATTTCGTCAATATTGGATCGACGCTTTGCAAGAAGCTCAATATTAAAGAAGGGTCGAAAGTTACGGTAACATTTTCAATAGATACCACCCAATATCAGTTTGACATGCCCGAAGAATTGAAAGAAGTTTTAAATACCGATGTGGAAGCAGATCGTATTTTCCATTCCCTCACAGTTGCCAACCAACGCGGACTCATTTATTTAGTTGCTCAAGTAAAATCAAGCGACAAAAAAATTGAAAGAGCATTGAAAATTACTCAAAAAATGAAGTGCGGAATCACATCGCCACGAATAATTTTAAAATGATATTCTTGAACACAGCTCCGATTAGCGGCCTACCGACGATTACGAAACTTTATAAATCAATTACGCCCTTGAACATCAAAGTCGACAAACTGTGTACTGTCATGAAGAAGCTTATCAACGTTGTTTTTTTTGCTTTCATGCTGCAACTTCACGCACAGCAGCAGCCAAAAATAGATGCTCTAAACAATATGGCGTATGATGTGAAAGTAGCAAAATCGGCGATCTTGGAAGAAGTGTTTTTGAAAAATGCCGAAGTCGCACATAAAATTGGTTATGTTTTAGGAGAAGCCAAAAGCTACGATAACGCAAGTTTGGTTTATTACATCCAAGGGAAGTACGATGAGAGTTTGCAGTACGCGCTGAAAGCCATTGCTTTGTATGAATCAGTCGATGCTCAAGAGCCACTTGCCGATGCATACGGATTGCTGGGCTACCAAATGAAGCGGCGCAATATCGAAAAGGCGTTGTATTATATGCAAAAAGGAAAGAAGATCGCTGAAAAGAATCGCTTTCAGAAACCGCTTTTGAGCATCTACAACAATTACGGCGTTCTGAAGGAAATGCAGCGGCAGTATGATTCTGCGCTGTATTTTTATGACAAAGGTTTGGTCATTAAAGAGCAAATTCGTGACAGCATCGGCATACCATATAGTCTTAATAATATCGCAGGCATTCATGTGATCCGAAAACAATTTGCAGAAGCTAAAATGTTATACGATCGCGCGATCTACATTCGTCAGCGTTTACAAGATCAATTCGGCCTTGCGGAAAATTACACCTATTACGGCGATTTGTATTCCAGCCAAAACCAATACAAACAAGCCATCGGCTGGTATCAAAAAAGTTTGGAGCTTGCAACGCGCTATAGGTATACAAATCTGATTCAGTACAGTTATAAAATGCTTTCAGAGAATTACGAATCCTTGAAGAATGAAAAGGAAGCGCTTTACCATTTCAAGAAATATGTACAGTATAAAGACAGCCTTCTTAATCAAGATACGAACTCGAAAATTGCCGAACTTGAAGTCAGATTCGAAACCAACAAAAAGGAAAAGCAGCTTGCTCAAAATAAAAACGAGCTACTACAAAAAGAAATCGAAGCAAAAAAGGCACGTTTTCTGATTTTGGGTCTAAGTTTGTGCGCCATTTTTTTCGCCCTAATTGGGTATTTGATTTTCCGTCAGCAAAAACTAAAAAACCGCCAACAAGAGCAAGAATTCCAATTGAAATCTGCTATTGCACAAATTGAAACGCAAAACCAATTGCAGGAACAGCGCTTAACGATCTCTCGTGATTTACATGACAATATTGGCGCGCAACTTACTTTTATTATTTCTTCGGTCGACAATATTAAATACGCTTTCAATATCGAAAATGCCAAACTCGACTCGAAACTGCAAAGCATCAGCCAGTTCACAAAATCGACGATTATAGAATTGCGCGATACGATTTGGGCGATGAATGCTGATGAAATTGCGTTCGAAGATTTGCGCGCACGGATTCTTAATTTCATAGAAAAAGCAAAAACGGCAAAAGAAAACATTGCGTTTCAGTTCGATATCGATGACAGTCTGCAGCAACTGCAGTTGAGTTCGATCTACGGAATGAACATCTACAGGACTTTGCAAGAAGCCATCAATAACGCGTTGAAGTATGCTGATCCGACCCAAATTGATATTATTGTAAAAAAAATTGACGACTCGGTGTCGATTCAGATTCTCGACAACGGAACAGGTTTCGACATCGAAACAAGTATCAAAGGCAATGGTTTGCTCAATATGCAAAAGCGTATCGAAAGCATCGGCGGTATCTTCACCTTGCAATCGGAAGTCGGGAAAGGCACTTCAATTTCGCTGTTGATTCCAATATAAAATACGCTTTTCTACGTATTTCTTTCACCACAAAGTTGCCGGTTATTTGTGTAAAAAAAATTATGAAAAAAATTACACTTTTACTGTTCGTTGCACTTTGCACAAATTCTTATTCTCAATGCTGGGACCAATCATCATCCGGAGGTTATCACAACATTACGATAAAAAATGATGGAACAATCTGGACCTGGGGTTGGAATTTTTATGGACAAATTGGCGATGGTACTACAGTGAGCACATCCATTCCTTATCAGGTTGGTTCCGATACAAATTGGACGAAAGTAGATGCTGGTTCTGGACACAATATGGCTATAAAAAATGATGGTACGCTCTGGGCTTGGGGAAGTAATTTCTTAAGTGAATTGGGTGATGGAACTGGAGTAAATAAAAGCACACCACAGCAGATTGGATCTGCAACAGACTGGAATGTGATTTTCGCTGGTGATTTGTATACTATGGCTATTAAAAATAATGGAACATTGTGGACTTGGGGTAGAAATTTTGATGGAGAACTTGGTAACGGCGGGACATCATTTATAGTAAATACACCAACGCAGATTGGAACAGACAATAATTGGCGTGTTTTGAGTGGGGGTTTTAAAAGTTCGTTCGCAATCAAAACAGATGGAACACTCTGGGCATGGGGAATGAATACTAACGGACAACTAGGCGATGGAACTTCAATCAACAAAAATGCACCCATACAAGTTGGAACAGATACAAATTGGACGGCCATTGAAGGCGGACAAAATTACACCTTAGCCTTAAAATCAGACGGAACACTTTGGGCTTGGGGTATTAATAACGCTGGCCAATTAGGTAATGGAAATACGACAAATAGCCTTGTGCCTATTCAAATCGGAACGGATAATGACTGGACCAAAATTAGCACAAGATTTAGCTCGAGTTATGCCTTAAAATCAGACGGAACACTTTGGGTTTGGGGATTAAACTCAAACGGTCAACTTGGAGATGGAACAACAACGGATAGATTGGCGCCAACACAAATCACAAATTCTAACAATTGGACAAACGTTTCTGCGGGATATGTTCACGCAATAGCTACAAATTCTAATAATAATTTATTTGCTTTCGGATCAAATGGTTTCAGTCAAATCGGAAATAATTTTTCCGGAGCACAAGCCACTTCGCCTCAAAATGTTTTGTGCGCAAGTTTAGCTAACCAAAATTTTAATGCAACTGATTTTCAAATTTTTCCAAATCCAACACATGATTTTATCAACTTTGAAAGGAATGATTTTGACGATACGGCGTATGTGAAAGTAATTTCGATCCAAGGACAAGTTGTCAAAACGCAAAGTCTTTCTCAAAATAACATTGCTTTAGATGTTTCAGCATTGTCGAAAGGATTGTATATTGTTGAAATTACAAATCAAGACCAGCGTTTTCGTTCAAAGTTTATAAAAATGTAAGAACTGCTCATTTTACAATAAATTGTTTATCTTGACAACTGCTAAAAGTATTAGAAATTCCCACAGATTAGACTGTTTTTTCTCTGTGGGAATCTTTAAATTTTGTTTAAGATAGCGGTAGGTATTCTTAAAAATAAAAATTTACACGAAATAGCATGATCAAAATAGCCATCGCCGACGACAATTCATTCCTAATCAAAACAGTTCAGGAAAAACTATCTTTTTTTGATGATTTCACGATCAAATTCACGGCGGTCAATGGTGAAGACATGATCGAGAAATTGGAGAAAAACCACGCGGTCGATTTGATTTTGATGGATATTGAAATGCCGAAAATGAACGGTATCGAAGCGACTTACAACATCAAACAGAAATTCCCGCAAATCAAAATCATCATGCTGACCGTGTTTGATAATGATGAAAATATCTTCAAATCGATTAAAGCCGGAGCTGATGGTTATCTGCTCAAAGAAGTCAATCCGAAAGATTTGCAGCAAGGTATTATTGATACTTTGAATGGCGGCGCAACCATGACACCATCGATTGCATTGAAAACCTTAAAGTTATTCCGAAATCCAATCGATTTTGAAAATGTCGCAACCCAAGAAGACATTCAACTTACAGCCCGAGAAATCGAAGTTTTAGAACAACTCAGCAAAGGACTAAAATACCATCTCATTGCGGAGAACCTGTATCTCTCGGTAGGAACCATCCGCAAACACATTGAAAATATTTACTCGAAATTGCAAGTGCACAACAAGCTCGAGGCGATTCAAAAGGCTAAAAACAATAATTTGATTTAGGTTTTTGTAGCATTATTTTTCTATTTTTATAAAAAAAAGACATGCTCAAAAGAATCGGAATTGCCGTTGCATCAGGACTGATCTTGTTTTTGCTGTTTAGATACTGCGAATTCAGAGGCGATAATTCGACAACAGCGTATAACACCAATCTGATCCAACAGCAAATTCTAAACGTCGGCAAACTTGTCGTCACTGAAGGGCATTTTGCTGAAGTGCTGACGTATAAAGACCAAGACCAATATTTCGGTGGCATGGTTTCTTTTGAGAAGAAGGCGCTGATCATTGTCAATGCCGACGTAACCGTTGCGTATGATCTGCACAAAATGCAGTACGATATCGATGATGAAAACAAGACGATTACGATTGTAAGCATTCCAAAAGAAGAAATAAAAATCAGCCCGAACATCCAGTTTTATGATGTCGACCAAAGTAAATTCAACGCTTTTACAGGTGATGATTACAATAAAATCAATACTTCAGTACGGCGCAATCTCGCGAAAAAAATAGAAAAATCTTCACTGAAATCAAACGCGCAGAACCGACTCATTTCCGAACTTTCAAAAATCTTGATTCTGACCAACACCATGGGATGGAAGCTGCGGTACGAAGGCAAAGACATTATTTCGGAAAACGATTTGACTACTGAAATCAAACCGTAAATGCGCACCAAACACGTTTGATTAACAGTTTTTTAAAATCCCAAAATCAATGTATTTTCTTAAGGTTATCGGCTGCCATATAACTTTAAAAGTGCTTGTTTTTTTTGTAGATTCAACCCTATGTTTTAATGTGCAATTCGCGTTCACCAAAAAAATCTATATTTGAAACAATGAAACCACTTGACCGCAAAACCGAAATCGTGACAATCGCTGCCCAGCTTTTCAAACAGAAAGGCTATAGCGCAGTCACCATGCGCGATATTGCACAAGCGATGAACATCAAAGCCGCAAGTCTCTACAACCACATCAAATCAAAACAGGAAATCCTGATTCTGATCATCATCGAAATCGCCGAGGAATTCACAAGCACGATACTACAAATTGTCGATTCCAATGAAACCACGATCCAAAAATTAGAGAAAGTCATTCAATTACACATCGATATTACACTGCGAAATTCCGACGCGCTCGCGTGCCTCAACAACGACTGGATGCATCTTGCCGACACAGAACTCACTTATTTTATCAAAATGCGGGAAGAATATGAAGAGCATTTTCGCAGCATCATCAAGCAGGGCATCGCAAACAACGAAATTAAAAATCTAAACGTCGAAGTCATTATTTTCTCCACACTTTCCACATTACGGACACTTTATCTTTGGTATGGCAAAAAGAAAAGCCCAAATGCAGCGGTTCTAAAGTCGAATATGATTGAAGTTTTACTGAATGGAATTAGCTGATTTTTTAGGAGCTGTTTCCCGCTATCATCCCAATCTTTTCAGCCGCTAAAGAGCGTCAAAAAAGGATTTTCCCTTCAAGCGAAGTTCACCGAACTCCGATGAAATTATTAACCAGTGAGGTAATCGGGGCTAGGGTTCAAGGCGCTAATCCACAACTGTTTGCAATTTTTCAAACCATATCGCCATCAATTCCGAAATAATGTTTAAATTTGCATAGTAAACTAACAACTGTTAGTTTCGTTTAATGGCAATTGATATGGCAAAATTCCACAACATCAAAGTTGGCGATATATATAAGGAAACCAAAGATTGTTCGGTCATTTCATTCGACATACCCGAAGATTTGAAATCGGAATTCCAATACAATCAGGGGCAGCATCTGACACTGAAAGCCATCATCGATGGTAAAGAAGAACGCCGCTCGTATTCGTTGTGTTCCAGCCCAACCGAAAACCAATGGAAGGTCGCCGTTAAAAAAGTGACCGGTGGTTTGTTCTCCAATTACGTCAACGATCAATTAAAGAAAGGCGACACACTCGAAATCATGACGCCAAGCGGAAAATTTTTCCGTGACATCAATACAGATAAACCCAAAAACTATATCATGTTCGCGGCGGGAAGCGGCATCACACCAATATTGTCGATCATCAAAACGCATTTGGCATTAGAGCCGAACAGTAAATTCCAACTGTTTTACCTGAACCGTTCTGTAAAGTCAATTATCTTTAAAGAGGAAATCGAATTGCTCAAAAACCGCTATTTCGACCGCTTCGAGATTTTCCATTTCCTAACCAAAGAACACCGCAGCATCGAATTGCTCAATGGGCGTTTCACCAAAGAGAAAATAAAAGTTTTAACATCAAGCATTATTGATATTTCAACCGTTGACGAATGTTTCATCTGCGGTCCCGAAGCAATGATTTTCCTGTTGCGCGACGAATTAGAAGCAGCCGGATTATCCAAAGATAAAATCCACTTCGAATTGTTCACGACCGGAAATTCGGAAGCCGAAAAGCAGCGCGTCAATAAAGTTTTGGAAAAGAAAGTCGAAGGCACCGAAGTCACGATCATCGATGGCGGGAAAGAATTCCACTTCATTATGGATGACGATTTCGATAATATCCTCGATGGCGCTTTGGCCGCAGGAGCCGATTTGCCATTCGCTTGTAAGGGCGGCGTCTGCAGCACCTGTAAATGCAAGGTCATCGAAGGTACTGTCGAGATGAAAGTCAATTACGCCTTAGATGAGAATGAAGTCAATAAAGGTTTGGTGTTAAGCTGCCAAGCCGTACCAACATCAGAAAAAGTAGTCGTCGATTTCGGCGTTTAGGGCCGAGCGTTAAGAAACAGTCCGGTGGACTGTTTTAGCGATGGAGCCAGGAGGCGCGCAGAGATTACGATATAATATAGGTAACGATTAAAAAAAGAGTTATGTCAGAAATAGAACTTAAAGAATTAGAAGCGAAGTTCGACCAACGCATCGCCAACGATGAGAAAATCGAACCCAAAGATTGGATGCCGGAGAAATACCGCAAAACGCACATCCGTCAGATTTCCCAACACGCGCATTCCGAAATCGTCGGGATGTTGCCTGAAGGAAACTGGATTACACGGGCACCTTCATTGCGAAGAAAAGTGGCTTTGCTCGCAAAAGTACAGGATGAAGCCGGACACGGTTTATATCTGTACAGTGCTTGCGAAACCCTTGGTGTAACACGTGAGGAATTATACGAACAACTGCATTCCGGTGAAGCAAAATATTCTAGCATCTTCAATTATCCAACCGTAACTTGGGCCGATATGGGCGCCATCGGCTGGCTCGTTGACGGCGCTGCAATCATCAATCAAGTACCATTAACTACAACTTCATTCGGACCTTACGCCCGGGCGATGGTGCGGGTCTGCAAAGAAGAAAGTTTCCACCAAAGACAAGGTTTCGAAATCATGATGACTTTAGCCAATGGATCACCAGAACAAAAAGCAATGGCGCAAGATGCTTTGAACCGCTGGTGGTGGCCGTCACTGATGATGCTCGGTCCAACCGATGCAGAATCTGTCCACACCGAGCAATCGATGAAATGGAAACTCAAACGCAAAACCAACGACGAATTGCGCCAGCAGTTTGTGGATCAAACCGTTCCGCAAGCGAATCTAATCGGACTTACAATTCCAGATCCAAATCTAAAATGGAACGAGGAAACCAAACGATACGATTTCGGAGCCTTAGATTGGGATGAATTCTGGCAAGTCGTCAAAGGCCACGGCCCATGCAATAAAGCCAGAATAGACGCCCGTAAAAACGCGTGGGAGAATGGGAAATGGGTCCGCGATGCCGCAATGGCTTACGCCGAAAAACAAGAATTAGTAACAGTATAAACCGTTGTCAGTTCTCGATTCTCAGTTCCCAGTCAAAACGCAACCGACAACCGACAACTGTCAACCGACAACCAAGAAACATGAAAAACTGGCCACTTTACGAAGTCTTCGTCAGAAGTAAAAACGGACTCGAACACCGCCACTGTGGTAGTCTTCACGCGAGTGATGCAACGATGGCACTGGAAAACGCACGCGATGTCTACACCCGCAGAATGGAAGGCGTCAGCATTTGGGTCATACCATCGGCAGCAATCACAGCTTCCAATCCAGATGACAGCGCCGAACTTTTCGATCCTGCAAAAGACAAAGCATACCGACATCCTACTTTTTACGAATTGCCCGACGAATTAAAACATATGTAATTGGAGAAATTCCAAATTTTAAAATTCCAAATTCCAATTTAAAAATGAATAATCTAGTTCAGTACATCTACGGAATTGCAGATAACGCACTGATTTTAGGACAGCGATTAGGCGAATTGTGCGGTCACGGTCCAAACCTCGAAACCGATATTGCGATGACGAATATGGCGCTCGATCTGCTCGGACAAACGCGAAGCTATTATCAATATGCTGCACAATTATCGGATGAAAATGCAACCGAAGACAGCATCGCTTTCCTCCGAAATGAAAGGGAATACAAAAACGTCTTGCTCGTCGAACAGCCAAACACCGATTTCGCATACGCAATAGGAAGGCAGTTTTTATACGATGAATTTCATTTGCTGTTATTGGAGGAATTGCAAAATAGTCAAGACGAAACCATAGCAGCGATTGCCAAAAAAAGCATCAAAGAAGTGCGTTACCACGTGCGTTTTTCATCCGATTGGATCAGACGTTTGGGCGACGGAACTGCGGAAAGCCACGATAAAATGCAAAATGCGATCAACGATTTGTGGACATTTACCGACGAATTATTCCACCAAACCGAAGCCGATGTCGCGATGGTTTCTGAGAATATCGGTGTCGATGTCACGAAATTGAAAGACACATTTTACACGAACGTCGGCGAAGTTTTAAATGAATCAACATTAGAAATTCCCGATCTGAAATATTTCCAAAAAGGCGGGAAGCAAGGAATCCACAGTGAACACATGGGTTATTTGCTCGCTGATTTACAATACATGCAACGTTCTTTTCCCAATATGAATTGGTAGTTTGCTTTGCCAATTCGCTCGCGCTCGGGTTAGGAGCCGGGAACCTGCTATACGTTACAATCTTTCACGGCGAACACCGCCGCAAAAGGATTTTCACTGCTATCAGGGCTAGGGCTTCAAACAAAAAACAAAAATCCGCGGGAATCTGCGCAATCAGTTGAAATCCGCGTGCAAGAAAATGACAACAACGAAATCCAATATCGACCAACAGATTTTCGACATACTCGAAACGGTTTCCGATCCCGAGATTCCGGTATTATCCATCATGGAAATGGGTGTCGTGCGCTCGTTCAAAATGATCAACGATATTGTTGAGGTTACGATCACACCAACGTACAGCGGTTGTCCCGCGATGGATGTCATAGGCGACGATATCAAAAAAACATTGAAAGATGCCGGTTTCGCATCAAAAGTAAATTTGGTATTATCTCCAGCCTGGACGACCGATTGGATTACATCAAAAGGAAGAAAAGCGCTCCAAAAATACGGAATCGCAGCACCACTGGAAGCCGAAGCCGACAAGGATGCGCTACTCGGGAATAAAAAATTAGTTAAATGTCCGCAATGTGGTTCATTCAATACCAAAATGATCAGCCAGTTCGGCTCGACTGCATGCAAAGCGTTTTTTCAATGCGAAGATTGCTTAGAACCGTTTGATTATTTCAAATGCCTAAAATAGAAGTTGATTTGGTCATTTGTTGATTCGATTCTCAAATAACCAGCATAACCAATTAACCGTATAACCACATAAAAATGGAAAGTATAGTTTTAAAAATAGAAAATAGTATCGGGTACATCACACTAAACCGTCCCGAAGTATTCAATAGTTTCAACCGCGAAATGGCGTTGTCAATGCAAGCAATTTTAGACCGATGTGCCGCCGACCACGCTGTGCGTGCGATCGTCATCACTGGAAGCGGAAAAGCATTTTGTGCCGGACAGGATTTAAAAGAAGTGACAACACCGGAACTCATGCCGGGTTTCCGCAAAATCCTCGAAGAGCATTACAACCCAATCATAGAAAGAATTCGCAGCATCGAGAAACCCATAGTTGCCGCCGTCAATGGTGTGGCTGCCGGAGCAGGAGCGAACATTGCCTTGGCTTGCGATATTGTGGTCGCTTCTGAAAGCGCTTCGTTTATACAAGCCTTCAGCAAAATCGGTTTGGTGCCGGATAGCGCGGGAACTTTCTTTTTGCCAAGATTAATCGGTTTTCAAAAAGCATCAGCATTGATGATGCTTGGCGATAAAGTTTCAGCACTCGAAGCGTTCAATATCGGCATGATCTATAAATTTTATCCGGTCGCTTTCTTTGACGAAGAAGTTGAGAAATTAGCGATTACGCTTTCACAAATGCCGACACACGCACTGGCATTGACCAAAAAATTATTAAACCGTTCGATGATCAATAACCTGCAGGAACAATTATCGCTCGAGTCGGATTTGCAAATTGATGCGAGTTCATCAAACGACTATCAGGAAGGCGTCAATGCATTTATGGAAAAACGAACACCCGAATTTAAAGGGAATTAAAATCCAATAATCGAATGATCCAAAAAGTAGCAGTAATCGGCTCAGGTACCATGGGAAGCGGCATCGCACAAGTAGCCGCTACTGCTGGCTGCACCGTGAAATTATACGATACAAATCAGGAAGCACTTTCCAAAAGTAAAATCGCTCTGGAAAAAACCTTATCGATGTTGCTGGAAAAAGGAAAGATCGATGCTGTCGAAAAGAACAGAATTTTTGATTCGATTTCGTATGTGAGCGCAGTGGCAGATTTGTCCGATTCAGATTTGGTCATTGAAGCGATTGTCGAAAATCTCGATATCAAACGAAAATTGTTTGCGGAACTCGAAACTGTAGTTTCAGATGAAACGATTTTGGCTTCAAATACTTCATCATTATCCATTGCTTCAATTGCAGCTTCTTGTCAGAAATCGGAACGTCTGATTGGAATTCATTTTTTCAATCCGGCGCCTTTGATGCAATTGGTTGAAGTGATTCCGGCGATTCAAACCAACGAAGCTACATTGCAGAAAACGATCGAAACCATTTCCAATTGGAAGAAGGTCGTCGCAGTGGCCAAAGACACGCCAGGCTTTATTGTGAATCGTGTCGCACGACCTTTTTACAGCGAAGCGCTGCGGATTTACGACGAAGGCGTTGCCGATTTTGCAACGATAGATGCCGCAATGAAAACCCATGGCAATTTCAGAATGGGTCCCTTCGAACTCATGGATTTTATCGGGCACGACGTTAATTATATTGTCACCGAAACCGTTTTTACGGCGTTTTATTTCGATCCGAGATACAAACCATCTTTCACCCAAAAACGTTTGCTTGAAGCAGGGTTTCTTGGGAGAAAATCAGGACGCGGATTTTACAATTACAATCAAGAAATGCCACAGCCAACCGAAAATGAGGCTTTGCGCCAATCAATATTCGAACGTATTTTAGTGATGTTAATCAATGAAGCCGCCGACGCTTTATTCCTCAACATTGCTTCCGCAAAAGATATCGACAATGCAATGACCAAAGGCGTCAATTACCCAAAAGGATTGCTGGCTTGGGCAGACGAAAAAGGTATTGGTTGGTGTGTCGAAAAGCTTGATGCATTCTACAACGAATACCACGAAGACCGTTACCGTTGTAGCCCAATATTGCGCATCATGAATCGCGAAAACAAAACATTCTACTAATGGAAGGAACTGCTATTCCATACAAAATGCTTTCACTCGATCCTTTCAGTCAATGGCTTGGCATCGAGATTCTCGAATGCGAAATCGGCAACTGCAAAGTCGGCATGACCATTCGCAAGGAAATGCTCAACAGCATGGGAAAAGCGCATGGCGGAATCGCCTATTCATTGGCAGACACCGCTTTTGGATTTTCAGCAAATACGAATGGAAAATATGCAGTCTCAATCGATACGTCAATCAATCACATCGAAGCGCTCGAAGCAGGCGATTACATTATCGCATCAGCAACGCTCGAAAGTTTAAAAAACAAAGTCGGTTTTTACATCATTGAAATCAAAAAAGAAAATACAATCGTTGCACTATTCAAAGGAGTTGCCTACAGAACGGGAAAAGACTGGGAAGAATAATTAACAATTGATAATTGATAATTGATAATTAGCACACGTAGATTATCAATTATCCATTATCCATTATCAATTAAAAGAAAATGGAAGCATACATCATAGACGGAGTCCGCACGCCAATCGGAAGTTACCAAGGCACCTTAGCGGCCGTTCGCGCGGACGATCTCGGTGCTTTGGTGATCAAAACGGTAACCGATAATAACCCCAATATCCCAAAAGATGCGTATGACGATGTCATTATGGGATGTGCGAATCAAGCCGGTGACGACAACCGCAATGTGGCAAGAATGTCGTTATTGCTTGCCGGACTACCGCAAACCGTTCCGGGCGAAACCGTCAATCGTTTGTGCAGTTCGGGTTTGTCTGCGATTATCAATGCAAGTCGGGCGATTAAAGCAGGCGATGGACATCTGTTTATTGCTGGCGGCGTCGAGAACATGACACGCGGACCGTTAGTCGTTTCAAAACCCTCAAGCGCTTACGGAACCGATTCTAAAATGTACGACTCGAGTTTCGGCTGGCGTTTTATCAACCCAAAAATGGCGGCTATGTATGGCGTCGATGCGATGGGAGAAACCGCAGAAAACTTAGTCGAAAAATACAATATCTCAAGAGAAGACCAAGATGCTTTTGCGATGAACAGCCAAATGAAAGCCTCAAAAGCACAACAATCCGGACGGTTTGAAAAAGAAATCGTAGCCGTTGAAATTCCACAAAGAAAGGGCGATGCCGTAGTGTTCTCGAACGATGAATTCATCAAACCCAATACGACTTTAGAAGGCTTGTCAAAACTACGCGCAGCATTTAAAAAAGAGGGAAGCGTCACCGCCGGAAATGCATCAGGATTGAATGATGGCGCAGCAGCCACAATCATCGCATCCGAAGAAGCCGTCAAAAAATACAACCTCAAACCGCTCGCTAGAATCGTAAGTTCCGCCGTAGTTGGGGTAGAACCCAGCATCATGGGAATCGGTCCAGTCGAAGCGACGAAAAAAGCATTGTTAAAAGCCGGATTGACCTTAGACCAAATCGACATCATCGAGCTCAACGAAGCCTTCGCAGCACAAGTTCTAGCGTGCACGAGAGCACTGGGTTTGAAAGATGACGATCCGAGAATCAATCCAAACGGTGGCTCCATTGCTCTCGGTCATCCACTCGGTGTTACGGGTGCAAGAATCACGTATTCCGCCGCGTTGGAATTACAATTAACAGGAAAACGTTACGCATTAATCACCATGTGTATTGGCGTTGGGCAAGGCTACGCGGCCATTATTGAAAGAGTTTAATTAATTGATAATTGATAATTGATAATTGATAATTGATAATTTTTGGATTAGGAGCCGAGAACCTGCTTTCCGCAGACCCGAGCAGAGCGAACAGGCGAAGCAATCTCTACGAGGATACTTGCTGCAATCAGGGCTAGGGCATTCAAAACATAATAAACTGTGCGGACTTTGCGAGAACCCTTGCGAACTTTGCGGTTAAAAAACAAAAGCATGAGCAAATTACAAAACTACATCCAAGGCCATTGGACCGAAGGCAAAGGCGAAGGAATACCTTTATTAGATTCCGTTACAGGAGAAATTGTCTGCCATGCCTCGACGGCCGGACTCGATTTCGCCGAAATCCTGCATTACGGAAGAACCAAAGGCGGTGCACAATTGCGGAAAATGACCTTTCAGGAACGCGGCAACATGATCAAGAAACTCGCTTTGTATCTCACCAAGCGCAAAGAACAGTTCTACGAAATCAGTTACCGAACCGGCGCAACACGCGTCGATAGCTGGATTGATATCGAAGGCGGATTCGGAAACCTATTCGCCAATGCCTCGCTCAGAAAATTATTTCCAAACCAACCCTACGACGTCGAAGGCGACGCCATCGATCTTTCAAAAGGTGGACGCTTCATGGCACATCACATTCTCGTTCCTAAGAAAGGTGTTGCTATTCACATCAATGCGTTCAATTTCCCAATCTGGGGCATGCTCGAAAAATGCGCTGTGAATTGGATGGCAGGAATGCCAGCAGTCGTAAAACCTGCAACATCAACGTCATACTTGACGGAAGCTGTTGTCAAAGAAATTATTGCGTCGAAAATTTTACCGGAAGGCGCATTGCAACTTATTTGCGGTTCAGCGAACGCTCTACTTGACAGCGTTGAAAGTCAAGATGTCGTGACCTTCACAGGTTCCGCATCCACAGGAAGAATGCTTAAAGCACACCCAAGAATCATCAACGAATCCGTACCATTCAACATGGAAGCCGATTCTTTAAACTCATCTATATTAGGCGAAGATGCCATTCCTGGAACGCCAGAATTCGATTTGTTCGTGAATCAAGTCAGAAGTGAAATGACCGTCAAATGCGGACAAAAGTGTACCGCAATACGCCGCATCATCGTGCCTCAAAACCTAGTTGAAGATGTGCAAATCGCACTCGGAAAAGCTTTAGATAAAGTCACTATTGGTGATCCAAGATTAAAAGAAGTCAGAATGGGCGCGCTCGTTAGCATCGACCAAGTCAACGAAGTCAAAATGCGAACCCGCGAAATTGCCCAAACTGCCGCGATCGTTTACGGCGATTACGATAAGATTACGACAATAGGAGCTGATGCATCGAAAGGTGCTTTTATTGCTCCGATGCTGCTACGCGAAGACCATCCTTTCAAAAATACCGCATCACACGACACGGAAGCTTTTGGTCCAGTCGCGACGATCATGCCTTACAAAAATCTCGACGAAGCGATCGAATTAGCCCAAATGGGAAAAGGTTCGCTAGTTTCATCGATAGTTACCAACGACGACAATATCGCCAAAGAATACGTCATCAACGCCGCTTCACACCACGGAAGGATTTTAGTCCTGAATCGTGAAAACGCCAAGCAAAGCACCGGGCACGGTTCACCTTTACCGTTATTGGTTCACGGTGGTCCTGGTCGCGCAGGCGGTGGCGAAGAAATGGGCGGATTGCGTGGCATCAGACATTATATGCAGCGATGCGCGATTCAAGGTTCACCAACAACATTAACCGAAATTACAGGCATTTATCAGCCGAATTCAAAATACAAAGAAGCACCTGAACATCCGTTCAAATATTACTGGAATGACATCCAAGCCGGCATGTCAGTCAAAACCCACAAGCGCACGGTCACCGATACCGACATCATCAATTTCGCAAATTTGACCTGGGATCATTTCTACGCGCACACCGATATCACATCGCTCAAAGGCAGCATTTTTGAAAAACGCACCGCGCATGGTTATTTCATTTTAGCCGCTGCTGCCGGACTTTTCGTCTATCCAAATAAAGGCCCAGTTGCCGCGAATTACGGACTCGAAGAATGCCGCTTTCTGCGCCCAATCTATCACAACGATACGATTTATGTGCGTCTGACGTGCAAACAAAAAATAGAGCGCGACAGTGTCGGTGAAGAATTGCCCTGCGGCATCGTCAAATGGTTCGTAGAAGTTTTCGACCAAAACGACGAATTGGTTGCCGTTGCCACAATCCTAACGATGGTGCAAAAAAGATCTCCATTTACTGAAATCAAAAGAAATAATATAGAAAGCTATCTAGGCAAACTCACCGAAACGCATCAAGCTTTATGGGGCACGATGACACCGCAGCACATGATTGAACACATGGAACAACAATTCCGTTATGCCGCTGCCGAAAAAGGAGATTTTGAAATCGCAACGCCTACTGAGCAGCTCGACAAGTTCCGCGAAACGGTTTTTAACCACAAAAATTTCCCGTTAGAACACAAGCATCCACTGATGAAAGTCGGCGAAAATGAAGATTTAGTACATCCCGATTTGCAGACCGCCAAACAAAAACTCATCGAAGCCTATGATGCTTTCGAACTATATTTCAAGGAAAATCCCGACGCACGCACCAAAAATGTTGTGTTCGGCATGATGGATAAATTCGAGTGGGATTTATTGACTACCAAACATTTCAACCATCATTTGAAACAATTTGGCATTTTAGATTAGGAGCCGGGAACCTGCTTTCCGTTGCAATCTTTTATGGCGAACGCCGCCACAAAAGGATTTCCACTACTATCAGGGCTAGGATATCAAACACATAACAACCCTTGCGAACTTTGCGAAACCCTTCGCGAACTTTGCGGTTAAAAAATAAAACATGGACGCATACGTAAAACAAGACATACAAAACCACATCGCCACCATCGAGTTCTTTCATCCAGAACAGAATTCGTTGCCGGGCAATATTTTAGTACAACTTGCACAGACCATCACCGATACAGGAAACAATGACAACGTAAAAGTTATTATCCTCAAAAGTGGTGGTGACCGAACCTTTTGCGCCGGAGCCAGTTTCAAAGAACTCATCGCGATCAACGATGCCGAAACCGGAAAATTATTTTTCTCAGGATTCGCCAATGTGATTAACGCAATGCGCAAATGTCC
>JANPJB010000137.1:0-3613 GCA_031425295.1 Flavobacterium sp. | reverse complement strand
GAAGAACAGTTGAAATAAGTCTGAAAAAAACTGGCACAATTCAACTTACAATTCAACCGTTTGATGTTGTACTTATTAGATTTAAATAGCAGTATGATCAGCCTCCTGAACTGAAGTCTTTTGGAGTTGTTTCTATATCCTACATTTATTAAATAATTTTTATTTTCGCACTATTTTCTAATTGATCTCACTAATATGCTCCAAAGTGAGCCGTTTACAGATATTGACAAACAAGTGAACGCTGTGCTGTAGTGAGCCGGTAAAAGGGTATGCAAAATGTTCGTTTCGTTTGTTGGCAGAGAAGATGGTAGAGTTAAATTATGTGGAAAGCATCTCAATATGCGATGTAGACAGTAAAAGTTTCCAGCTAAAAGTAGTAACCGGCAAAGGCGGCAAACAATGTGTAACTATTCTTCCCAAACAGTCACTCGAACCGGCGCATAAAGCTGACTCCTTATCGGCTGCGAATTTTTGCCTCCTATCTGACGAAAGTATTGGATTTTAGATTTTACAAATAACTCAACCTCCATTTTTCTTTATGAGCTTGTTTGTATTTGTCGAAATTTTTACAGACCGGATAAAGTAATAATATTACAGCTATCCAGATACCATAAACTGTTATCAGATTAAAAATAATGAAGCTGGATATTTGGTAACGTTGAAAATTGACATAACTGTTTTAACAGTATATCCATAATTGGTCCATCTTACAGGGTCGCCATATGTATTGAATGCAACTAGTATAAAGAAAAGCAAAATGCTTCCTAAACCTAATCCGTTTAAAATTCTTTTTCTTTTATGAGCATCAAAAGTACTGTCATAAAGCGGACCAAAGCAATAGCCCAATGACATTACTGCAATCCAGGGTATCAACGCGTAAACAGTACTGAAATAATGAGTTTTGTCTATAAAGTGAGTATTACGTTGATGCAAGATTGACCAGAGAAAATTGTCTTTAATATCTATGCCATCCAATAAGTTGTGGCCGAAAATTATGATGATGCTAAATATCAGAATGATTTTTTTTGGTAAATGAATAAGTCCTGCCAATACAATCATACTTACACCAAGCACCCAGATGACTTGTAATGGGTTACGCCTGAATTCAGGGTCAAAGTGCCAGCCAAATGATACAATTGTTAACTCGATAAAAATCAACCAAATCCCTCGTTTCAGCAGGAAACCTGATAATTCAGCAGGCGATTTTCTCTTACCAATCATAAAAGCTGAAATTCCTGCCAGAAAACTAAAAGCACAAAAATGAGTGATAAATCTTGTTAAAAAAATGGGCAAAGTAGTCTGTGTTGGGTCTGTTGGATCAAACAGAAATGCCGGATAATGGAAATAGTCCCTTACGTGGTCAAGTGCCATGATTACTATCACCATACCTTTTAATAAATCAATAGATTCTATTCTGGTTTTAGTGATTGAAGTCACTATTGTGTTTTATGAGAAATATTCGAACAGCGGTTTTCCATCGGTGTTTTAATTTTCATGTTGCAGGAATATAAATTTCAAAAATTGCCCCTTTATTTAGTTCACTCTTTGCGGTGATGATGCCGTTATGATTCTCGACAATTTTTTTTACTATTGAAAGTCCGATGCCTGTTCCGTTGTATTCGTTTTTCCCATGCAAGCGTTGGAATACTTCAAATATTTTTTCGCTGTATTGAGGTTCAAAGCCTATGCCATTGTCGGAAACTGAAATGTGACAATATTTTTTTTGCGGTGAAAGGTTTTCATTGTTGAATTTTATGCCGTTTGCAATCTCGCTTTTGATTTGTATGTGTGGTGGATTTTCCGGATTGGAAAACTTTAACGAATTGCCAATCAGGTTGTGCATGAGTTGGCGAAACTGAAAAGGTATTATCTCAGCATCACATAATTGGTTTGCTTCAATGGTTGCATGTTTTTCCTGAAGTTCTTCCTTTAGGTTTTCTTTAACTTCAGCAATAATTTCATTAAGGTCAGTGAGCTCAAAATTTCGTTCGGTTGTGTTGGTGCGTGAGTAGGTCAGTAAATCCTGAATGAGTGTTTGCATTCTTTTGGCCGCATTCTGCATGCGGTTAAACATATCTTTGCCATATTCAGACAAGTTGTTTTCTTCTTTCTCTGTGATGCGTGATGCAAAGGTTTGAATTTTGCGCAAAGGTTCCTGTAAATCGTGACTTGAAATATAGGCGAACGATTCAAGTTCCTTATTCATTTTTTCAAGCTGATCGTTCTGATTTTTAAGCAGTGTTTCGGATTTTTTTCTTTCAGTAATGTCCTGGTAAGATGTTACTGTAAAACTTTCAGTGCCTATTCTGATCAATTCAAATGAAACTATAGCTGGAAATGTTTCTCCGTTTTTCCGGGTGTAACATATTTCAAAATCCTTCATTTTTTCCGATTGTTTTAACCTTAAAAGAAGGGTTTCCGTTTCCTCTTTTGATAATGCCTGAACTTCTTCAATAGAACGGTTTTCATGAAGGTACCCGAATATCAAATCAATTACTCTTTTGTATTCTTCAGGGTCCATCAAACTCAAATCCTCCGAAGAATTGCCGATTACTTCCTCTTCAGTGTAACCAAAGGCATTGTAAAAAAGGTTATTGGCATATTTTATTTTATTGGTTTTTATTTCAGTAAGCGACATAGGGACTGGATTGTTGTCGAAAATCTTGAAAAAACGTTCTTCGCTAATTTTCAATTCTTCCTCATATTTTTTCTGCTCTGTTACATCCTGCGCCGTTCCCGACATTTTAATAACATTTCCAACATCATCGGTAAGTACTTTTCCTGTTGCACTTAAAATCCGAACATTTCCATCAGCAGATGCCGCCTTGTGGAAAAATCTGTATGGCTGATGATCTTTAAATGCCTGTTGTACGATTGCATTTACATATTCCCTGTCATCAGGATAAACATACTTGATAAAACTCTCATAGTCGGCTTCAAATTCCTGCGGGGTTAAGCCGTAAATCCTATAGAGTTCATCGGACCAATTTATCTTATTTGTTCGCACATCCCATTCCCAGCTCCCAATATGTGCCAGTTGCTGGGCTTCCATCAATTGGTTAGTTTTATTTTGTATGATTTCTTCTGCCTCTTTACGTATCGAAATGTCACGTATAAACCCAATAAAAATATAACGGTCGTTTATTTTAGATGTTGATATTTTTAGTTCAACCGGAAACTCACTGCCATTTTTCTTTAAAGCTGACAACTCTATAGGTTTATTGATCAATGGCCCTTCACCGGTTCTTAAAAAATGTTTCATTCCCATATAATGCCCTTCGCGATACCGCTTCGGAATGATTGTTTCTGTCAGTGTTTTTGCTATCACCTCATGTTCTTTCCAACCGAAAACAAGCTCCGCTTCGGCATTCCAGCTCTTGATAATTCCGTCTTCATCAATTGAGATGACCGCATCGGGTGCATGCTGAAGGATCGTTTGCATCCGTTCATTGCTTCGTTTCAGATTCTCACCTAATGTTTCCGAAAGTTCAATTTGTTCCTGTATTTCAGTTTTGGAACCAATCCACATTTTTGGTCTGCCTTTTTCATCCTTTACAGGAGTTGCCCGAACAAGATGCCATAAATATTTTCCATCCTTACGCAGCAGTCGGGT
>JANPJB010000136.1:0-33078 GCA_031425295.1 Flavobacterium sp. | reverse complement strand
GCTTGATATTTTTTCTAATTGCGATTCGATGTTCATGCCTCAAATGTAAGGAATCGTCTTAGGATTAAAAAACTAAAAGTTTCTTAAAAGCAATGATGCTCAACCTAGCTCTGATGGCAGTGGTTATCCTTTTGTGACGGTGTTCGGCGCAAAAGATAGTAACGGACAGCAGGTTGTAATGTTCGAAATGAAAACTGGCGTGTTGCTCCTTAATAAAAAAAGCCTGACTTTCATCAGACTTTCTCCACTCAAAAAAACCAAAAGCTTGGGACTTTCATGCTCCTGATTATTCTTTTTTAGCAGTATTTTTTTCGATGAACTCGCTTGGTAATTGCCCGAATTGAACGTTGGTACCGTCAAACCACATGGCTTTGGCGGTTTCGGTTTTACTGTTTTCATTAAACATGACTTCGTTAATATTTTTGTCGAAGTCTTTTTCGAGTACCGCTTTTGGCAATTTATTTTGTTGTACATCGATGCGATCACCTACAGCAATCCAAAAAATTCCTACGTTGCTTGTTCCGTTGTTGAGTTCTTTAATGGTGAATCCATTTTGATCGATGGATTCGATGAATAGTCCGTTGCACTGGCCCATCGGGGTTGTGGTTACAACAGGAATTTCACCTAAAAGCGCACTGTAGTTTTTGTCAAAATCAACTCGCGCAATTCCGTTCATTAATGTCGTTTTACCTTTTTTATAAACGATACTTTCTGTAGAAGTTACCGCATATGCCGCTGTTTTTTGACTGCCTGTATCAACGAGCTCGATTTGTTTTCCTGCGGTATATTCGTCGCCGCTATTATACGATGCGAACATTGTTCCGGAGCTTACTTGACCGATGATGTTGCCTTTGCTCCAAGAACCAATCATACCGCCATAAAAACCACCACCGATGCTGGAGTTTTTTTGAGGTTGAGAGAATCTTCCTGCGCCAGTAGTTAATGCCGCCGTGGCATAGATGCCATAATTTACGGATCCGCTGCTTCTGTAGCCTAAGCTGCTCCAGTAAGTACCGTTGACATCGGCGCCTAAAACACCACCGGTTCTGGTAAAATCATTAAAGCAATGCCCGGTCACGCCAAACGTATATAAATCGCCCCAAAGATTATAACCGCCGACGGCCCTGTTTGTTGTGGACCTGCCATAACCTGTTCCGTCATTTTGGGAATCGCGAGTTCTGTAACCAAAAATCGAACTTTGTCCGTCGCCATTGGCGGTGAGTTGCTGGCTGTAGGTATAAAATTTTTGGCTGACGGAGGGTAGGTCGCCAATACTAAACCTGGCGGTTGAAATATTGGCCATGGCATCACCATACATGACATTCCCAATTGACATTTGATAGTCTGCTGCTGGGTTAAGCACATCACTGTTGGCGCCAATGCTGATGTTGTAATTTCCGCTTATAATGTTATCTCCAGCCCGAAATCCAATGGAGGTATTGTATGTTCCGGTCGCATTCAACAACGAATAAGCCCCATGCGCAGTATTTCCGGCCCCCATCGTTGCTGCACCCAATGAAAAGTAACCTGTTGCCGTATTGTTATTTCCTCCGATGCGGTTTAAGGCATAATATCCTAATGCCGTATTGTTGGAAGCATTGCCGTATTCCAGAGAATAATTCCCAATGGAGGTATTGCTTATTCCATCAGTATTGTTTTGTAAACTTAAATAACCAACGCCAACATTATCGACTCCCTGAGTATTCTCTTGTAATGCATTATTACCGACAGCGACGTTTTTATGCCCAATCGTGTTGGCGTTCAGCGAGTAATTTCCAACCGCGGTATTGTTGATTCCGTTGGTTGTTGTTGTTGGATTGTTTGTGTTTAGAGCTTCAATGCCAATGGCGATATTGTTCGTGTCGAATGCCGCACCACCGTTAAGAAAATTTTGATTCCGAAGCGCATATCTTCCAATGGCAATATTTTTACTGGCGTTTTTATTGTCAGACAAAGCAAAGAACCCATTGGCAATATTGTCCGAGCCTAACAAATTGTCGCGTAGGGCATCGGAACCATAGGCACTATTTTCGCCTCCAGCAGTATTTTTTTGCAAAGCGCCATCACCGTAAGCGGTATTGTTTAAACCAGAAGTATTGGCAGAAAGCGCATTGACGCCAAAAGCAACATTGTAAAGCCCAGCGTTTAAAGGGTTCAAACAATTGAATCCGAAACCGGTATTGTGTTCCGAAATTCTTCCTGAGTTGATGCTGTTTCTTTTAAAAAATAAATCTGCCACGCTCGTCGTTCCAATAAAATCAATGTTTGAACTTGGGTTACCGCTCAAACTCCAACCCGTGTTTCCCCCGATCCCTTTCCAATTAGTTGACGGATTGTCCCAATAATAAAACCCAGCTTGCGAGACAGGTGTCGTTAAAAAAACCATCATCCCATTTTGCGCCGCCGTCATACTTCCCGCTGCTGTAAGCGCACTGACTCTCGGAATGATAATGCCATCTGTATTAAGAGGCGCCGCGGGAGTTGCGGATGATATTTGAAGTTTAGCAGCCGGAGCGGGTTCTCCGATTCCAATTTTTCCTAAAGCGGTTGTGCTCATGGTCGTTCCGTAAATCACATTCCCGATCGACAGCTGGTTGCTTGCTGTAGCGCTCG
The DNA here is from genome assembly GCA_031425295.1 of Flavobacterium sp. GTDB lineage: Bacteria > Bacteroidota > Bacteroidia > Flavobacteriales > Flavobacteriaceae > Flavobacterium. The sequence goes on along the minus strand of JANPJB010000136.1, from coordinate 30,465 downwards.
GTGCCGCGGCATTAGCACCTATCATAATATTATTTGCTCCAGTATTGTTTATTCCTGATTTATAACCGATAGCCGTATTATTATCGGTGCTTGTAAGTTTAAGCGATTCGAACCCTACTGCCACGTTATTATTGCCCGCTGAACCTGCATACATCGCGTTTTTTCCAATGGCTGTATTTTCATTGCCCGTAATGTTGCTGTACAGCGAAAAACCGCCATTTGCAGTATTGCTCGTCCCCGTCAAATTACTAAAAAGGCTATAGCTACCTATGGCAGCATTTGCGGAACCGGTAGTATTGGCTTTAAGGGTGCTTCTGCCCACGGCCATGTTATTGGATCCACTTTGATTGAAATACATCGCAGTATCGCCGATGGCAACATTTTCCTGTCCGGAAGTATTGGTAAATAAAGACAGGTTTCCAAAGGCAGCGTTAGAATTATACAAACCATCGTTCTGACCGGATTTGAAACCAAAAAACACGGATCCGCTTCCGTTACCATCGATTTTGCCTGCATTTTCGTTTATTACTCGGAATCGAAGTGGCGCAAAATCTGTTGTTCCAATAAAGTTAATCGAATCATCAGTACCAGCATTTCCAAGTAATTCCCAACCTGAATTGCCGCCAATTCCTTTCCATTGTGGCGTTCCGGTATTGTCCCAATAATAAAATCCGGGTGCTTTTCCTGCTGAAATGGTGGTAAGATAAACCATCATGCCTTGTTGTGCAGCAGTCGGATTGGTTGCAGGAAAGGCATCGATTTTTGGAATTAAAACGCCATCGGTATTGCTTGGCGCTGCTTGATTGCTCGACTTAATATGGAGTTGCGCATCGGGCGAAGTGGTGTTGATTCCCACTTGCGAAAATCCATCGATGGCAATACAACACAAACTTAAAAACAGTACTATATTTTTCATAACCTTAAATTTATACACAAAGTTGACCCTAGTTTTCTCGCTAAAAAACCACCAATAGACCAATGCAGATTTAAATAGATGAATGACTGAATTTTTGCTGTTTCTTTTTTTATATATTTGATTCAACCCTAATTAACCATGGAAAAATTGCAATGTATTATTGTTGACGACGACGAAATCGACAGATTAACCGTGCTTTCCTATGCGAAAAAATTCCCGCAACTTCAAATCGCCGGTGTTTTTGCTTCAGCGAAAGATGCGTTGTCGATGTTGCAAAGATCAGATTCAAAAATAGATGTGCTTTTTTTAGACATTGATATGCCTGACGAAAGTGGTTTGGATTTAAGAAAAAAAACGGGCCAAGTTCCGGTTTGTATTTTTATAACAGCACATCCCGAACACGCAGTCGAAAGTTTTGAATTGGACACTTTAGACTTTATCGTCAAACCTCTAAAACTCGATCGATTTTCACAAACAATAAAGCGTATCGAGGAATTCATGGAAATCAAACACAAAGCGTTGCTTTTCGAGTCGAGTATTGGTGGCGACACGATTTACATCAAAGAAGGGCATGAGCAAACGAAAGTCAAACTATACGATATTCTATATCTCGAAGCATTGAAAGATTATACGTTGATTGTTACATCACAAAAAAGACATTGTGTTTTATCGAGTATCGGGAATTTGTTGAAGGAAGTGCATTTTCAGTCATTCATTAGAACGCATCGCAGTTTTGCCGTGCAGAAACAGTATATCAAAAAAATCTTAACCAACGACGTGCTGCTCAATAATGATGTTCTGATTCCGATTGGCAGAAGCCATAAAGACAATTTAAAATTGCTGCTATAACATTCAAAAATCGACATATGAAATCTTTTTTTTTGATTGTTGGATGCTTTTGCTGTTTTCAGATTTGGTCTCAAAACCTTTCCTACAAAGATGTTGATTCATTGTTGGTCGTATTAAAAACGCAGCGAGATGATTCCTTAAAATGCAAAAACTACAATACGGTTTCTCGTATTTACGTATATAAAAACGGCGCTGAAGGCATGCGATACGCTAAGCTAGGCATGATATTGGCCCAAAAAATAAATTGGCAAAGAGGTATCGGAATGTCGCATATAAGTCTTGGGATGCACCTGATTTCGAATGGCAATTATTCGATCGCATCTCAAGAGTTGGTTAAAGCAGAAACGATAGCACGGCAATTGAAAGACTGGGAAAATTTGGCACGTACTTTCAACCAATTGGGTATTCTGAAGGCAAATCTTTCGCGGTTTCCCGAGTCTTTAGACTATTTTTTTAAATCACTTAAACTCTTTGAGTCGTTAAAAAAGGGCGATTTTAGACTTAGTATCGCCAGTTGCTTCGAAAATATAGGAACTGTCTACAATATTAATAACAGCAATGAAAAGGCGATACAAAATTATAAAAAAGCGATTGCGATTTTAGAGAAAATTGAGGCTTATGAATTAGAGCTTGCAATGAATATTGCCAATCTTGGCACCATTTATCAAAAGCAAAAAAAGTATGGAATGGCCATCGCAAGTTATGAGGCCGCAGAAAAAAAGTTGCTGCGATTGCAAGATAATTTCGGACTCGCGTTCGTAAACAGTTGGTTAGGATCGGCTTACTTGGAGCAAAAACAATATGATGTAAGCATCGAAAGATCGAAGAAAGCAGTACGTATCATTGGTAAAAGTGGCGATAAGGAATTGATGACAACCACCATTCATAATCTGGGTTATGCACAATTGAAAAAAGCGATGTCATCCGGCAGTAATCATGAATTGCATGATGCGTTCGGGAACTTATCGACTTCTTTAAAAATGCATTTAGAGTTAGGCAATCACGAAGGATTAATTAAGGATTATTTGCATTTGTCTGATTACTATAAATTCAAAAAAGATTTTGCAAAAAGTTTAGAGAGTATGGAAATGCATTTGGCTTATAAGGATTCTGTATTCAATTTTAAAAATAAACAATCGCTACAAAACCTCGAAGATCAACGTACGATAGATATCAAAAATAAAGAAATTCAAATTAATAAACTTTCGATTGAATCAAAGGAAAAACAGAAATGGTATTTCATATTAGGGATATTGTCACTCGCAATCATTGGAAGTTTGCTGTTTTATCAAAGTCGAAATCGCAAAAAAGTCAACGAAAAACTTCAGCTTTTAAATACTGAACTCGACCAAGCCAATAAAGTAAAAACAAGATTTTTTAGCATATTGAACCACGATTTGCGGAGTCCGGTGTCGAACTTAATTCACTTCTTACACCTGCAAAAAGAAAGTCCAGAATTGCTGGATGCAGAAACCAAAAAGCGCATGGAGAACAAGACCATTTTAGGTGCTGAAAATTTGCTGAATTCAATGGAAGATATTCTTTTATGGAGTAAAGGTCAGATGGAAAATTTCCAACCCAAATCAAAAAAAACCGCAGTAAGTTCCTTGTTTGAGGATACGCATAAACATTTTTCTGGCGAAGAAAAAGTTAGTATCACTTTCGAAAACCCGCAGCATATTGAGTTAAATACTGACGAAAATTACCTAAAAACCATTATCCGAAATTTGACGGGAAATGCCATCAAAGCATTAGATAAAGTTGAAAATCCTAGCATTACTTGGAAAGCTTGGCAAGAAAATAATCAAACGTTTTTAACAATTACTGACAATGGTCCAGGCGGAACGCAAGAACAATTCAAAGCTTTATATGATGAAACAGAAGTTGTCGGAATCAAAACTGGTTTGGGCTTGCATTTAATTCGCGATTTGGCGAAAGCGATTCACTGCAAAATTGACGTCGATTCTAAGGAAAAAATTGGTACCACTTTCACTTTGATTTTTACATAAAAAAAGGTCCGACTTGCATCGAACCTTCTATTTAATTTATTTTTTGATTTATAAAAGTGCATTCAAACTATCGGCATAAGTCTGTTTCGGTGCAACGCCAACTTGACGGCCTACGACTTCACCATTTTGAAATACTAAAACAGTTGGGATGTTTCTGACGCCATATTTAGCGGCAAATTCCTGATTGGCATCGACATCTACTTTTCCGATTACGGCTTTGCCCGCAAATTCTTCGCTGATTTCATCGATGATCGGACCTACCATTCTACACGGACCGCACCATGCTGCCCAAAAGTCAACCATTACTGGTTTATCTGATTTTAATACTACTTCATCAAAAGTAGCATCGGTTATTGCTAAAGCCATAATTTTTTCTTTAAATATTGTTGAACAAAATTAGCGATTTATTTCGAATGATCAGGCGTCTGCGATTTGTTTTGGTTATAAAAGTATTGCCGTTGGTTATTTTTGAAACTTTTAAGATTGATACGATTTCGAATTCTAAATGATATCCATCGAATTCTAAATTTGTTCGATCGAAAACCGATGAAAATATTATATTTACGATGTATAAACAATTCCTTTATTTCCACAAATGACTATTTAAATTTGAGCCTTTTACTTTCTAAATACAATCAATACGCTGCATTACTGTTTGCCCATCTCTTACTGGGGTGCCTTCTTTTTTATTATCCTGAACTAGGGTCGTTTTACGGAATTCTTATCGCCGTTTTGGGATTAGCATATGTTACATGGAATAAGAATAAAAACCACGAAGTGCTTCAGGTGGCGGGCTATTGTATCGGAAGTGAAGTGCTGTTGCGGATGACCTATGGATTTCTCAATTATGAATACATAAAATGCTGCATCGTGATTTTGGCTTGTTTGGGAATTTTTTTTGATGGATTTTCGAAGCGCACTTTGCCCTATTGGATTTATCTTCTCGCACTAACACCAAGTGTTTTTTTTGAAAACGACCTCCAAAATCTCTCGAAAGACATGCTGAACGGAATTGTATTTGATCTTTCGGGACCAATCTGCCTTGGTGTCATTGCGATTTATACTTTCGATAAAGAAATATCGTGGCGGACAATGAATACTGTTCTACTAGCTGTTGGGCTGCCGGTTTTGAGTTGTGGGATTTATGTTTTTCTATACTATCCCGATATCGGCATTTATTTAAGAGGCGTGAATTCTAACTTCCTATTTTCGGGCGGATTTGGTCCGAACCAGGTTGCCACTACTTTTGGATTGGGAATGTTTGTCTTCTTTTTACAACTAATCATCAACAGCCCGACAAAGCTGCTAACATTGATGCATTTGCTTATTTTTACGTTCTTGTCTTATCTTGGTTTTATGACTTTTTCGCGCGGTGGCATGATTACCGGTTGTGTGATTTGTCTTGTCTTTTTAATTTCCGTTTATTACAATTCGGATTCCTACGGCAAGACAAAATCGAAACAGGGATTGTTTTATTTTATAACGGTTCTAGTGCTGGTTGTAGGCCTAATTTCATATCAAACAAACGGACTAATCGAAAAACGATATACCAATAGAGACCACCGCGGTAAAACACAAAAAGATACGGCTTTCGATCGCGAATCATTGGCAAAAGCACAAATCGGTTTATTCATTGAAAACCCCGTTTTAGGCGTTGGGCTGGGAAAAGGAATTGACGTAAAGGAAGTCAGAAGAAAGATCTCATCCCATGATGAAATCACAAGATTATTGGCGAATCACGGCATTATGGGATTGCTCAATATTCTGATTTTAATCGTCACGCCGTTATTGCTCTTTTTTAAATTTAAGCACAATATGTTTTTGGCCGCTTTCTTTGCATTTTGGTTTCTAACCGTCAATCATTCGGGCATGCGAACCGCAGCTCCAGCGTTGGTATATGCTTTGATGCTTCTGAAAGTTACTAAGGATGGAAATGGTTTTTTTACAAAGAGGATTGCAGTTACGGCTTAATTTAATTTAAAATTGAGCTGCATCTTTTCCAACTCTTGCAGCAATTCATTTGAAATCTTGATTTTCAACTTACGACTGGGCATCGATAGTCGGGTGATGATTTTGGTTTCCTCAAGCTCGGCCGTTGCGCTGAGTTCCGACGATTCCTGGATCAACAAGTCATCGTCCTCAAGTAAAACCTCTTCGGGATCCAGCATTATTGGCGCAGCGATTTCCATTTGTTTTTTGATGGTTTCCAATTCCATAACTTCAAAATCAACCGTATGATCGCCTCGATTTAATTGAAAAACAGCACTCAATTTCGTAATCATTTCCGATTGCAGATCTTTTATATTGAGGTGGATAATTAGTTTTTTGGCAAAGGTCGGCAGCACATCTTGTAAGTACTGCACCAAAAGAAACTGTAATCTAGGTTCGCCTTTTTTACCGGTTTCCTTATCTGCCCAGCCTTCTTTTATGGCAACCTTGATATAAGTGAAATTGTTCTGGATCAAAAAATGACGGAACTTCAAATATTCTTCGCCAAAAATCCTAAACTCATAACTTTCGTCATAACCTTCCATCATAAACGACGCCCAGCCTTTGCCGTTCTTGGCAACCCGATGTTGAACATTCGTGATGATGCCGCCGAAAGTCAGGTTTTTGTTGAGGTATTGTTCCAAACTCTTCAGCGCTTCCAATTTTGAATTGCAGAAATACTGCATTTCAAATTTATAATCATCCAGCGGATGCCCCGAAATGTAAATGCCGACCACTTCCTTTTCTTTCGCTAATTTTTCCATGGTGCTCCAATCCTCACAAGGCGGGACGATCGGCTCCGGAATCTGAACATCACTAGCTTCGCCGAATAAACTTACTTGCGAAGAATTTTCATTTTCCTGAAATTTCGACCCATAACGGATGGCTTTCTCAAGAAAGGTGATGCCGTCGCCTTCATCATGAAAATACTGCGCGCGCGTGGTGCCGAGAAACGAATCAAAACCACCGGCTAATGCCAGATTTTCAAATGCTTTCTTATTGGCAGCTCTTAAATCAATGCGTTTTGCCAAATCAAAAATAGATTTATACTTCGCGTCTTTACGGTTTTCAACTATTGTCTCTACAGCTGCCATTCCTACACCTTTGACGGCGCCGATTCCGAAACGGACGGCATAATTTTCATTGACGGTGAATTTATAAAATGATTCATTCACATCCGGACCTAAAACCTGCAATCCCATGCGTTTGCATTCTTCCATGAAAAACGAAACCTGCTTGATATCGCTCATATTGTTCGACAAAACCGCTGCCATATATTCCGCGGGATAATTCGCTTTGAGATAAGCCGTTTGATAAGCAACCCAAGCGTAGCAAGTCGAGTGCGATTTGTTGAAGGCATATTCCGCAAATGCTTCCCAGTCTTTCCAGATTTTTTCGAGCTTTTCTTCTGCATGTCCTTTTGCGGCAGCTTGGCTTACAAATTTGGGTTTCATTTTATCGAGGACGTCCCGCTGTTTTTTCCCCATCGCTTTACGCAGGACGTCGGCATCACCTTTAGAAAAGTCTGCTAGTTTTTGCGATAGCAGCATAACCTGTTCCTGATAAACCGTAATTCCATACGTGTCTTTGAGTAATTCCTCACAAGCATCCAGATCATATTCAATGGGTTCTTCGCCGTTTTTTCGCTTGATGAAACTCGGAATATAAGCGATTGGCCCGGGACGGTATAATGCATTCATAGCGATCAAATCATTGAATACTGTAGGCTTCAATTCCTTCATGTATTTCTGCATTCCGGCACTTTCATACTGGAAAATTCCGACGGTTTCGCCACGTTGAAAAAGCTCATAAGTCTTCAAATCATCGATTGGAAATGCATCAGGATCGATATCTTCTCCGGTTCTGTATTTGACTAATTTAACCGTGTCCTTGATCAATGTCAACGTTTTTAAACCAAGGAAATCCATCTTCAGCAACCCTGCGCTTTCAACGACCGAGTTGTCAAACTGCGTTACATATAAATCGGAGTCTTTCGCAGTCGCGACAGGAACAAAATTCGTGATATCGCTTGGCGTAATAATGACACCGCAGGCGTGGATTCCCGTGTTTCGGAGATTGCCTTCAAGCACCTGAGCCTGTTGGATCGTTTCGCCGCCCAAATCTTCCTCTTTTGACAGTTCGATGAGTTCTTTGATTTTATCAAAATCTTCCTGACGCAGTACTTTTTTGATTTCGGATTCCGTGTCATTTAAAAACCGCGATAAACTCCATTTCGATGGAATCAAACCCGGAATCAATTTAGCGATTTTGTCGGCCTCGAAGAGCGGTAAATCTAAAACTCTAGCCGTGTCGCGAATTGCTGATTTCGCCGCCATCGTGCCATAAGTGATGATTTGAGCCACTTGTTTCGAGCCGTATTTTTTGATGACATAATCCATGACTTTGCTGCGACCTTCATCATCAAAATCGATATCAATATCGGGCAATGACACACGATCCGGATTTAGGAAACGCTCGAAAAGTAAATTATACAATAGTGGATCTATATTCGTAATCCCAAGACAATACGCAACGACAGAACCCGCAGCAGAACCACGGCCTGGACCAACAGAAACGCCCATGGCTCTTGCTGCTGCAATAAAATCCTGAACAATCAGGAAATAACCCGGATAACCCGAATTTTCTATCGTGGTCAGTTCAAAATCGATGCGTTCCTGAATTTCCGGCGTAAGGGTGCCGTAGCGTTTTTGTGCGCCGACAGAGGTCAGGTGTTTCAAATAGGCATTTTCACCGCGTTTTCCAACATCGGAAACATCTTCAGCAATAAGAAAATCCGTTGGGATTTCAAACTTTGGCAGTAAAACTTCGCGTGCTAGATTATAGATTTCGATTTTATCTACGATCTCGGTAATATTTGAAATGGCTTCTGGGTAGTCGTGGAAAAGTTTTTTCATATCGTCGGCCGATTTGAAAAAATACTCCTGATTCGGCAACCCGTAACGATATCCGCGACCGCGACCAATGGGCGTGTTTTGCTTTTCACCATCGCGTACGCAGAGCAAAATATCGTGCGCATTCGCGTCTTCTTTGTTGATGTAGAATGTATTGTTAGTGGCTACGATTTTGACATCGTGCTTTTTCGCCAGCGCAATCAAGCCTTCATTGACGCGGTTTTCATCTTCCTGATTGTGCCGCATGAGCTCAATGTAGCAATCGTCTCCAAAAGTTTTTTTCCACCATACCAAAGCTTCTTCGGCTTGATTTTCACCCAGATTTAAAAGCTTGTTCGGGATTTCACCGTATAAATTTCCAGACAAAACAATGATGTCTTCTTTATATTGTTCGACGACATTTTTATCGATTCTGGGTACATAATAAAAACCATTCGTGTAAGCAATCGAGGACATTTTAGCAAGATTGTGATAGCCTTTTTTGGTTTTTGCAAGCAGGACAATTTGATAGCCGTTGTCTTTTCTGGTTTTATCAAGATGGTCGTCGCAGACAAAAAATTCACAACCGACAATGGGTTTGATGATTTTCTCTGTTGGACTTTCACCGTTTTCGACCGCTGTTGCATTTTTAGCTTCGGCGGTTTTGTTGTGGTTTAAAATGTCGCGAACAAAATGAAAAGCGCCCATTAAATTCGCATGATCGGTAATGGCGACTGCTGGCATTTTGTGCTGAATTGCCGCTTTCACCAGTGATGCAACACTAATAGTAGACTGTAATACGGAAAATTGTGTATGGTTATGAAGGTGCACGAAATCAACATCGACAAGCAGCTGTTGGTTGTTTGAAAGTTCCTTCTTGGAAATCGGAGCTGCCTGTTTATCGCCTTGTATTTGACGGATTTTTTCAGAAGCTTCTTTCAGATTAACATGCGTTAAACCAATCGACTGTATTGGTTTTGGATTTTTCGCATGAAATTCTTCGAAATACGTAGCGTCAACTTGTAGTTCGGCGGCAGTAAAAATCTCGAGCCGAATAAGTTCTAAAAAACACCGTGTCGTAGCTTCCACATCGGCTGTAGCGTTGTGGGCTTCGGCAAAAGGAACTTGAAACAGATATTGGTGCAGTTCGGTTAATGTTGGTAATTTGAATTTGCCGCCGCGTCCACCTGGGAGTTTTAGCAATGATGCGGTGACTTCGGTGCACGTATCCAGAACGGGCATGGTATTGAGTGCAGAATCGATTCCCATGCGGTGCAGTTCGCAGCCCATAATATTGAGGTCGAATCCTAGGTTCTGACCGACAATAAATTTGGTTTGCGATAAGGCAATATTGAATTTTTCTAAAACTGTTGCCAGCGTAGTGCCATGCTCAATTGCTAGTTCCGTAGAAATACCGTGAATGCGTTCGGCGTCGTATGGGATATTAAAACCTTCAGGTTTGATAAGATAATCCTGATGATCGAGGATTTTCCCCATATCATCGTGAAGCTGCCAAGCAATCTGAACACAGCGCGGCCAGTTGTTGGTATCGGTGATGGGTGCATCCCAACGTTTAGGTAATCCGGTAGTTTCGGTGTCAAATATTAAGTACATAGCAGCAGTTGAAGCGGTGGTTTTTCATCAAAAATGAACTTCAAATTTAGGCTATTTTATAGGAAAACGGCTTGCAAGTTATCAACAAAAAACCATTCAAAAAACTGATAAATCAATCCTTTGAATGGTTTAAAAAAAATATAATTTAATATATCTTGACGATAAATCTAATTAGTATCCACCACGGTTTCCACCACCACGGCTGTTTCCGCCTCCATAACCACCACTTCCACGAGAATCACCTCCACGACTGTTGTTATTGAAACTTCTTCTTTCTCCTTCTGGTTTTGGCTCAGATTTGTTTACTACGATAGCACGACCTTGAACAGTAGCTCCATTCAATTCTTCGATTGCTTTTAACGCTTCTTCGTCATTTTCCATTTCTACAAATCCGAATCCTTTACTTCTTCCAGTAAATTTATCGGTAATAATTTTTACAGAATCAACTGCACCGTAAGCTTCAAAAGACGCTCTTAAATCTGCTTCCTCAATACTGAATGGAAGACTTCCAACAAAAATGTTCATATGTGTTATTTTAAATTATACACAAATATAGTTTTAATTTCTTTGTAAAATACGATCTGTCAATTTATTTATGATTTAGTAAAATAGCCTGAGTCGTACTAAGGCGTTGATTATGATTGTTTTCGGATCATTTCCAACGTAATTCTGTAAGTAACGCGGAGGATTGTGTAACAAGTGTTGATTTTGATTCCAGTAATTTTAGCATGCTAAAACCTACCATTATGAAAACATCGAAACTGCTTTTTTATTTGGATGACGATATTGATGATTTGAATTATTTCAAACAGATCACTGAAGCGTTGGGTCATCGCACTGAGATATTCGTGACTGGAAATGAATTATTGTATGCTTTAAAACATGAGTCGGAAAAACCGGATCTTATTTTTTTAGATGTGCACATGCCCATACTTAACGGCGAAGAGATTCTGAATATTCTTAAAAAATCAGAAGATTCCAAATACATTCCTACAATAATGATATCCGGCGCTTTTCCAAAGAAGTTGGCGCGTGACTATCATAAAATTGGCGCGGAATACCTGATGAAAAAATCAGGCGGTAGCGATTTGAAAGCCGCACTCGAACATGTGCTGCAACTGAGTTTTCCTTTGACTGCTTAGCCTAGCCATGGTAAACTCTTGAAAACACAATTTTTCCATCTTTCACTTCGAGCACTTCAGCAACGAGCATGTCAGATTCACCAGTTACAGTTCGAACATATTCCATAAAAACGCGGTCCGAATTAGCTGTTAAAGAAGTCACGCGGTAGTGCAGCGTAGGAATCGATTCGAAAGCACTTTCCCACCAGTCATGTAAAGCCTTTTTTCCTTTCACCAAACCATCGGTTTCGGGTTTTTTAATTTTGAGTTTCGGGCTGAAATGTTCCGCATCATCGTCGTATAAAGACAAAAGCGAATCGAGATTATGCTCGTTAAAAGCCGTAAACCACTTGTGTGCAATCGATAAATTTTGTTCTGTCGTCATATTTTTATCTAAAAGAAAATTCCCGCTGTAAAGAACGGGAACTCCATATTTTCACAAAGGCACAAAGGCGCTTTACGTATTCTTCAAATTAATAACTTCCTGCTCTGTCAAAAACCGCCAATTACCACGCGGTAAATTCTTCTTCGTCAATCCGGCGAATGCCACACGATCAATCCTCAAAACATCGTATTTAAAATGCTCGAAAATGGCACGGACCACTTTCACGTTTGAGGTTTTCAATTTCAAACCGACTTCTGTTTTGGGTTGATCTTCAATGTAACTGATATCTTCAATAAACAAGCGGTGTCCTTCTAAAGTTACACCCTTAGCGATTTTCTCCAAATCCTCGTATTTCAAATTCTTATCGAGCGAAACCTGATAAATCTTCGACGACTTTTGGTTCGGCAAACTAAATTTCCGAATCATATCCGTGTCATTCGTAAACAATAGCAAGCCGGTTGTGTTCTTATCCATTCTGCCTACAGAGGCGATTTTAGCATTCGTCGCACCACGAACGAGTTCAAGCACATTGCGGTCTTCTTGGCCTTCATCAAAAGCGGTCGTAAAGTTTTTCGGCTTATTCAATAAAATATATTCTTTCTTCTCAGGCGTCAAAGTTGCTCCGTCAAAATTCACGACATCGCCCGGCTTTACCATATAACCCATTTCGGTTACAGGAATACCATTCACTTTCACATTCCCCGATTGTATGTAAATATCAGCATCACGACGCGAGCACACACCCGAGTTTGAAATGTATTTATTCAAACGCATCTCATCGGCATTTTTCGGTCGTTTCGGCGCTTGGTTTGGTTTCTTTTCGGATTTCGCTGCTTTTTCTGCTTCGGCTGGCGTCACCGTTTTCGGTTTCACATTCTTCGGTCCTTGTGCGCGTTTCGCCATGGCTGGTTTCGGCTTATTTGAACTCGGTCTTGAGGATCCGCTGCGTTTATTATTGCCTTCCTTATTATTCATAACTGCTTAATTTACTTCGTCTGTTCGGCCTTATGGCCTCAGGTTGTGCAAAGATAGGTTTTTATTGTTTTTGTTTAGGAGCTATTCCCGCTATCATTCCAATCTTTTTATGCCGAACCCGTTTCAGTATCTTTAAAATAATTACGGTCATGTCGCACGATACTAAAATGAGTTCAGCATAAAAAGGATTTTCCCTTCTATCGGGGCTAGGCATTCGCTTAAACGAAACCGCGTGAGATTTAGCTTCGCTCTGTTCGGCTACGCCTCGGGTGATATTAAGAGGAGGAAGCCCAGTGGATTTTACGTATTTTAGGAATTCAATTATAGATTATGTTTTATCGCGGAACTGAATTGCGTGAGGGATTACTTCGCTGGGTGATATTTTTTAGAGGTGTTCATTGAACTTCGTTTGGAGCAAATACCGCGTACTGCGGATAGCCCGACCCTTGTGGTCACGCCCAAAATACAAGCTACAATTATATAGTCTCAAGCAGTTTTCTTCCATGCCACAGCACAGCAGGATCGATCAGTACGATGCAGCAAACGCCGCTAACAATTAGAAATTTCAAAAGATTGTGTAGCAGTAAGTACTGTTTTTTAGAGTCGGATTTCCACAATTGTAGCCCAAAAAAGATCATGATGATAAAACCGACATAAAAATAAATGTCCATATAACCAACATCAAAAACATTGATTAGAAAATACACAGGAATAACCGTCAACACCAATAAAGAAGTGATGCTTATTTTAGAAGTGCTTTCACCATAAACGATAGGAATTGTCTGGTATCCATTCGCCAGATCGCCTTTGATGTTTTCTAAATCCTTAATCATTTCACGAACCAAGAGCAGCACGAATAAAAATGTTGCATGTGTAAAAATGACCGCGAGATCGTTGGTGTGGTTTTCAATTTCATCGAGTGGCAGTCTGAAATAGTAAAACAAAAGAATTCCAAAGAAAGGAAATACCGCCAGAAATGCGGCTATAAAATTACTAAACAAAGCGTATTTCTTTCTTTTGTGAGAATACAACCAAATCAGAAAGATATAAGTCGCAAAGAACAAACTGGCGCGCCACGACACAATAAGAGCCGAAAGCGTCGCAATGAAATTCAACACAAAATAAACCTGCAATTTCGTTTTCTGACTCACCAAACGGTCGAGCATGGATTTGTGCGGACGGTTGATCAGATCTTTTTGACTGTCGTAAAAACTATTGATAATATAACCCGAAGCGATCGTAGTTGCAGAGGCAAAAACGACAATGAACAATTTAAAATCGAGTAGGATGGCCAACGCACTTTTTTCGGGTGCCAAAATAAAAATAGCAGATAAGTACTGTGCAATAAAGATGATCGGAATATTGTAGCCGCGAATCACAGAAAACAAACTGATCACTTTCATTACGAACAATTTGTTTTTTCTGCTTAACATAAAACGGCTGCGTTTGCGTGTAAGGTGTTAAAATTGGTAAACGACTTCGAGTTTGTAGTCTTTCAATGATTGTCTTGCTTTTTCGAGGTCTTCGGTAAATCCGAGGATATAACCGCCGCCGCCGGAACCGCAAAGCTTCAGATAATAATCATTCGTATCAATGCCTTTCTGCCAGATGCCATGGAATTGCTCCGGAATCATCGGCTTGAAATGATTCAATACGACTTTCGATAATTTTTTGGTGTTCGAAAAAAGCGACTTCATATCGCCGCCTAGGAAATTCTCTACGCAAGCATCGGTATATTTGACGAATTGGTTTTTGAGCATTGTACGGAAACCTTGATCTTTAAGATTCTCCATGAAAATATTGACCATTGGAGCAGTTTCTCCTACAATTCCTGAATCAAGTAAAAATACAGCGCCTTTGCCGGTTAGGCTTTGTGTAGGAATGCCAGTCGCTTCAATATGGTCTTTTGAATTGATCAAAATCGGAATGCTCAAATAACTGTTGAGCGGATCCAAACCCGAACTTTTACCGTGGAAAAAAGATTCCATCTGTCCAAAAATGGTTTTAAGCTGAAGCAATTTTTCCCGCGTCAGATTCTCGAGCACTGTGATTTTATTTTGAGCGTATTTATCGTAGATCGCCGCTACCAAAGCACCGCTGCTGCCAACGCCATAACCTTGTGGGATGCTCGAATCGAAATACATACCGGAAGCGACATCGTTTTTCAAAGCAGACAGATCAAATGTCACCAACTCGGGTTGCTCGATTTGAAGCTTTTCTAAATAAGTTGAGAAGCGATTTAAGTTTCCGTTTGATTTGATCGCCTCAGCAGAAGTGTTGCCGTCCGATTTCAATGCGCCGTTATAAAAATTATAGGGAATTGATAATCCTTTTGAGTCTTTAATGATTCCGTATTCTCCGAACAAAAGAATTTTCGAGTAAAACAGTGGTCCTTTCATATTTTTTAATTGATAATTGATAATTAACAATTGATAATTAATTTTTATTCTTTGTTGTATTCAAGATACTTGTGAGCAATCTTAGCTGTTGTGTGACACCATCTTTAATGTTTTCAAATTGAGATGAAGTTAAATATTTTGATTGATATAATAAGTCTATCCAATATTCAGTTTGATTTGCTTCTTTTAAAGCAATCGATAATTTGTTTATGAAATCAGCCTTGCTTTGCGCATGTTCAGCTTCCCGAATGTTGGCTCCTATAGATGTTCCCGAACGCAACATTTGTTTCGATAGCACAAATTCCTTTTTTTCAGAACTTAAAAATTTATAAATAGCAATAATTTCTAAAGCAAAAGAAAATGACTTTTCCTTAATTATATTATTCTTCATAAATACTCTGTTTGGCTTATACTATAAATTCAAAAACAGAAGTTTATCAATTATCAATTGTTAATTATCAATTATCAATTGACTTCCTTTTCCAATTGCATCACAAATATACTGACCATTCTGGCAATAGCCAACTAATTCGTGCTGAATAAATTGTAAAACGGCTACTTTATCGTTTGCGGAATACAAAATGTGTACGTTTGCGCCTGCATCTAACGTGAAACATACCGGAATGTTGCGCTCTTTTCGGAATTTCCAAATCGCATTGATGATTTCCAAAGTATTGGGTTTCATCAAAATGAAATAGGGCATTGAAGTCATCATCATCGCATGCAGCGTCAAGGCTTCACTTTCTACAATTTGTATGAACGTTTCCAAGTCACCGGTTTCTAAAACGGTTTTAAGTTTCGAAAGATTGTCATGCGCTTGTTCAAATCGTTGTTCAGCATAAGGATGGTTGTGCATCAAATCATGTCCGACGGTGCTCGACACTTGCTTTTCGCCTTTATCGACGAGTAGAATTGTATCCTGATAATTGTTGAAATTGGAATGGATTGCCGAAGGAAATTCTACGCCAAACAAATCGGAACTTTGTGCAATATCATTGTGATTTCCCCAGACGACTACTTTTCCTTTGATGCTTCTGCAAGCGCTACCGGAACCCAAACGCGCAAGAAATGATGCTTTTTGATTGAAGTAATCTTCAGGCATTTCAGGATTGAGCGCTTTTTCAAGACTCATGATGTTCATTGCCAAAGCGGCCATTCCAGAGGCCGAAGAAGCGATTCCAGAACTATGCGGAAAGGTGTTTTCGGTATCAATCGTAAAATAATATTGCTTCAAATACGGGCAATAAACTGCAATACGCTCGAAGAATTTCTGAATCTTAGGTTTAAAATCTTCTTTAGGTTTTCCTTCGAAAAGTAAATCAAAGGCAAACGAATCTTGGTTTGCTTTCTCTTTAAATGTCAATTTGGTGATGGTTTTACAATGATGCAACGTAAAACTAACCGAAGGATTTGCAGGAATCTGGTTCGCTTTCTTGCCCCAATATTTAACTAAGGCGATGTTGCTCGGGGCAGTCCAAGTGAAGGTTCCGCTTTCGATGGTTTTGGAAAATGACTTTGGAATAAAATCCGTTTCAGTCCTCATGGGTAAATTTTTAACTTCGTTGTTC
The DNA here is from genome assembly GCA_031425295.1 of Flavobacterium sp. Lineage (GTDB taxonomy): Bacteria > Bacteroidota > Bacteroidia > Flavobacteriales > Flavobacteriaceae > Flavobacterium. The sequence goes on along the minus strand of JANPJB010000136.1, from coordinate 13,749 downwards.
GATCTAACGGTCATGAGTGGCAAAGATACTTTTTTTGGTCAATGTAGATTCGTAACTTTGTTTATTCGCGTACAAATTCACTACATTTAAACAAAAACAGCCATGAATAAATATCTCAAAATCTCCATTTTCGTCGCCACCTGCATTGCGGTTGGTTACTTGTCGGGCCAAGCAACCCAATCCTCAGTTAACACTTGGTTTCCAACATTGGTAAAACCAAGTTTCAATCCGCCGCCGTGGGTTTTCGCACCAGTTTGGAGTTTGCTTTACATGATGATGGGAATCGCCGCAGGTCTGGTTTGGAGCCGCATCGATTTTGAAAAAGAAGCTGTCCAAAAAGCGCTGCTATTCTTCGCGATTCAACTCGCTTTGAATGCGCTCTGGTCGATTTTATTCTTCGGGTTGCGGAATCCGCTATTGGGGTTGATTGAAATTGTGTTGCTGTGGCTGATGATTTATGAAACCTACATCAAGTTCATCAAAATCGACAAAATTGCGGGTTATCTGTTTATTCCGTATTTGCTTTGGGTCAGTTTCGCAACGGTTTTAAACGCGAGTATTTGGTGGCTCAATAAATAAAAAAATCCCGAATTGTTGCTCGGGATTTTTAAATGTCAACGCTTTTGGAAGTTAATCGATAATGAGTTTTTTAGTGACTTTCAGATTGTTTTCCGTCGTGATTGCTACAAAATACATTCCTTTGGAAAGTAGAGAAACATCGATACTTATTGCATCCGATTGGATGTTGTTGATGGCCTTTACGGATTTTCCCAGAACATCATAAACATTGATGGCAGCAATGCTTCCGGCAGTATCCTTCAAACTCAAATTGACGAAAGTCGTTGCCGGATTTGGATACATGTAAAATCCATTTGCATCAAATAAATTTACAGCTAAAGTGGCTACAAATTCGGTCGCAAAAGTATTGGTAACAATCGCCGTATTATAGTCGAAATAAATGTCCGCTGCGTTTGGAATTAACGTTCCAACAGCATAACCTGAAGTCGGTTTTACTTTGAATTGTATGTAACCATGACTCTGCGTCGGATTCGATGCAGTGGTCGGTAAATTAATGTTGTAAAAATTCCAAGTCAGTTTATTGTCAATGCGTCTCATATTGTAGGCGTGACTCGCATTAAGCATTTCCACAGAGTGCGGATTAAGTCCGGCATCAAGCAAATCTTCCACACGAACAAATTCCGCGCTCGCTGTTCCTGTATTTTCAAATTGAATGGTATAAGTAAGAGAATCGTCGGTTGTAAATGTGTCTACCGCTATTTTTCCGCCATGTGCCTCGATTTTGTCGTTCGGGTCATACGAGCCGACGATCGTTTGCGAAAGTGGCGCCGTGTTGTTGGATAAAAACGCATCCTCGACGCTGGATCCCACAAACGCAGTGTTGGTCACAACTTGCCCTAGCATTACCGTCGGGATTGTCGGAACCTGCATTGAAATTGCTATAAGACGTTCTTCATTTACAGCCAGATTGGTAAAGACATAGCTAAAGCCATTAACAGCATTAATCGGTATGCTTGGCGAAGTGAACAGTATAGAAACTGCGTCGTCTTTAATAAAAGCAACTTCTCCCGACGGAATATTCGTTGTGCCTTTATTTTTGAATTTTAGGTACACAGTATAAGTAAAGCCTGGTCTTGGCGGGTCGGCTGGAATCAACTGCACTTGAAGATCATTATACGACTGAAGCAATGTCACCGGAAAATAATACGTATGTGTTCCGGTGCCCGCAGTAATATGGATATCGGTAAATGCTGTGGTTGAACTGTAATAGGGTGCAAAATCCGGATTGACGGTGAAGTTTAAATCATACGCATTGTCAGGATTGCTGTCGAATATCGTGAAATTACCATAATTGCTATAACCTTGCAGTGTCGTTCCGGAATTGTTAATTTCATAATCGAATAAGCCCAAATCAAATTGTGCTTCTCCGTCGTCTTTAATCCCATTGTCGTTGGCATCCAGAAAAGCAACTAACGTTAAGTTGTCTGGGCATTCGCCATTGTTCTCACAGTTGTTTTGAGTGCAGAAATTATATGGCCCTACATATTGGCTAAATGTACTGCCCGCGCAGCTACTTCTAACATAAAACACATAGCAGGTATTGGGCATTAAACCCGTCATTACGAATGGTGGTGTCTGCACAAACGCATTGCCAGTAGTATTGGGTGTCGGGGCAGGAGAACCCGCCGGTAGCACAATAACTTGAAATCCGTTTTGTATCGGTCCATTCCAACTTAATGTCGCCGAATATGACGATACGTTAGAAACATTTAAAAATGTTGGCGTAATACATGGAGGCGTTGTGCAGGTGGTCGTATTCAGCGTAATCGTGGTGCGCTCGCTGCTGCAGGAGCCATTGTTTAATTCAACCCCTAAAACCTGAACCGGAAATTCGGTAGGTGTAAACGGACCTCCTGGGATAACTATTCCGCCATTCGCACTCGTATAAAACGTCGCGGTCAAGTTTTGCTGACCACCTAAAATTTGAGGAGCGGCGTCATCCAAATTATAGACTAGCGGTATGGCGGTATTACACATTGTTAATGTTGCAGGATAAGCGATCGGTTTTGGACTCACAACCAAATTAAAATAGAAATAAGAACTTTCTTGTGTCTGGATATTGGTTACACATGCAAAAATCTGCTGCGGATTTGCAGTATTGCTGTAAGCAAAATTTGGGATTGGGTTTGTTGCTGATTCGGCATCCGACAGGGTTTGATAATAACTTACCACATGTTCTGCGACATTCAGGTTTCCGAGGATTTCAGGGTTTTTGTTTGGGAGGTAAAATGAGGCGACACCATCCGTATTGTCGTCACACAACAAGTATTGTGAAACCAGTGTGGCTTGCGAATATCCTAAAGCAATGGTCAATAGCAATAACAAGGTGTACAGTTTTTTCATGTATGTTGATTTTATAGCAACCAAATATAGTTGATAATTAGTAATTTACCATTAAAATTTATCCAACCGATTCCGCTACAATAAACCCGCTCGTCCACGCATTCTGGAAATTAAATCCACCTGTAATCGCATCAATATTGACGATTTCACCCGCAAAATATAAGTCCGCAAGGATTTTACTTTCCATCGTTTTAAAATTGATTTCCTTCAAGTCAACACCGCCAGCCGTCACGAACTCTTCTTTAAAAGTACTTTTGCCATTGACTTGAAAATGCGCATTCGTTAACTGATCTGCTAAATTTTGTAGTTGCGTTTTCGACAAATCAGCCCATTTGGTTTCGCTTTCAATTCCCGACGCCAAAACAAAACTTTCCCACAAACGATTCGGGAACTCAAAAGGTGATTTTTTCGAGACTGCCTTTTTTGCCTGATCTTGTTTAAGTGTTTTGAGGATTTCCATACATTCATCAAAAGCAACATCATTGAGCCAATTCACAATAATCGTAAACTGGTAATTCTTTTCATGTAAAGTCCGCGCGCCCCATGCCGACAGCCGCAGAATTCCTGGACCGCTCATGCCCCAATGCGTAATCAACAGTGGGCCGGTAGCGTTGAGTTTTGTGTCTTTCACCTGAACCGAAGCCAACGCAGAAACGCCCATTAAATCCTTAATTCTCGGATCTTTAATATTGAATGTAAACAATGAAGGCACCGGATTCACAATCGTATGCCCGAGGTTTTGCAGCATTTCCCATATTTTCGGATTGCTACCACTCGCCATGATTAGTTTCTGGCAGGCGAAAGTTTCGGTATGGGTTTCGACTTTCCAAAACGCATCACTTTTAAAAATCGAGATGACGCTTTGTCCGTTGAGCACACTGATGCCTAATTTCTTAGTGGCGTCAATAAAACAATCGATAATGGTTTGTGAGGAATTCGACTCCGGGAACATTCTGCCGTCGTCTTCGATTTTGAGCGCCACGCCATGCTTTTCGAACCATGCAATCGTATCGCCGGAACAAAATTGATGGAAAGGTCCGCGCAGTTCTTTTTCACCACGCGGATAAAATTTCACGAGTTCATTCGGAACAAAACAGGCATGCGTTACATTGCATCGACCGCCGCCAGAAATGCGTACTTTTTCGAGTACACTTTGGCCACGTTCGAGGATGGCGATTTTTAGTTTCGGATTTTTCTCAACGATATTAATCGCAGTAAAAAAACCAGCCGCGCCGCCGCCAACGATAATAATGTCGAAATTCTGGTTCATAGGCGATCGGGGAAATCAGTGATGATTCCGTTTACTTCAAACGTTTTTATTTTTTCAATATCTTCTCGCTCATTGACGGTCCACGGGAAAACGTTGAATCCATGATGCTGCATGAGCTGCGTATTTTCTATAGTCAATAAATGAAAGTAGGGGTGTATGCTTTTGGCACCAATGAATTTTGCAAAACCAATCGCCAAATCGATATCGGTCGATGTCAAAACGCCCAAACAAATTTTCGGATTCATCGCGTGAATTTCCTGCAGCGCATTCCAATCGAAACTCGAAACCAGAAACAAATCGTAGCTCCATTTTTTTTCTGCAACGTATTTTTCGATTAAAGCAAGAACCGGTTTTGCCGTGTGATTTCCTTTGAGTTCGACGTTAATAAAAATTTTTCTATCGATCAAGTCGAAAACTTCTTTGAGTGTCGGAATCTGATGCTCTTCAGCAATATGCAACGCTTTTAATTCGGCTAACGAAAGCTGATCGACGACGCCATTGCCATTTGTGGTGCGGTTTATAGTCTCGTCGTGAATGACTACAATTTCATGATCGGAACTCATGTGCACATCGAGTTCAACGCCATTAACCTGCAAATCGAGTGCTTTTTGGAAAGAAGCTAAGGTGTTTTCGGGAGCATATCCTTTCGCGCCTCGGTGACCGATTTTAAGCATTTTCATAATTCGTTTTTCAACGTGCAAAGAAAGTAAATCTAAAATAAGGAGAAGACTAGAGTTTTTCGAGTAGGACGATATTAAAATCAGTATCTAAAATGACTTTTCCGTCAGCAACTTTATAGACTTTTCCAGAATAAGCATCTTTGACTTTCGTGCCGTTATTAAATATTTTTCCGACCGAAATTTCTTTTTTGCCGGGGTTCAATTCCAATCCGATGACAACTTGATCTTTGAATTTCCCTTTCGAAAAACTTCTAGAAAACACATAAGGTTTCTCAGAAATCTGATTATGGACTCCAGCGCCGACAGCTGGGTGGTTTTTTCTGAACTGTCCTAATTTCTGCCAGTGCGCCAATATTTTTTGAGTTTCAGGATTCGATTTTAGATCGTTCCAATTCATGAACGAACGTAAAGTCGCATCGCCTTCAGTGCCCTCGACAACCAACGAACGCCCGGTTTCATCACCGTAATAAATTTGCGAAACGCCCGGAGTCAATAACAATTTTGTAGCGGCTTCATAGTTTTTCGTACGCGTCGCATCGAACGGCTTTCCGTCGTCGTGTGATGAAATATAGTTTAAAACACTGTAGCCTTTGAGTTCACCTTGTAGTTGTTTTGAATATTTTGAAAACATACCTTCGTAACTCATCTGCGCGGCATTCCACTTAAATTCAAAGTTGATCATATTGTTGAATCCGTGTGTGTAATAATTGACTTTCTTATCGCCGAAATCAAAATTTTGTCCTGCGCTGATGCCGTAATTGTAGACTTCTGCAATCGTATAGAATCCAGTATTGTCGAGCACTTTCGACGGATTTTTCTTTTTCCAAGCTGTAAAAGCGTAATCACATTGTGTTTTGAAATCCGCCCAAACATCCTCGTCAACATGCTTTACCGTATCACCGCGATAGCCGTCAATTCCGTATTCTTCGATAAAATCGGTGAGCCATTTGATGATATAATATTTCGGCGCGCGCGGGTAACCCGTTCTTTTGAAAAAGGCATCAAGCGAAGCGACTTCTTGCTCGTAGCGACCTTCTTTTTTCCATTTTTCGATTAGAAATGGCGGCAAGTTTACGTTGGTGTTGTTTTCCGTCAAAACATCGGGAAGATTTTTCACGAGCGTGCAAGCCGTTGTGTTTTCATACGTTTTATAGTCACATTGCGGACTCGTACGAACCCAATCATTGGGCCAAACTGTGTCTATATCCGTTACAGGACCTGTATGATTAATCACGCCATCGAGCATGATTCGAATTCCTTTCGCGTGTGCTTTTGAAACCAATTCGGCCAAATCTTTTTTGCTTCCGAAATTCGGATCTAGTGCCGACCAATCCCTTGCCCAATAGCCGTGGAATCCGTAGCTCATGCCGGTACCTTCATCGACGCCATCGTGAATTTGTTCTATAATCGGAGTAAACCAAATTACATTGACTCCCAGCTTGTCGAAATAACCTTCGTCGACTTTCTGGATAATACCTTTGAGATTTCCGCCTTCAAATCCGCGCAGTTTTCCAGTTGCTTTATTGCGGTTGAGGTAGGTTTCTTTTTTAGGATTACCATCATTGAAACGGTCTGTCATCAGGAAATATAGATTCGCACCTTCCCATACAAATGGCGTTTTCCCTGCTTTAACAACAGTTTTAGTTGCCTTTGATTTTTTGACTTGTGCGAAATTGTAGGTCGTATTCAAGACCAAGGAAATTAAAAGTAGGATCATGGATTTTCTCATCTTAGAATTGTATTTGAATTGCTGCAGAAGTTCCTTTTGTCCAGTTTACAGGAATTTCAATCGCATTATTATTGGTTTTGAAAGTGGTGTCTTTTCCGTTAACGGTGACTTTTTGAATTTTGGTATTGTGCAAGATTAAGGTCACATTTTTATCGGCTGCTACGAATGCTTTTCCGGTTTCAGCAGTGAAATTGATTGTCAGCATTTTGGCAGTTGAATTCGCTTTGAAATTTAGAATCTCATATTGTCCTTTTTCAAAATCATGTGCGGTTGTGCCGTCGTCATTGTATAAGGTACCGCTACTCGAAGTGGTTTTTTGATCAAAATAATAATGCAAATCGAAACGCTCCAGCGAATATTGGCTAGTGTTTTGAATCGTCTTAATCATCGGAATGAAAGCACCGCCACGCACGAACACAGGAATGTAATCGTCGCTTACGGGAATCATCTTCGCGCTGCCGCCCGGATATTGCTGCCCAGAATAAAAATCGAACCAGTTGTTGTTTTTCGGAAAATAGACAGATGTCGATGTCACTGCGGATTTCGTAATTGGCGTTACCAGAAAGTCATTGCCCCACAAATACGTTTCGCATATTGTAGACAATAATTTATTGTCCGGTTCTTCAAAGAATAACGGACGCATTAACGGCATACCTTTTTGGTTGTTTTCGAATGACAAGGTGTAATTGTATGGTAGCAATTGGTAACGCATTTCTACGAGTTTTTTCGCCTTTGCTTTGGTCACGATGTCTTTGTAGACGGGTTCAGACGCCACTTCTTCCTGTGCATGCGGGCGGAAAATCGGTTGAAAAATACCGTATTGCAACCAGCGTAAATACAATTCATTATCAAAATAATCCCCCGCAAACCCGCCCAAATCCGAATGCATGTAACCCATGCCTTGCATGCCCATTTGTAATGCGATTTCAGTCTGCGATTGTAATCCGCCCCAGCTTCTGCTGACATCACCGCTCCAAGGGACCATGCCGAAACGTTGCGAACCAGAATAACCCGAGCGCATTAGAATAAACGGACGTTGGTTTGGAAAATCTTTTTGGTAACCATCGGCTACGAGTTTTGCCCAATTGTGCCCGTAAACGTTATGCACTTCATCAGCTTTGCCTTTAGCCGTAATGGCTTTCGATGGGAAAACTTCAGGTTCTCCGAGATCGCCCCACAAACCGCCAACACCTTCATTGATCATTTTTTTGTAGATGTTCCAGAACCAATCTTTGCCTTCGGGTTTAAAAACATCAATGATTCCGGTGTTACCGAAATAGAAATCATAGGTACATGGTTGCCCGGTTTTGTTGGTCGCGAGAATTTTTTTATTGACGGCTTCCTGCCATTTGCTTGAAGTTGTCAGAATGAATGGTTCGGTTATTAAGATTGTTTTTACACCTTTTGCATTCAAATCTGAAATCATTTTTGTTGGGTTTGGGAATTTATCCTTATCCCATTCTAGGTTGCCCATCGTGCCCTGGATGGTTTTTCCGAACCAATACAAGTCGAGAATAATTGCATCTACGGGAATGCCGTCATTGATGAAACGGTCGATTGTTTTTTGCGTTTCTTCTTGCGAATGGTATCCAAATCGACTCGAGAAATTTCCAAATGCCCAGCGTGGCAGCAAAGGCTGTTTTCCGGTTAAGTCGGTATAATCGGTGATTAAATCTGTCCATGAATCAGCTGCAATGACTTGGTAAGTCTTTCTTCCGGAAATGGTTTCGTAGGCTAAAGTGTTGTCTTTTTTGCTGTCTAGATCCAAATAACCAATCGGCTCGTTGTCGAAATGAACGGCATAGATTTTTGAAGACATTACGAGCGGCATCGTGAAATTCATCAGTTCCGCCCGCGTTTCATAACCGTATTGCGCGCGGTTGTACAATTGCAGTCGATTGCCACGGCGGTTCATGCCCAATGCTCTGGCGCCGCCACCGTAAAGCACTTCGACATTGTCGAGATTGAAGTCGATGATTTCAGTTGAATCTTTTTTAATGTAGCCGTTTTTCTCCGAAATCAGTTCTTTGGTTTTGTAGAAATAGGAGATTTTGAATGGTGATTTCTGAATGGTAACCGATAATCCGTTCGTTGCAAAAGTCAATGTTGATTTGGTGTCAGTGACTTTGGTTTTTACTTTTCCTGGAACTAAAACGACGGCGTGCGAATTCGAATTGAACGTTTCTCCTTTAGGAATGAAAGAGGTTTCTACAATGTTTTCAGAATATGGTTTTAGGATATATTTTCCATCGGAAGTATTGATTTCTAAAGTGCTCCCTGTTTTTTTATAATTCTCGAATTTGCGATTTGCATTTTGAGCAAAGGTGATGGCAGTGACGAAGAAGAGTAAAATAAATTTTTTCATGAAATTTTCTTTGCGACTTAGCGTCTTTGTGGATATTTACTGTAATTCTAAAATCAACACTGATTTACTGTCGATCGTCACATCATTTTTCAAATCAATCGTTTTTCCAGACATAATATCTTTTCCGGTTTTATAATTCTGGATGCTTTCCTGAAAGCGGTAGGTTTTTATGGATTGCGTTTTCGCGCTGTTGTTCATTATGACCATGACTGATTTTGAATCTGTATAGCGGAAATACACATAGACATTATGATCAGGAATATAATGCTTCATTTTTCCGAAATGCACCGCTTCATTAGTTTTTCTCCAAGTGAATAACTTCGAGGTGTAATCGAAAAACTGATTTTGTTCTGCCGTTCTTCCAGCTTTCGTGAAGGCATTATTGGTGTCGCCATTCCAACCGCCTGGAAAATCCTTGCGGATATCAGCGTCGCCTTTGCCTTTATCACCAGCCATGCCGATTTCGGAACCGTAATACAATTGTGGAATCCCGCGAACGGTAGCAATTAATGCCAATCCCATTTGGTATTTTTTGAAATCATTTTTGTAAATCTGATTGAAACGTCCCGTGTCATGATTCTCCAAAAACGTCATGATGTTGTTCGGATTCGGATATAAAAAGTCGTTCGTAAAGTTGTCATAAATTTTAATCATGCCTTTATCCCATGCTGATTCATCTTCATTAAAAACGCCACCAAACGCATCATGCAATGTAAAATCCATCACACTTGGCAAGTAAGAATTATAGTTTTGAATGGCGCTAATCTTACTGTCTTTCTGCCAATACGCCATCTGCGCCTGGTTGTGCATCCAGACTTCGCCGACGATGTTGAAATAAGGATATTCATCCATAATGGCTTTCGTCCATTTTGCGATACCGACTTTATCATTGTAAGAATACGTATCAACACGGAATCCGTCAAGATCGGCATACTCAATCCACCAAATCGCGTTTTGTATTAAATAGGTCAAAAGCAAAGGATTCGATTGGTTTAAATCCGGCATCGATTTTACGAACCAGCCGTCGAGGCAATTTTTAGTGTCAATCGCTGAAGCATTGGGGTCGAATTGCGTCGTCATTCTATAATTCGATTGCGAATAACCCGGAAACTGGTGAATCCAATCATACGTTGGTAGATCTTTATACATCCAATGTTCGGCACCCCAATGATTCGTCACATAATCCATGATTAGTTTCATGTCGCGTTTGTGGAGTTCGGACGATAGTTGCAAATATTCGGCATCGGTTCCGAAACGCGGATCGGTTCGGTAAACATCCGATTGCCCGTAAGTGTGGTAGGAGTAACGGCTGTCGTTGTCTTCGCACATCGGCGTTGGCCAAACGGCTGTGACACCCAATTCTTTGAGATAATCCAAATGATCAATCATTCCTTTGATGTCGCCACCATGACGTCCGCCGGGGTTGTTGCGATCGCCTTTTTCAGTGACTGATTTGTCGCTGTCGTTGTTCGGGTTTCCATTCGCAAAACGATCTGACATTATTAAGTAAATCAAATCAGAAGCGTCATAACCCTTGCGCAAAGCGGAATTGTCGCGGCGTGGTTTTAAGCTATAATTTTTGGTGAAAGCTACTTTGCCGTTGCTTGTAAACGAGAAAATCAGTTCCTGAGCGGTAGCATTTCTTGTATCGATCGTTACAAAAAGATAATTCGGGTTTTCGGTTTTCTGGATGTTTTTTATCACAATGCCATTTGAAACTGTAACGCTGTGCTGCGCGATATTTTTACCGTAGCACATAATTTGTACTTCAGGATTGTGCATACCGGCGTACCAAAATGGCGGTTCCATCCTTTCTATTTGTCCGATTTGCGCATTTTGACCTAATACGATGATTGGCAGCAGCAGCAAAACCCAAAAAACTTTTTTCATATTTTTTCGAAATAAAAAAACCTGACGCATTTTGAAAAACGGTCAGGTTTGATTCAATATTTATACGGTGACCAAATTGTTTGGCTCGACCAATACTTCTTTTCCGTTGACGACGACTTTGATTTCGTGACTGCCTTCGAGAACGAATTTGGTTTCATGCTGGTGCACAGAAACTTTTAAAATCAGGTTTCTGAAATTGATTTTGAAAGAATAACCATTCCATTCTTTTGGGATTCTCGGTGTGAAATGCAGCGTATCGTCTTTAACGCGCATGCCGCCAAAACCTTCTACGATGCTCATCCAGGTGCCTGCCATCGAGGTGATGTGACAACCTTCCTCCACCTCTTTGTTATAATCATCGAGGTCGAGACGCGAGGTTCTTAAATAGAAAGTATACGCCATATCCATCTTATCTAAAGCCGCAGCTTGAATCGAATGCACGCAAGGTGATAATGAACTTTCATGCACGGTAAACGGCTCGTAGAAATCAAAATGCTTCTCTAATTGTTCTTTCGTGAAATGATCTTCGAAGAAATAAAACCCTTGCAAAGTATCGGCTTGTTTGATGTAAGGCGAACGCAATACGCGGTCCCAACTCCATTTTTGGTTGATTGGCCTTTGCGATTTATCTAAATCTTTTACCGGAATCAAATCTTTATCTAAGAAACCATCTTGCTGCAAATAAATATCGAGTTCATCCGAATAAGGGAAATACATATTGCCCGAAACTTTTTTCCATTCTTGTAATTCATAGTCTGAAAGGCTTACTTTTTCGATAATGCGTTTGTGATCGGCCGGATATTCTGCAGCCACTTTTTGTATTTGTTCGTGGGCATAATCGATGCACCATTTCGCGATATAATTCGTGTAGAAATTATTGTTGACATTGTTTTCATATTCATTCGGACCGGTGACACCCAGAATCATAAACTGGTTTTTGTGCGTCGAATATGATGCTCTTTGGTGCCAGAATCTTGCAATTCCAATCAACACTTCCAAACCTTTTTCAGGAATGTAACTGTAATCACCGGTGTAACGATGGTAGTTGAAAATCGCGAAAGCAATCGCGCCATTTCTGTGGATTTCTTCGTGCGTGATTTCCCATTCGTTGTGGCATTCCTCGCCGTTCATCGTAACCATCGGATATAAAGCTGCGCCATTTTTGAAGCCTAAGTTCTTTTCGGCATTTTCAATCGCTTTATCGAGTTGGTTGTAACGGTACGTCAAAAGATTTCGCGCTACTTGTTGGTCTTTCGTCGCCATGTAAAACGGGATACAGTATGCTTCGGTGTCCCAATACGTCGAGCCACCGTATTTCTCGCCTGTGAAGCCTTTCGGACCGATGTTGAGTCGCGAATCTTTTCCTAAATACGTTTGATTCAGTTGGAAAATATTGAAACGAATTCCCTGCTGTGCTTTGACGTCGCCATCGATGGTGATATCCGACATTTCCCAAATTTTAGCCCACGCATCGATTTGTTGCTGCAATAACTTTTCATATCCGATTGATGCGGCAGTTGCGATTACTTTTTCGGCTGCCGATTGCGTATTATCGTGGTTCATTGAAACCGTGTAACCGCCAATTTTTTGGATCGATGATGTCGCATTTTGGGCCACATTCACGGCGTATGTGAATTGTATTTTTTCTTTATTGGAATCAACACTTTCTGGACTGATGTTGGTGTTTTGCCCGTTCAGCAAAATCGTATTGTGCATGAAAGTCGTTGCTATGAAATGCGTTTTGAACGTTCTTGCCGTTACAAAAGCGGAATTTTTAGCATGCTTCACGTCGAGCGGTTCCCAGAATTTTTCTTCCCAGTTCGCGTCTTCATTGGTTACGCCAGCATCAACATACGGTTTGTAGACGATTTTAGCTTCCTTATTTAAAGGTGTGATTTCGTAATTGATAACGCCCGCTTCATCGACGTTGAGACATAAAAAACGGCGGATATTCGCTCGGATTTCGGTTCCGTTTTTCAAAGTCGCTTCGAACGAACGATCGTACCAGCCTTCTTTCATGTTGAGTTCACGGCGGAAGTTTGAAACTTTCGAACAGGCATGCAAATCAAAATTTTCACCATTGATTTCGATGTCGATTCCAATCCAATTTGGCGCATTCAACACTTTGGCGAAATATTCCGGATAACCGTTTTTCCACCAGCCCACTTTGGTTTTGTCTGGGTAATAAACGCCGGCGATATAGCTTCCTTGGAAGGTTTCGCCGGTGTAGTGTTCTTCAAAATTGGCACGTTGGCCCATGGCGCCGTTTCCTATGCTGAAAAGGCTTTCAGACGATTTTACGCTGCCGGCATCAAATCCTTCTTCGATGATCGACCAATTGTCTGGTTTGATATAATCCTGATTCATTTTGTTTGTTTTTCAATTATTGACATGCTAAAATCAGTACGTCTGATTTTATTCGTTTCCGTTATTTTTTGATTAATGATTCTATAAAACTGATATCCATAAACGTAAAGTCTTTGAATATGTATTGTGCTTCGTGTAGCACTTCCTTTTCGCCGATTCCGATACTGGTCATGCCTGCGATATTGGCGGCTTGAATACCGGCTACGGAATCTTCAAAAACAATTGCGTTTTCGTTTTCAACATGCAATCCTTTTGCGGCCTGTAAGAAAACTTCGGGATCGGGTTTTGCATTGGTAACATCATTACCATCGACGATGACATCGAAATAACTAAGGATGCCTGTTTTTTCTAATATCGGTCTGGCATTTTTACTGGCCGAACCTAGCGCAATTGCTTGGTTGTTTTCTTTTAAAAATTGCAATACAGGTACTACGCCGGGCAATATTTCACTAAAATCCATATGAACCAGATAAGACAAATAATCCTCATTTTTCTGAACGAGCCATTTGTTTTTATCTTCCTGCGA
>JANPJB010000135.1:0-29053 GCA_031425295.1 Flavobacterium sp. | reverse complement strand
GGGAAAGATATTCCTACCATCAAACAGATTACGGAATTGCAGCCGATTGTGGCGACAGATAAAAATTCAATTCGGGGTTCCGTGATTTACATAGATCATTTTGGTAATGTCGTAACGAACATCACCAAGAAACTTTTTCTGGAAGTGGCGAAAGGCAGACCCTATGAAATCCCGCTGATGCAAACGCACAGCCAAAGAAGATCGACACCAATCAAAAATATCTGGGCGAAGTATTCCGATATTTCTAACGTCGGGAATTATAATATTAAAAATTACGAAGGTGATAAGCTCGCGATTTTCAATGAGGCCGGATATCTCGAAATTGCGATTTTCAGAAGCAATCCGATGAGCGTCGGTACCGCTTCAAGTCTACTCGGACTAGGCTATCGCGATGCCATTACCATTAATTTCTTATAATCAAATAGCCGAATCCACAAATAACCAAATAGACATGTTCGTACGCATCGTAAAAATGAGTTTCCACGAAGAGCACATTCCTGCTTTTCTCGCCAATTTCGAATTGATGAAGACCAAAATACGAAATGCCGAAGGAAACCGTTTTCTTGAATTGTATCAGGACAAAAACAATCCGTGCATTTTCTTCACCTACAGCTATTGGGAAAACGAAGCTGATCTTGAGAACTACCGCCGTTCGGAATTATTTTACGATGTGTGGGCGTTTACGAAAAAACTCTTCAACGACAAACCCGAAGCGTGGAGCGTGGATAAATTAGTAAGTTTGCAGTAAATTATTCAATCAAAGCATTCAACAACCAACGATTCAACAATAGATGAAGGCAATACTTTTACGTGAAATAAAATCTTTCTTCGGATCGCCGATCGGTTATCTCGTGATCGCGATATTCTTATTGCTCAACGGCTTGTTCCTTTGGGTTTTTGAAGGCGATTACAATATTATGAATAGTGGGTTTGCGGATATGAGTCCGTTTTTTACGATTTCGCCTTGGATCTTAATTTTCCTAATTCCAGCCGTAACGATGCGCAGTTTCTCCGATGAAAAAAAGCAAGGAACGCTAGAGTTGCTTTTAACTAAACCGTTGAGCCTCTGGCAAATCGTAAACGGAAAATTTTTAGGCGCGATGCTGTTGATTGTGATTGCCATTATTCCAACGCTAGTTTATGTGTATGTGATTTCGACGCTCGGCATGCCTGAAGGCAATATCGATTTGGGCAGTACCATGGGTTCGTATTTCGGGTTGTTATTTTTGGTTGCTGCGTATTCTGCGATCGGTATTTTCACTTCGACATTATCAGAAAACCAGATTGTAGCGTTTATACTTTCGGTATTTTTATGCTTCTTTTTCTATTTCGCTTTCGATGGACTTGCCACATATCTTCCCAATGCTGAAAATATCATTTCGGCTTTCGGAATGGGCAGTCATTTCAAAAGCATGAGCCGTGGTGTAATCGATACGCGCGATGTCTTATACTTTTTGAGTATCACAATTGCCTTTCTGTCCTTTACCGTTTTCAAACTAAAATCGCTGAAAAACTAATGGTACCTGTAAAAAATAAAAATCTTAAAGCCGTACTGTTCACCATTGCTTTTTTGCTGATTATCAATGCTATCGGCAGTAAGTTTTTCCACCGATTCGATTTGACGAACGACCACCGCTATACACTTTCCCACACGTCATTGGATATTCTGGAGGAAGTCAAACAACCTTTGATTGTCGACGTTTTTTTAAAAGGACAATTTCCCGGTGAATTCAAAAAACTGCAAACCGAAACCCAGCAGATTCTTGAAGAATTCAAAGCGTACAACAAGAACATTACGTTCCAGTTTGTGAATCCGATCGAGAATGAAGAAGAACGCGACACGATCATGAAATCATTCCTCGAACGCGGCTTAACACCCGTAAACGTTACTGTTGACGATAAAGGAAAACAAACGCAAGAAGTCGTATTCCCGTGGGCGATTGCCACGTACAATGGAAAAAGTACGAAAGTGCCGTTGCTCAAAAACGTCATGGGCGCTTCGACAGCGGAGAAAGTCGTGAGTTCGGTGCAGCATCTCGAATATGCCTTTGCGAACGCGTTCAATACGATTGCCAAAGCCAAAGAGAAAAAAGTGGCCGTGATCAAAGGAAACGGCGAAATGCACGATCTGCTGATGGCGGATTTCATCAAGCAGGTGCGCGAGAATTATTTCATCGGTACATTTACATTGGATTCTGTCGCTAAGAAACCCAATGAAAGCTTGCAATACCTCAAAAAATACGATCTGGCAATTATCGCCAAACCCACCGAAAAATTCTCGGACGAAGAAAAATTAGTGCTTGACCAATTCGTGATGAATGGCGGAAAAACCTTGTGGCTGGTTGATCAAGTGAACGTTGAAATGGATAGCCTCTACAACGACACCGGCGCAACCCTAGCCTACCCGTTCGATTTAAATCTCAACGACATGCTCTTCAAATATGGCGTGCGCATCAACCCGACTTTGGTTAAAGATGTCATGGCGACACCAATCGCTTTGGCTACGGGTGAACAAGGCAGCGCGACACAATACACCCAATATCCGTGGTTTTATTCGCCGTTGATCTATCCGGCATCGAAAAATCCGATTGTGACGAATGTTGATGCATTAAAATTCGAATTTACGAATGGCATCGATACGCTCACAAACGGCATTAAGAAAACCGTGTTATTGAAATCTTCCCCGTTTTCGAAATTGGTCGGTGCGCCAGTGGAAGTCAATCTGAATATGGTGTCCGAACGTCCCGAACAAAGCGAATTTAAAGGCACCGGCAATATTCCGCTCGCAGTTTTACTCGAAGGGAAATTCCATTCGGTGTATCAAAATCGGGTGATGCCATTTGAAGAAAAAACGTTTCAGGCGATTGGGAAAGACAACAAAATGATTGTGATTTCGGACGGCGATTTAATTCGAAACCAACTCGACAAAAACTTCCAGCCTTTGGAACTGGGTTATGACAAATGGACGAATAAGCTGTACGGCAACAAAGAATTCTTGATGAACTGCGTGAATTATCTGCTTGACGATAGTGGACTTATTAACATTCGCAGCAAAGAAGTGAATCTGCCGCTGCTTGACAAAGAAAAAGTCTACAACAACTATACGCAAACACAATGGATAACTGTCGGGCTTCCAATAGTAGTATTGGCGATTTTCGGATTCGTGTTTACGCTGTTGCGAAAAAGAAAGTACAGTTGGTAATGTTAATAAAATTAGTTTTGTTATTTAGGAGTTTAGGATATATTTGTAAAATGGATGCTTAGAGACTTTAATAGCGTCCGATAAAAATTAAAAGCAAATGAAATTTATAGTATCGAGTTCGTACTTATTAAAACAACTTCAAGTATTGGGAAGTGTCATCAACAGCAGCAACACCTTACCCATTTTAGATAATTTTCTGTTTGAATTAGACAGCAAAACCTTGACTGTTTCTGCTTCCGATTTAGAAACCACAATGTCTGCGACTTTAGAAATCGATTCGACCAGTAAAGGCAGCGTGGCCGTTCCTGCGAAATTATTGCTCGAAATTTTAAAAACGTTCCCGGAACAGCCTTTGACTTTTACTGTTGAGGAAAACAGCACGATAGAAATCAGTTCGAATTCGGGGAAATATGCGCTGGCGTATGCACCGGGAGAAGAATTTCCTAAGTCTGTGAATCTAGACAATCCGTCAACAACTATGGTGCCTGCCGATGTTTTGGCGACAGCAATTAGCAAAACGATATTCGCAGCCGGAAACGACGATTTGCGTCCGGTAATGTCGGGTGTGTTTTTTCAGTTTTCTCCTGAAGGATTGACTTTCGTAGCGACCGATGCACATAAATTGGTGAAATATGCAAGAACGGATGTGAAAGCTTCACAGGTAGCTGATTTCATCATGCCAAAAAAACCGTTGAATATCTTGAAAAGCATTTTAGGAACTTCGGATGCTGAGATTAAGATTGAATATAACGATTCGAATGCTACTTTTTCTTTCGACAATTATATATTGATGTGCCGATTGATTGACGGGAAATACCCGAATTACGAAGCCGTTATTCCAAAGGAAAATCCAAACAAACTGATGATTGACCGAACGCAGTTTTTGAATTCTGTGCGTCGTGTGGCGATTTTCTCGAATAAGACGACACACCAAATTCGACTTAAAATTGCGGGCGCTGAACTTAATATTTCAGCGGAAGATATCGATTATTCAAACAAAGCAGAAGAGCGTTTGACTTGCGATTACCAAGGCGACGACATGCAGATTGGTTTCAATTCGCGTTTCTTGACCGAAATGCTAACGAACCTGCAATCGGATATGATCATGCTCGAAATGTCATTGCCGAACCGCGCCGGAATTCTGACGCCTGTTGACGGGCTCGAAGATGGCGAAACGGTAACAATGCTTGTGATGCCGGTGATGCTGAACAATTAAAACAAACCACATTTTATATAAACCGCAGTTTCTTGGAGATTGCGGTTTTTTTTTTGCTCGAATTCTAGGTGAAAGGCATCTAATTCTAAATCATATGGTTATGATTCGCTGCAATTTCATAAATTTATATTTGCAATAATAAAAGCCTAACTTTCTGCTAATTATGAAAGTATTGAAAACGACAAGGGATAATTTTAGAACTTAAAATAACATGCATCATGAAAAATCTATACGCTACTTTCTTATTGCTGAATTCGTTTGCTTTTTATGGCCAGATTGTGAATATTCCGGATGCCAATTTTAAAAATGCGTTGGTGAATACCAATTGTGCGTACACAAACGTACCCGGAGCAATAGATGTTGACACCAATAACGACGGCGAAATCGAACTCAGCGAGGCTCAAAATATACGTTTCCTTACAGTGAATAATGCAGCGATCAGCTCATTGGAAGGAATCAGTTCTTTTACAAATCTTGCACATCTGGAATGCAATACCAACAATCTTAGTAATTTAGATTTGAGCGCCTTAAACTTATTTATTTTAGATTGTCGGAATAATCAACTTTCGACATTAGACATCAGCAATTCGGAACTTGAATATCTGAATTGTTCTTATAATTTATTGGCACACATCAATTTCAATTCTAATTTTACGATCGGCCAGGGTTTCTTTGAATTGGATTTATCGAATAATTTATTAACCTCGTGGGATTTCCCACCAAACATGAACCGCTTTGTTGACCTAAACCTTTCTAACAATCCAATCGAATCATTGGTCATTCCTTATTGCAGCATATATAATGCTGAAGGTCCGATCGTTATTGACAATATGCCCAATCTAACTTATTTGGAAAGCCATGCAAGCTACATTTCATCGAATGGTAATAAATATCCGATACTAGAAATTAAAAACAATCCTAACCTACAGTATCTCAACGTCAAAAATGGAATTGCCGAATTTAAATTCCCTACCATCGTAATTTCTGGCGAAAACTATCCCTATCCATATGGGAATTTCATAGTGAATTGTCCTGCCTTGCAACGTATTTGTCTTGATGATTTTGAAGCTTCGGCTGCGTTTCAGTTTTATGGAAATACTAATGTAAGCTTTTCAAACTATTGCAATTATACACCATCTTCGACTTACAATACTGTTGTTGGCAATATACAGTTTGATCTTAACGGAAACGGATGCAACGCGCTAAATAATCCTGCGGTTGCGATGCCGATCGTAGCAAGTTATAATCCTTCCGGAGGAATTTACGCTAACACCTACACCAATAATGCGGGCAACTACACCAATTATAGCCTTTACGCTACAAATCTTACCTATACGCCACAATTCGAAAATTCTTATTTTACGATATCTCCAGCTTCCTACACTTCAACTTTTTCAGGAACCGGAAATACGGAAACAGCCAATTTCTGCATTGCTCCGAATGGCGTTCATTCTGATCTGGATATTACATTACTGCCGGTCATTCCCGCACGTCCGGGTTTTGATGCTACTTATAATATTGTTTATAAAAACAAAGGCAACCAGATGCAATCCGGAAATGTTACACTAAGTTTTGAAGATGCTATTTTAGATTTGGTTGATGCGAATCCAATAGTCGATTTGCAGTCGGCCGGAAACCTCACTTGGAATTTTACGAACCTTGCTCCTTTTGAAAGCAGGACAATCAGTGTGCGGTTGAATGCAAATTCACCACAAGAAATCCCTGCTGTTAATAATGACGATGTATTGCATTATGCTATAGCTATAATTAGTGCAGCAACTGATGAAACTCCGAATGACAATACTTCGGCTTTAAACCAAATCGTAGTCGGCTCGTTTGACCCCAATGACAAAACCGTGCTTGAAGGCAGCGCCATCGATATCACTAATATTGGGGAATACCTACATTATGTTATTCGTTTTCAAAACACTGGAACGGCATCGGCTGAAAATGTTGTCGTGAAAGATATGCTGACCAGCAACTTAGACAAAAGTTCGATACAAATGATCGACAGCAGTCATCCATTCCGAAGCACATTAACCAGTGGAAACGAATTGGAATTCTTTTTTGAAAATATCAATTTGCCGCCATCTTCAATTGATGAACCAGCAAGCAACGGTTTCATAGCTTTCAAAATAAAACCTGCGGCTACGGTCAGTTTAGGCAGTGTGCTTGAAAATACCGCTTCGATTTATTTTGATTTCAATTTTCCAATTGTGACCAATACG
The DNA here is from genome assembly GCA_031425295.1 of Flavobacterium sp. Lineage (GTDB taxonomy): Bacteria > Bacteroidota > Bacteroidia > Flavobacteriales > Flavobacteriaceae > Flavobacterium. The sequence goes on along the minus strand of JANPJB010000135.1, from coordinate 22,407 downwards.
ACTGCTACAACCGTTGTGGATTTGGCTTTAGCCAATCAGACGTTTGATCCGAATAGCTTTACCTTGCATCCAAATCCTGTCAAAAACATTGTTCATTTGACCGCTAAAAATGCTGCGATTCAATCCGTTAGCATATACAATCTGTTAGGACAAATTGTTAAGAGGATGCAAGCACAGGAATTGAATTCATTAGAAACCATCGATGTTTCGGGATTGAAAACAGGAACGTATTTTATGGAAATTATTTCGAACCAAGGTAAGTCAACCCAGAAATTTATTAAGCTTTAAAAGATTATGAAAAAAAAATATTTCACGCTATTGCTTTGTAGTTTTTCTTTTGCTTTTTACGGGCAAATCATCAATATTCCCGATGCGACCTTTAAAAACTACCTGCTTACGCAAAACACGGTTGAAACCACCGGCGATTGGATTGCTGATGTTGATGCTGATGCGAACAACGACGGTGAAATCGATCAGGATGAGGCGTTGGCAGTTACTATAATTTGGCCTTCCGGACTTCAAATCACCAACCTTACCGGACTTGAATATTTCACCAATGTGACCTTTCTTGATTTCGGCGACAATCTCGTGACGGCTGTTGACCTTCATACCTTAAGTAACTTGAAAACGGTTCGATGCCAGAATAATCTGCTCACGGAAATTAATCTTTGCGGTACGGTTGCTACAATACTATGGGCGGACGGCAATCCGAATCTGACCTACATTTCTGTTAAGAATAATGTTATTTCACCGGCGAGTATCGGCAGGCACTCTGCACCCAATACGCCACCCGGACCGCCATCATTCTTCTTTCCGATTTCCTTGCAGACCCTTTGCTATGATGCTGCGGAATTCGGAGCCGTGAATGTAGATCCCGTAATGGTAACTTTAATAACTGATTGTTCGTTAGACTGCGATGGAACGCCAAACTTCATCACGGGAAATATTAGACACGATGGCAATGGAAATGGCTGCGATAGTACTGATTTAGGAACCAACATTCCGATCAAGATCACCCAAAATGGGCAGGCACTTTATACGACTTACAGTAATGGAAACGGTATTTACGGAACGTACACTTCTTACGACAACCTTACTTTAACACCGCAACTGCTGAGTCCGTATTATACGATTAGTCCAACTGCTGCGCAAACTACTTACACCGGGAGCGGAAACACTGAAACCATCGATTTCTGTATCACAGCCAACGGCGTTTTTCCAGATCTTTCGATTGATTTGATAAACGTTACACCACCACGGCCGGGATTTGACGCAGTTTATCATATTGTATACAAAAACAAAGGCACCGTTCCGTTGACTGGGCAAGTTACCTTAACGTTTGATGACACCAGACTTGATTATTTGGGTGCAAATCCTGTAACCACGTCAAATTCAGCAGGGCTACTGAGCTGGAATTTCAATGAAATCGCTCCGTTTGAAACCCGCTACATTTCGTTTACAATGAATGTCAATACGCCATCAGAAACGCCACCGGTGAATGTCGGCGACTTATTGGAGTTTTCCGCAAACATTACTTTAACGGCTGCGAGCGATAGTGATCCGGCGAATAACCAATTGAATTTCACACAAGTCGTTCGCGGTTCTTTTGACCCTAATGACAAAACAGTTTCGACACTCATTACGCCAATTGAAGGGCCATTAGAATACCTTACTTATACGATTCGATTTCAAAACACGGGCAATGAAGCCGCAGAAAAAGTAAGCATTACCGATGTGCTCGATGGTCGTTTTGATATGAGTTCACTTGAGATCATCAGCGCCAGTCATTCTTTTAGAAGCACACTTGATGAAAGTAATAAACTCGAATTCACTTTCGACAACATTAATCTGCCCGATTCCACTTCTAATGAAGCTGGAAGTCATGGTTATGTTTCCTTTAAGATTAAGCCCATTCAAGAAACCATTGCTGCTGGAGAATCAATTACCAATGAAGCGAACATCTATTTCGATTTCAATCTTCCGGTATTGACCAATCAGGTTTCTACGGCTTACTATACGCTTTTGGGAAGCCAAGACTTTGATAGTAGTGTTTTTGAATTATATCCGAATCCGGCCAAGAATGTAATCAACATCGTGATATCGAAAAGCGCAATGCTGCAATCTGTAGGTATTTATAATTCTCTTGGGCAATTGGTTCAAACCGTAAATCATCCTTTGGAAAAGAACATTGCGATTGATTTGACTTCTTTAAAAGCAGGTACTTACTTTATACAAGTGCATTCAAATCAAGGGAAAACAACAAAGAAATTCATCAAACTTTAATCTGTAAAAAAAACCGCCTTACAAACTAAGGCGGTTTTTTTTAACTTCTATTATAATTCACTCCTATTGAGTTTGCTATTCTTTCTGCTGAATCCAAAATAAATCAACAAACCAACGAGCAACCAGCAGGTGAAATAAATCCAATTCCAAACACTGAGTTCCGCCATCATATACAGACATGAAACCAATCCGAGCAGCGGAATCAAAGACAGATTCTGGCGGTAAGACCAAAAGGTCAGTCCAATCAGAACCATCAGGAAAATATACATCGGGATTTTATGCTTGAACAAATTGAAACCGCTCTGGTACTTCAGGCTTTCATCTATCGGTAGCGAATCAACTACGTTTTTATAGGTAGCATCATCCTTACTGTATTTGCTTAATAATGCTTCAAGATCACTATTGACGGCATCGGCTTCATTTTTAAAAATCAAAAACTCATAAACCACTTTCGTTTGCGTTTGATCTAAAGAAGTCACAATATCTTCAGGCGTGTTGATTTGCTTTTCATTCGTCAGGAATGCTATCGTCGCTTGTTTGTTGTATGTAAAAGCGAAGGTCAAACCGACCAACAACAAAACCGGAACAATATATTTCGAATTAATATAAGGTGTTTTGAATTTCCCTCTGGGAATATCAGGTTTATTCTGCAATACCAAAACGCCAGCGCAAACCAATACGAATGCGAATAAGGTCCCAATACTGCATAAGTCTGTCACCATTGTTAAGTTTAAAAACAAAGCCGGAATTGCCACTACAAAACCTGTCACGATCGTTGCATAAGAAGGCGTTTTATATTTGGGATGCACTTTCGAAAAACGTTTCGGCAACAAGCCATCGCGACTCATGCTCATCCAAATTCTGGGCTGTCCCATTTGGAAAACCAACAATACGCTCGCCATGGCGACCACCGCACTAACGGCGATGATTCCCGACATCCATTTCAAATTCAATTTATCGAACACGAAAGCCAGAGGGTCACCAACATTCAAATCCGCATAATTAACCATCCCGGTCAAGACCAACGCAATCACTACATACAAAATCGTACAGATGATAATTGCCCACATCATCCCACGAGGCAGGTCGCGTTGCGGATTTTTACATTCCTCAGCTGTCGTTGAAATCGCATCGAAACCAATGTAAGCAAAGAATACAGCAGACACGCCTTTCAAAACACCACCCACTCCATTCGGCGCAAACGGCTGCCAATTGGCGGTATCGACATAAAAAACACCAATCGCAATGACCAGCAAAATAATGCACAATTTCACGACAACCATCAGGTTACTAGCGTTGCGCGATTCTTTCATACCGCGATATACCAAAGCCGTAATCAAAATAATGATGAACAAAGCAGGCAAATCCGCCACCAGATGAAACGAACCGATCGTTGGAGCAGTCGTCCAAGCGGTGTACGCACTTTGCAGCCCGGCACTCAGATTCTCAAAAGATTTTCCGCCTTGCATCAAAGCGGTCGCATCTTTAAATCCGTTCGATGCCGTCAGATAATCCATTTGTACGTATTCGGGCAAATGGATGTTCATACTGCCCAACAATCCCGTAAAATAATCGCTCCAAGAGATGGCTACCGTTATATTGCCAATCGCGTACTCCATGATCAATGCCCAGCCTATGATCCAGGCGATGATTTCTCCGAAAGCCACGTAAGAATAGGTGTAAGCACTTCCCGAAACAGGCACCATCGACGCGAATTCTGCATAAGCGAAAGCGGCAAATCCGCAGGCTAAAGCGGTAAACAAGAATAAGAAAATGACCGCGGGACCACCATCGGCACTGGCTTTCCCAATGGTGCTGAATATTCCTGCGCCAACGATAGCGGCAATACCGAAAGCCGTTAAATCTCTTGTGGTTAAATGCTTGCCTAAAGCGGTATGACCGTCTGCTTCATTTTTTTCGACTTGTTTTAAAATATCCTGAACTGTTTTTTTTCGGAATAAATCGATAAATGCCATAGTGCGTTTGCTTTTAATGTGAATGCAAACAAATATATAAAAGGAATCTAAATAATAATGCAACGCTAAAAATAACTTTTGACAATTTTAAAATAGTAATTTATAATTAAAAACTATTCAAATGCAAACGAAAGAAACTCTAAATTTGAAACATAAACGCATAAACAAAAAAAACAAATTCATAGATTATGGAAAATCAAACTTCTCAAGGTAAATGCCCTTTTTCTAGCGGGTCATTAACCCAAAGTGCCGCCAACGGTACTACGATCCGCAACTGGTGGCCGAATCAGTTGAACTTAAATATCTTGCGCCAAAACCATCCAGCTTCAAATCCGATGGGAGAAAAATTCAGTTATTCCGAAGCATTTAAAACACTTGACCTTGCTGCGCTAAAAGCTGATTTAACGACGTTGATGACCGATTCGCAAGAATGGTGGCCAGCAGATTTTGGACATTACGGCGGACTATTTATCCGATTGGCTTGGCATAGTGCAGGAACCTATCGTGTTACCGACGGTCGTGGAGGCGCAGGTGCAGGATTACAACGTTTTGCACCACTCAACAGTTGGCCCGACAACGTAAACCTTGATAAAGCCAGACGACTTTTGTGGCCGATCAAACAGAAATACGGCAAGAAAATATCTTGGGCTGATTTAATGGTCCTTGCCGGAAACGTTGCAATGGAGTCGATGGGTTTTAAAACATTCGGTTTTGCAGGTGGTCGCGAAGACGTTTGGGAAGCGGATACTTCAGTATACTGGGGCTCGGAAAAAGCTTGGCTGGCAGGCGACATCCGTTATGCCCACGGTTCTGAAGGTGTTGCGGGTCGAGGAGTCCTTGTGTCTGATGATGATGCCGATGGTGATGTGCATTCGCGCATACTTGAAAAACCGCTTGCTGCGGTGCAAATGGGACTAATATACGTGAACCCCGAAGGTCCAGATGGCAATCCTGACCCGGTTCTTTCAGCAAAAGACATACGCGAAACTTTCGGGCGCATGGCAATGAATGATGAAGAAACCGTTGCACTTATTGCCGGTGGTCACACATTTGGGAAAACACACGGCGCAGCTTCGTCAGATCATGTCGGGGCGGAACCAGAAGGTTCAGATATCGAATTGCAGAGCTTTGGCTGGGAAAACAGTTTTCAGTCTGGAAAAGGAAAGGACACCATTACCAGTGGACTTGAAGTAACATGGAGTAAAACACCGACACAATGGAGCAATAGCTACTTCGAAAACTTGTTCGGGTATGAATGGGAATTAACCAAAAGCCCGGCCGGTGCACAGCAATGGGTAGCCAAAAATGCTGAAGCCATTATACCCGATGCGTTCGACGGTCCGAACAAACTGCCGACGATGCTGACGACCGATTTAGCATTACGCATGGATCCGGATTACGAAAAAATATCACGCCGTTTTCTTGAAAATCCAGATGCGTTTGCAGACGCTTTCGCCCGTGCTTGGTTTAAACTGACGCACCGAGATATGGGGCCACGCGATCGTTATCTCGGTCCAGAAGTACCACAAGATGAATTACTATGGCAAGACCCGATTCCTGCGGCAGATCACATTTTGATCGATCAGAAGGATGCCGAGTGGCTGAAATCGAATATTCTAGATTCTGATTTAAGCGTTTCAGAGTTGGTTTCGACTGCATGGGCGGCTGCTTCAACTTTTAGAAATTCGGACAAGCGTGGTGGTGCCAATGGCGCCCGTGTCAGACTCGCACCTCAAAAAGACTGGACGGTCAACAATCCTGCTCAATTGCAAAAAGTTTTGTCGAAATTAGAGAACATCCAAAATGAATTCAATAACGCACAATCACACGTCAAAAAAGTTTCACTTGCTGATCTGATCGTGCTTGCCGGTAATGCAGGAGTTGAGAAAGCAGCTAAAGATGCCGGACACAAGATCAATCTTGATTTTACACCGGGACGTATGGATGCTACCCAGGACCAGACCGATGTTGAATCATTCCAATTTCTAGAGCCCATCGCCGATGGTTTCCGAAATTACCGAAACGTAAAGTCTGAGGTAGCTACCGAAGCATTGCTGATCGACAAAGCACAACTACTAAATCTGACTGCTCCGGAATTGACCGTTCTAGTCGGTGGACTGCGCAGCATCGGAACCAATTATGACGGTTCAAAACATGGTATGCTTACGAATAAAAGTGGTCAGCTGAACAATGATTTCTTTGTAAACCTGCTCGATATGGATACAGAATGGCACGCCACTTCACCGGAAAAAGAACTATACGAAGGTCGCGACAGAAAAAACAGTGTTTTGAAATGGACCGCCACGAGAGCAGACCTTGTTTTCGGTTCCAATTCAGAATTGCGAGCACTAGCTGAAGTCTACGCTTGCGAAGATTCAAAACAGAAATTTGTCGACGATTTTGCAGCGGCATGGACAAAATTGATGAACGCCGATCGTTTCGATTTGTAATTCGATTGGCGTCAATTTAGAAAAGCGTCTCTATACAACGGGGCGCTTTTTTATAACAACTAATTTCAACAAACCTACATTTTACAATCAAAAGTTCGCAAGTATTCACGTGCTGATCGAATTTTTAGAGCGAAATTTAACATAATTTGAAAATCTAAAACAATTGATTTATCGAATGTTATCATATTTTAAATTAATTTAGCACAAAAATCAAAACTTATTGACTACGATGAAATTTACTAAAGCCATATTGGTATTCCTTTTCTTTACTACTGTTACATTCGCGCAAACACAAGCCGACCGATTGAAGATTATGGCCGTTACAAATGTTACTGAACTTCAAAGACTTGCTCCTATTTACGATTCGATTTTCAAAGCTCAAAAAGCAGCGGCATGGAATATGGCGGCGGTTAAAAACTGGAAAACCAAATTTGCAACAATCAATGGCGGTGTGAAAGAATTGATCCGTTTGGATGAAAACAATAATCCGATTTATTTTACCACAGATAATGTCGGCGCAGCATTGACCACGAGAGCCAACAGACTCAACAGTGGTGGAAGCTTAGGTTTAAGCCTCGATGGGCAAAACATGACGATCGGAGTTTGGGATGGCGGAAAAGTAAGAGATACCCATAACTTGCTTACGGGACGTGTGACCCAAATTGATAACGCTACAGAATTGTCAGCTCATGCGACGCACGTATCGGGAACGATGATGGGCAATGCAACTGCAAGCGCTTCTGCAAAAGGAATGGCATCACAAGCAAATTTGAAAGCTTATGATTGGAGCAGTGATGTTTCCGAGGTAACGCTAGCAGCAGCTAACGGATTGTTGGTATCCAACCATTCTTATGGCTATGATCCCGACAGTGTGCCGTTGTTTAAATGGGGACGATATGACAGCGATGCAAAATCTTTCGATAATGTAATGTTTAATGCGCCTTATTATCAATTTGTGAATTCTGCCGGAAATTCAAGAAACGGCGGTTACAACGACGGCAAAGAAGGATATGATTTATTGGCCGGAAAAAGTGTTTCTAAGAACGCCATTATTGTAGCTGCCGTGAATCAGGTTACCAATTACGTGTCGCCTTCGAGTGTCGTAATGTCGAATTTCAGCAGCTGGGGACCAACCGATGACGGGCGTATCAAACCCGATATTTGTGGTAAAGGCGTTAACGTTAGATCTTCCACGTCGAGTTCTAATAATTCTTACAGTAGTTACAGCGGAACATCAATGTCATCTCCAAATGTTGCGGGAACCTTATTGCTTTTGCAGCAGCATCACAAAAATGTCAGAGGTGGTTTTATGAGAGCGGCTACATTACGTGGATTAGCCATTCATACTGCCGATGAAGCTGGTACTGATCTAGGGCCAGATTACCGTTTTGGCTGGGGTTTGCTAAATGCTGAAAAAGCGGCGAACCTCATAACAAGTCAAGACACCCAATCGTATATCCAAGAGAATACTTTGCTTCAGGGAAAATCTTATTCTTTTGACTTCCAACCATTAAGCGCAAATCAACCTATTGTTGCCACTATTTGTTGGACAGACCCTGCAGGTCAAATTGTTATGGGGTCTGTAGTTGATTTGGCCACACCGAATTTGGTCAATGATTTAGACATCAGAATTACAAATAACAACCAAACCTCATTCCCATGGAAACTGAATCCGGGCGAAGTCGATGCCGCAGCTACTCGAGGTGACAATATTGTTGATAATGTGGAGAAAATCGATGTTTTAAATCCATCTGGAAATTACACTGTGACCGTAACCCACAAAGGCAATTTGGTTAACACCTTGCAAAAATATTCCCTGATCATCAGCGGCGTGGCGGCAAAACAAATGCTGTTGACTTCTGACAGCAGCTTATTGAATAGAACTTGTCAGGGTCAAACGGAAACAACATTCAACTACCATCTGATTACACCCAATGCCTTTACAGGCGCAGTTGCGTTTGACATGCTCGGCATTCCACCGGGTGCAAACGTTACATTTTCACCAGGTCTTGACGCTGGAGGAAACGGAACTGTCACTATTACAGGTCTAGAAGGGACCGCCGCGGGGACATACCCGTTGACATTAAGAGCCATATCGGATGCATTGGAAACAAGTCTATCACTGACATTAGTGGTACAAAACAATATTGTCAATGGTCCGAGTTTAAATACACCGGAAAACAATACCAGCATCGCCGAGACCAATCCTACGCTTGCTTGGGAAAATGTCGGTGCGAATGCAGCAAATTATACGATTGAGATCGCTAAAGACGATTTATTCAGTGTCGATTTTCAAAGCTATACCGCTGCTTCAAATCAAATTGACCTTGCGAATTTAGACTCAGGAAGCGACTATTTCTGGAGGGTAAAATCGAATAATGTTTGCGGTCTATCTCCGTATTCAACTACGTACAAATTCACAACGCTATGCAGCAATGCAACCACAATAAGCGTAACCGGAATCACAACCGATAGCGCTGTGGCAACTTGGTCCAATCCGAATGGTTCATCGTCTTTTGAAATCTTAATCGTGCCTTCTGGTAATCCGCCTAACGGAACCTTCCAAACGGTTACGACCAATTCTTTTACGTTTACGAATCTGGATTCTTACAGCAATTATGATCTTTATGTAAAGGCGAGTTGCAGCAACAATACTTTTTCTGCCGCGGCAACTACAGAATTTGCGACGCTGATCAACCATTGCGTTGACGGGATTTTCTTTGATTCTGGAGGGTCGAATGGAAATTATTCGAATGGTGAGTATGTAACCACTACGATTACTCCAGTAAATCCGGGCGAAAAAGCTTCCGTGACCTTTACTTCATTTCAATTAGAAGATCAAATCGACCGATTGACCATTTTTAACGGACCGAACACAACATATCCTTACATTGTTGAGCAATATGGTTTCACGGGTAATAACAATCCAGGTACGGTGACATCGACCGACGCTACAGGAACACTAACATTTCGGTTCTATTCTGATGGTGCTAATACGGCTTCCGGTTGGACTGCCAACGTAAGTTGTGCCACTCTAGGTATTTCTGACTTTGCCAAAAATACATTACAGTATTACCCGAACCCGACGAAATCAGTTGTCAATTTTTCGAGCCCGGAAACGATCAAATCGATTTCAGTATACACTTTATTAGGCCAATTGATTCAAACCAATAATCCTGATACAAGACAAACTGCTGTTGATATTTCGTTACTCAGCGACGGACAGTATCTCTTTAAAGTTGAAACCGCATCGAGCTTATCAACCGTAAAAATTCTGAAAAGCAATTAATAGCAATTCATTAAACCTTGCCTTGTTTCATTTTGCAAGGCAATGTTTTAATGTAATGCAACACCAATTCGAGCGCCTATAATTTTGAAATCAATCACCTCCATACAGAATCCTTTAATAAAATCCTTAGTCCTTTTACAGGAAAAAGCAAAAGCCCGCAGGCAAACTGGTACTTTTCTAATTGAAGGTTTGAGGGAAATTGAACTCGCGATCACGGGCGGCTATGAACTCGAAACCGTCTTAATTCTTCCAGAGTTGATTTCAGAAAAGCAGCTAACGCACTTTACGAATCACGAAATCCACACGATAGCAATCAACAAAGAAGTCTATCAAAAACTGGCATATCGCGATACTACGGAAGGCATCATCGCTGTAGCGAAATCGAAATCGACGTCATTATCCGATTTGAAACTATCCGACAATCCCTTAATTCTGATTGCAGAAGCACCCGAAAAACCAGGCAATATTGGCGCATTATTGCGGACTGCCGATGCCGCAAAGCTTGACGCTGTCATCATCGCGAATCCCAAAAGCGATTTATACAACCCGAATATTGTCCGTTCGAGCGTAGGCGGTTTGTTTACGAATCAGATCGCAACAGGAAGTACGACAGAAATTATTGCTTTTTTGCAAGCCCGAAAAATCAACTTTTACTGTGCCACTTTACAAAATGCAACCCCTTATCATCAGCAAGATTATACCGCCCCAACAGCCCTAGTCGTAGGGACAGAAGCAACAGGATTAACCCAAGAATGGCGCGATCAGGCCACACAGAATATTATTATTCCGATGCAAGGCGCTATCGACTCCATGAATGTTTCCGTTGCCGCAGCCGTACTTATTTTTGAAGCCAAGAGACAACGAAACTTTAAATAATCTGTTATGAAAAAAATTGTATTGCTGGGGTTGAGTCTTGTATTCAGTTATACCGCAGTAGCGCAAATCACGCCGACACAAATTGATGATTTGGTGGCACGGACTTTAAAAACCTTTGACGTTCCCGGTATAGCCGTGGCGGTTGTTAAAGATGGTAAACTTGTGCATGCCAAAGGTTATGGCGTAAAGTCAATTATCACCAAAGCACCCGTTGATGCAAATACGCTATTTGGCATCGCTTCGAACAGCAAAGCCTTTACAACTGCCGCTTTGGCGATGCTCGTTGATGAAGGTAAAGTCAAATGGGACGATAAAGTGACACAGTATATTCCGGAGTTTAAAATGTATGACGATTATGTCACCAAAGAGTTTACGATCCGCGATTTGTTGACCCACCGCAGCGGACTTGGTTTGGGTGCCGGCGATTTGATGATCTGGCCCGACGGTAATAATTTTACGACGCAGGATATCATCAATAATCTGCAGTACTTAAAACCGGTTTCGGCTTTTAGAACCAAATACGATTATGACAACTTGCTCTATATCGTGGCTGGCGAAGTGATTCATCGCGCGAGTGGTTTGTCTTGGTGTGATTTTATCGAAACCAGAATCATGAAACCATTGGAAATGAACCACAGTGCCGCTTCATTTTTGCGATTGAAAGACACTTCAAATGTAATCATGCCGCACGTGCCCACTGATGGTAAACTTAAAGCGATTGCTCGCTATAAAAACAATGTGTTCGATCCCGCTGCGGGCATTTATTCGAGTGTGAATGATTTGAGCCAATGGGTTATCATGCAATTGCAAAGCGGAAAATACGGAGCCGAAAAAACAGCGCAATTGTTTACACAAAAACAGCATACCGAAATGTGGACCGCGCAAACCATCATGCCCAACAAACCATCAGCACCTTATTTTTCACATTTCAAATCCTATGGTTTGGGCTGGCAGCTGACGGAAGTCAAAGGTAATTTTCAGGTTTCACATACGGGTGGACTCGACGGCATCGTTACCCAAGTGTTGATGCTGCCTGAACTCAATTTGGGGATTATCGTATTGACGAACCAGCAAAACGGCGCGGCATTCAATGCGATCAGCGGTACGATTAAAGACAGTTATCTCGGCATCAAATCCGATGACTATGTCGCACTCTTCAGCCAACAACGGAAGGAAAAAGAAGACAATGCCGATAAAATTGCTGACGAAGTTTGGAGCACCGTCGAAAACAACAAAAAGCTCAAAATAGTCATCGATTTGAAAAAATTTACGGGTACGTTCAAAGACAATTGGTTGGGCGACATTGTGCTGGCTCAGAAAAAAGGAAAGCTCTACTTCCATTCCATGCGTTCGCCACAACTGACCGGTGAAATGTTTTATTATAAAAACAACACTTTCGCCGTAAAATGGAACAACCGCAGTTTTCTAGCCGATGCGTACGTAATTTTTTCTGCTGACAATGCGAACATCAAGATGAAACCGATTTCGCCGTTGACGGATTTCAGTTACGATTTCCAGGATTTGGATTTTGTGAAACTACAAGTGCAGACAGTCCGATAATAAAATAAGCCACGAATGCACGAATCGATTTCACAATTCGTGCATTCGTGGTTCAAAGATCTTATGATACGCTGAGAATAATTGTCAACCTAACTCGCGTGAAGGATAGCAGTGTAAAGCCCGCAGCGCAGCGAGGACTTACAACGGATAGCCTGACCCTTGTGGTCACGCCCAACTTTCGCTTTAATTTATCAAATTATTAATTGTACATTTAGTTTGTTATGCTTATTTTTAAGGATTGAACATTGACACACTATGGTTGAGATTGATATTGAAAAAGAAAACAAAGCGATTGCGAAAGAATATAAGGAATTGCTGCGCATCAGCTATCAAACGCTCAGCGCGGACGACAAAAAACTGATCCGCAAGGCATTTGACGTGTCTGTAGACGCGCATCAGGAACAGCGCCGGAAATCGGGTGAAGCTTATATTTTTCATCCCATTGCAGTAGCAAAAATCGTGGCTTCTGAAATCGGACTCGGTGCAACGGGAATCGCAGCAGCTTTGATGCACGACGTTGTTGAAGACACTGATGTAACGGTGGCCGACATCGAAAAGATGTTTAACCCGAAAGTCGCCCAGCTCGTTGAAGGATTGACTAAAATCTCTCAGGTTCAAAAAGATTTGAATGTGTCGATGCAGGCGGAAAATTTCCGTAAAATGTTATTGACATTAAACGACGACGTTCGTGTAATCCTGATCAAACTCGCCGACCGTTTGCACAATATGCAGACGATGGATTCGATGCCGGAGCACAAACAGATCAAGATTGCTTCAGAAACTTTGTACATCTACGCACCACTCGCCCACCGTTTAGGGTTATACAACATCAAAAGCAAACTCGAGGATTTGGGGTTGAAATATACTGAACCGACAGTTTACAATGATATCGTCAGCAAAATCAAGGAAACAAAAGAAGAGCAAGATGCTTACATCAGCGCCATTTCGGAAGTCCTGAAAAAGTCACTTGATGAAGAAGGCGTCGATTACGTAATCAAAGGCAGACCGAAATCGATCTATTCGATCCGACGCAAAATGAAAGCGCAGAACGTGAGTTTCGATGAAGTGTATGATAAGTTTGCGCTGCGCATCGTTTACAAATCGAATGCGCATGATGAGAAATTCATCGCTTGGAAGATTTATTCAATCGTAACCGATCATTACCGCCCAAGCCCGAGCCGATTGCGCGATTGGATTTCATCTCCAAAATCTACGGGTTACGAAGCATTGCACATTACGGTTATGGGGCCCAAAGGCCGTTGGGTCGAGATTCAAGTCCGCAGCGAACGCATGGATGAGATTGCCGAAAAAGGCTACGCGGCGCATTACAAATACAAACAAGGTGCTACCGAAGAAAGCGGTCTCGATGTGTGGTTGAATCTGCTCAAAGAAGCCTTGGAGAATGCCGAAACGAACGCGGTGGATTTTGTCGAGGATTTTAAAATGAACCTTTACGCGAAAGAGATTTTTGTCTTTACACCAAAAGGAGAAATCAAATCGCTGCCGAAAGATGCGACTTCCTTAGATTTTGCATTTAGCATTCACTCCGAAATCGGTGTCAAAACCCGTGGCACACGTGTCAATGGAAAACTTGTTCCGCTCAATACGGTCCTCAAAAGCGGCGATCAGGTCGAGATCATCACGTCGCAAAACCAGAAACCAACGTCGCATTGGCTCGATTATGTGACGACTTCTAGAGCCAAGAATAAAATCAAGAATGTGCTCAATGAAGACACCAAGAAAACCGCGGAAGAAGGCAAAGAACTGTTGACCCGAAAATTGAAACAACTTAAAATTACGATCAACGAGCAAGTCGTCAATGAACTCGTGAATTTCTTCAAACTTAAAACCAGCCTCGATTTGTTTTACCGTGCCGGAATCGGTTCGATCGAAAACCAGCAACTCAAAGATTTTGCGGCGCAGAAGAGCAACACCTTGATGAATTTCTTCAAGAATAAAATCAAGCGTTCACCAAACACGGCGGATGAAGACATCCACAGACCAGTCATCAGCAGCAATTATGATATGCTCGTTTTCGGTGCGGAACAAGATCGACTCGACTATAAACTTTCCTCCTGCTGCAACCCGATTCCAGGCGATGAAGTGTTTGGATTTGTAACCATCAATGAAGGCATCAAAGTGCATAAGAAAGATTGCCCGAACGCAATCAGCCTGCAATCGAACTACGCGTACCGTATCATTACAGCGAAATGGATCGACTCGACACAGCAGGAATTTAAAGCGATTCTGCATATCACGGGAATGGACACGCTAGGTTTGACAAATGAATTGACAAAAGTGATTTCGAACAACATGCACGTCAATATCCAAAGCATTTCACTGAGTGGCGACGCCGGAATTTTCAATGGTCAGGTCACTGTAGTCGTGCAGAATAACATCATACTCAAAAAACTCATTGAAAATATCAAGAAGATTGACGGCGTTGACAAAGTGACGCGTGTTAATAAAAGTTAATTTCTCGCAAAGGGAACACAAACGCGCTTCTCTTTAAAAATAAGGTACTAAGCACTCAGGCACTAAAGCACGCCAAGCTGTTAATTACTTCTTCAAAACTTTAACGTCGTATGCCCAATCGCATTTTGACATTCCACTAAAAAAACTACCTTTGTCTCATGACATTAATTGCTACCGACAACAGTAAAAATCAGGAAATTGTAAAGAATGTTTTTACAATGTATCTTGAAAACAAAGGGCATCGTAAAACGCCGGAGCGCTTCGCCATTCTTCAGGAAATTTACGACAGCGAGGAACATTTTGACATCGAGAATCTCTACATCAAAATGAAAAACAAAAACTACCGCGTAAGCCGTGCCACTTTATACAACACGATCGAACTGCTTCTGGATTGTGCGCTAGTACGCAAACACCAATTCGGTCAGAACCAAGCGCATTACGAGAAATCCTATTTCGACAAAAATCACGACCATATCATCATGACCGATACCGGCGAAGTGATTGAGTTTTGTGATCCGCGGATCCAAACGATTAAGAAAACCATCGAAGATATTTTTGGGATTGAAATTCACAATCACTCACTGTATTTTTATGGTAATAAGAAGAAAACAACAGAGGACTAAATCAAAATAATAATCATGGCGTTACCTAAAGGTCGGGCTTTACGCACTCGCTTTTTTTGCTGCGT
This sequence comes from Flavobacterium sp., assembly GCA_031425295.1. Taxonomy (GTDB): domain Bacteria; phylum Bacteroidota; class Bacteroidia; order Flavobacteriales; family Flavobacteriaceae; genus Flavobacterium. The sequence goes on along the minus strand of JANPJB010000135.1, from coordinate 6,810 downwards.
AAACTTCGCAAAAAAGAGCTCAAACAATCGCTCCAATCCCTAACGCACACTTGAACAAACAACAACTTCCAACTTACAACACAACTCACAACACACAACTAAAAATGGCGGTAGATTTATTACTAGGATTGCAATGGGGCGATGAAGGCAAAGGAAAAATTGTCGATGTCTTGACCTCAAAATATGATATCATAGCGCGCTTTCAAGGCGGACCAAACGCGGGGCACACGCTCGAATTCGATGGCATCAAACACGTATTGCGTACGATTCCGTCCGGTATTTTCCACAAAAATTCCATCAACATTATCGGAAATGGTGTTGTCATCGACCCGGTGGTTTTCAAAAGCGAACTCGATGGTTTGGCGAAATTCAATCTCGACATCAAAAACAAACTCATCATTTCTCGAAAAGCACACCTGATCTTGCCGACGCACCGCCTACTCGATGCTGCTTCGGAAGCGTCGAAAGGCAAAGCCAAGATCGGATCAACCTTAAAAGGCATCGGTCCTACTTACATGGACAAAACCGGAAGAAACGGCTTGCGTGTCGGCGATATCGAACTTGAAGATTTTAAAGAGCGCTATAAAACATTGGCAGATAAGCACGAAGCGATGATCAAGTTTTACGATGTCAATATCCAATACAATCTACCAGAATTAGAAAAAGAATTCTTCGATGCCGTTGAAGATTTGAAACAACTCACGTTTATCGATTCGGAAGAATATTTACACCAGGCACAAAAAGCAGGAAAATCAATCTTATGCGAAGGCGCCCAAGGTTCGCTGCTCGATGTTGATTTCGGAACATACCCTTTTGTAACATCCTCCAATACAACAGCTGCCGGAGCCTGCACAGGTTTAGGTATTGCACCCAATAAAATCAAGGAAGTCTACGGAATTTTCAAAGCCTACACGACCCGTGTCGGCAGTGGTCCGTTTCCAACAGAAGATTTCGAAGAAGCCGGCGATGTTATGGCGAGTGTCGGCAACGAATTCGGTTCGGTAACCGGAAGAAAAAGGCGTTGTGGCTGGCTTGATTTGGTCGCGCTGAAATATGCAGTACAGATCAACGGTGTGACCCAACTGATGATGATGAAAGGCGACGTTTTATCAGGTTTTGAAACGTTGAAAGTCGCTGTTGCTTACAAATACCAAGGGCAAAAAATAGACCATTTGCCATACAACATTGAACCTGAAAACGTAATGCCGGTGTACCAAGAATTTAAAGGCTGGAAAGCTGATTTAACGGGAATGAATTCGTATGATGAGCTCCCGAATGAACTCAAATCCTACATCGAATTCATCGAAAAGGAATTGCAGGTGCCGATTAAGATTGTTTCCGTTGGTCCCGATAGAAAGCAGACCATTATGAAATAAAATTGCACTCGGATTATTCGGATAAAGCAGAACCAGTCTTTATTTTTTTAATTAGTAAAAATCCGTTTTTATCAGCGTTCATCAAAACATAAAAAGCAAAAGCCGCACTAGTAAATGCGGCTTTTGCTTTTTATGTTTTTAAATTACAAACTAAAAATTAATGATTCTGAAGTGTCAATCCCGATAGACACGCTTCCGATGCCATCTTTGACAATCAATTTGCCCTGAGCTTTTGCATACAACTGTTCTTTTAAATTGTAAGTTCCATCTTTCAATTTCCATGCGGCAATGACTTCATTCGGAATGAATAAATCAAACTTCGCTGCATTAACCCAAGAAAAATTATTGACAATAATTAACTTTTGCGTATCAGACCAACGTACAAAAGAATAAATCCCCTCGCGGTAATTGCTGTTTTTTACATCCGTATTCGGGTTTTGCGTCATGGCTGTTGCAGCAGTACTTTCGTTAGCCGGCGGGTTACGATTATACGACTGCAGTTCATGAAATTTCCCCATCAATGCCGAACTGCTATTCGAAAAATTTAATAATCGTGAATAAAATTCACGTAGGTTCTTTTCAGGTTCCGTCAATAACCCGCCATCGAATTCGCCTTTGTTCATCCATCGTTGGTGGCTTGGAACACCTACATAATCGAAAATAGAAGTTCTTGTAGGTTTGCCAAAGCCACCGTCTTCATTTCCAGCTTCTCCTAATTCTTGACCAAAATAAATCATGGTCGGTGAAGTACCCAAAGTAGTGGAAAGCACCATCAACGGTTTACCTTTTTCAGCTGAACCAGCAAACTCTTTACTCGCCAATCGTTGTTCATCATGATTGTCTAAAAAGTGTAACATGTGGCGATCGATATCGGCGAACTTTTCTTGAATTTGGGTAATTGGATCCGGAAGCGCTTTACCCTTGATGACGGCTTTTAAATGATCGTATAAATCTACTTTGTCATATAAATAATCCATCTTTCCGAGCTTGATGTAGTTTCTGTATTCGTTCGGATTGTATACTTCAGCCAGTAGGAATGCGTTTGGATTTTTCATTTTAATGGCAGAATTCATATAACTCCAAAATTCAACCGGAACCATTTCCGCCATATCATAACGGAAACCATCGACGCCTTTTGCAGTCCAGTATAAAGCAATATCCCTGAATTTTTTCCATGAATTGGGTACACTTTTATTCGCCCAAAAAGCATAATGCTCCGCAGCCGATTTTTTTTCAAAACCAGCAGGCAGTTCTGGAAAATCTTTACTGCCGTCAGGTTTGATACCGTAATTGATTTTAACAGTTTCATACCAATCATTGATATGTGGTTTTGCCATGCGCGAGCCATTGCCGGTCCATTTTGCTGGGTTTTCCTCAAATTTTCCGTCACTTAGCGGCGTTTTTTCACCATTGAGTGGTGTGTAATCTTTAGCAGTTGGCACTTCGAATTTTTGACCGGGAATGTAATAAAAGTTGTTGTTTCTGTCGTATTCCACTTTCGTATTATCATCTGCACCAAAATCACGCACGCCTTTTGGGTTTGATTTGCCTTCATATTTTCTTGCAATATGATTCGGGACGATATCAATAATCACTTTCATTCCGTTTTTATGAGTACGCGCGATCAATGCTTCAAATTCTTGTAGTCGATTCGCTGGGTTTTCCGCCAAATCAGGATTTACGTTGTAATAATCTTTGACAGCATACGGAGAACCTGCCCTGCCTTTGACCACATCGGGATCATCGTTTGAAATCCCATACTTTGTATAATCGCGAACCAATGCATGGTGCGGAACACCAGTGTACCAAATATAAGTGGCGCCTAACTTTTTAATTTCCTGAAGCGCTTTATCCGTAAAATCATTAAACTTCCCAACACCATTTTCTTCAATGGTTCCCCAAGGTTTATTGGTTGAAATTTTATTCCCAAACAATCGGGTAAATACTTGATATACGACTTCTTTCCTTTCTACTTTTGGCTTTGCTTTTTGCGTAGTCATTGGCTTCTTCTTTTGGGTTTGTGCATTGACAGATAGCGTTAAAGCTACCACTGCGAGTAAAATGATTTTTTTCATGGAATTGGCTATTTTTAAAGACGAACGTTTACAAATATAAAAATTTGAAGCTCACTTCCAATCAACTAATAAATAATTCTTAATAACCGTTTTCATTGTTGCCTTTTTCATAAATTTGGCACTCGAGACCGCAGGTCGAATTGTTATGAAATAAAAAAATCTACAGTATTGAAAAGCTTCCGTTTTCTTATCCTTATCAGCATTCTTTTTATAGGAATGGAAACGCTTCTGGCACAAAGCCCGAAAAAAATCATCATTGAACATTCAGATTTTCTAGATGTGAACCAACTGGAAATCCCTGACGCACTGTTATTGCAAGGAAATGTTCGCATTAATCACGATGGTGTCAAAATGTTCTGCAACAAAGCGTATTATTTTCAAACTGAAAATTACATCAAAGCTTTTGGTGACGTTCGCATGGTTCAGGGCGATACCTTGTTTATGAACAGTAAATATGCCGAATACAATGGCAATGTAAAACAAGCTTACGCAACAGGAAATGTTGAGATGCGTTCACCTGATATGACGCTTGTCACCGATACTTTGAGTTTCGATCGCGTATCGCAACAGGCTTTTTACAATACCAACGGAACGATTACGAACAAAGACAACGTACTCAAAAGCAAATCTGGGCGTTATTACGCGAATGAAAAAAAATTCCAGTTTCTATCGGCGGTAACGATTACCAATCCTAAATATGTTGTGAAGTCGAATCGCCTCGACTATTATAATACAGCCGGACAATCGTACTTATATGGACCGTCGACAATTACGAGTAAAGAAAATTTCATTTATACAGAAAAAGGTTTTTACGATAGTAAGAAAAACGTGGGACACTTTTTAAGGAAATCCTATATTAAATACAAAGACCGACTGATCGAGGGTGATAGTTTATTTTACAACCGGAATAATGAATTCGCGTCGGCAACCAATAATGTAAAAATCACTGATACAATCAACAAAGGCATTATTAAAGGACATTACGCCGAAGTTTATAAAAAGAAAGATTCGCTGTTTGTCACCAAAAGAGCCGTCGCGATTAATTTGGTCGATAAGGATTCTGTATACATCCACGGGAAAATACTAATGGTCACAGGCAAGCCAAACGAACGCATTGTTAGGGCTTTTGACAACGCGCGCATCTTCAAAAAAGACATGAGCGGCAAATGCGATTCGATTCACTCGAGTCAAATTAACAACCTCACAAAACTAATAGGCAAACCGATTTTGTGGAATTTCGAAAATCAAATGACCGGCGATGTGATGCATTTGGTGGGCAACGACAAAACCCAGCAACTTGATTCGTTGAAAGTGCTCAATAACGCGTTTATCATTTCGAAGGATTCGCTAGGAACGGGTTTTAATCAGGTCAAAGGACAAAATCTGTTCGGTAAATTCAGGGACAACAAATTATACGAGGCCGACATCATCAAAAACACAGAAGTCATATATTTCATGCGCAATGACGCAAAAGAGCTCATTGGTATTAATAAAAATGTCAGTAGTCGCATCAACATGACTTTGGATGGTAATACGATAGACAGCATGACTTTCTTTACAAATGTTGACGGTGATATTTATCCAGAAAAGGATTTGCCTGAAAATGCAAGGAAACTCCGCGGATTTATTTGGCGTGAAGACGAACGGATTAAGTCGAAAGACGATTTGTTTACCAAAGAAGACAATGAACTCGATGCAAAAATTCAATCTGAGAAAAAAATCAGAATTGAGAAAGAAAACAGTGAAGCAGTGGTAAATACAGATATTGAAAATTCTAATCAAAGAATTAGTCAAACTGTTGAAGCGAAAACTGTAGATACTAGTCTATTTGACGCGATTTTCAAAAAATACAAAAATAAAATTATCCTTGATAAAAATGGACAGTACATGTTGGTAAAAGAAGGTAAATTTCAATTTCCGTTAAACCAATATTCTGTTATGAATTATAAAGCACAACATCCATCTCATGCAAAAGAAATCAAATTCAATAAAGTACTTTGGGAATGGAAAACAATGATATACGGGCCATATGATGGCGGGAACTTCGATGCCGAGCCCAAAGGCGTCGTATCCAATACTGAATACGCAAATATTTTAAAGAAATACAATAATAAAATCATCCTTGATAAAAACGGGCAATATATGTTAGTGAAGGATGGTAAATTTCAGTTTCCACTCAATGAGAATGCCGTAAAAACATACAAAGCCAGACATCCGGCACATGCTAAAGAAATCAAATTCAACAAAAGACTTTGGGATTGGAAAACGATGATACATGGTTCATATGATGGTGGAAATTTTGATGGAAAATAAACAATTATGAATGATTTCCTCCAATACCAAGCACAAACTTCACCATATCCCTTAGGCATGGAAGTGTCACATGCGCTCGGTTCTTATATTTACGATACCAACCATAAAAAATACCTCGATTTTGTTGCTGGTGTTTCCGCGTGCACACTTGGACATCAAAACCAGCGCGTTAACGATGCAATCAAAAACCAACTCGACAAATATTCACATGTCATGGTCTATGGCGAATATTCACAAAGTCCAGCCGTGCAGTATTGCAAACTATTGGCTTCCCACCTACCCAAACCACTCGAAAAAACGTATCTCGTCAATTCCGGCACCGAGGCTACGGAAGGCGCTTTAAAACTCGCGAGAAGAGTTACCGGCAGAAGCCAACTGATTTCTTGTTACAATGCTTATCACGGCAATACAATGGGTTCGATGAGCGTCATGGGTTTTGAAGAGCGCAAACAACCGTTTCGTCCATTGGTTCCTGATGTAGACTTCATCACGTTCAACAACGAAGCAGACATTCAAAAGATCACGACTAAAACTGCCGGAATCATTTTAGAAAGTATTCAAGGCGGTGCAGGATTCATACAACCGGAAAATGATTTCCTGCTCAACGTAAGAAGACGCTGCGACGAAGTCGGTGCACTCATGATCATCGATGAAATCCAGCCTGGTTTTGGGCGTACCGGAAAATTATTCGGTTTTCAAAACTACAATGTCGTTCCCGACGTAGTTATACTAGGAAAAGGAATGGGCGGCGGTATGCCGGTTGGCGCGTTCTCGGCATCGGCTGAACATATGGATTTACTCAGCGATAACCCGAAACTCGGACACATCACCACTTTTGGCGGTCATCCTGTCATTGCGGCAGCCTGTTTGGCAACTTTGTATGAAATTACTGAGACCGATTTGATTCCGCAGACATTAGAAAAAGAAAAATTGTTCCGGTCGCTTTTGGTACATCCTTTGCTGACCGAAATACGAGGAAAAGGATTGATGCTGGCTGCTATGACGGCGCATCCTGAGATCACCAATAAAGTGATTTTCAAATGCCA
>JANPJB010000134.1:0-43419 GCA_031425295.1 Flavobacterium sp. | reverse complement strand
TTTTTGTAGACTAGCTTGATCATAAATGTATAGCATAAAACGAAATACGCTTTTATTGTTGACGACCTCAATTGCCGCACTTTGCTGCTCCTGCAACAAACCATTTAAAAGCGATGATTATACTGCTTATTTTGGAGGCGAGGTCACCAATCCGACCAATCCGTATGTGTTATTCTGCAAAGACACTGAAGTTATTGACAGTGTAAAGATCGATGCTAATAACCGCTTTTTTATCAAGTTCGATTCGTTGTCACCAGGCTTGTATACGTTTAAAAACCAACCTGAATTCCAATCGGTTTACTTCGATAAAAACGACAGTATTATGGTTCGGATCAATGCTAAGGATTTTGATAATTCGATTATTTTCTGTGGCAGAGGCGATCAAAAAAATAATTTCCTGATGGAAATGTATATGAAGAATGAAGACGATCGCAGCAAAATTTTCGATGTATTTGATTACAACATCGCTGATTTTACAAAGAACATTGATTCTGCTTATGCGTCGAAGAAAAAATTCTATGAAACCAAAAAAGAAGCCATCAAATGGAGTGATGATTTCGACACTTATGCCCAAGCTGCTTTGAATTTTCACCATTATTCTAAAAAGGAAATCTACCCGATGGCGCACCAGATGCGAACCGGTGAAGATGTACTTGAAAAACTTCCAAAAGAGTATTACGATTACAGAAAACAAATCGATTACAACGACGCCAAACTTTCGAATTACGCGCCGTTTGTGAATTATCTGTCGCACATGCTCAATAATGTCGCAGCCATTCATTACCACAACCATTATACGCCGGTCGATTTGGCACTCAGAACGAACATCAACAAACTCAATATCGCTGATACTTTAATCAAGAATACGACCGTAAAAAATACGATCTTGAATAACATCGCTTTCACTTATCTGCTTGAAGACCAAAACATGGTCAACAACCAGATCTTTTTGGAAACCTACCATAAATATTCGACCGATAAAAGCAAGAAAAACGAAATCCTTAAAATCGGTAACGCGATACAACTGCTGAAAGTTGGGAATGCCTTGCCAAAAGTGGAACTGGTAGACCGCAGTGACAAGCTTATTTTTTCAGATCTTTTTGCGAACAAGAAAACCGTCATTTTTCTGTGGACAGACAATCTATCGTCGCACATGATGGCAGCACACAAGAAAATTATGGCGTTGAAAGCGAAACATCCCGAATACCAATTCGTCGGTGTCAATCTCGACAAAGACCAAATGATTTGGAAATCGCAATTGCAGAAAATAAATGCGGACGGCATCATCGAATTGCGCAGTACCAATTTCGAAGACTTAAAAGCCAATTGGGCGATTATGAAAGTGCACCGCACCATCATTCTAGACCAAAACGGCAAAATCAAAAATGCGTTTACGAGTTTGTTTGATGTGAATTTTGAGAAGGAACTTTGATTAATTGATAATTAACAATTGATAATTAAAAACGGTCAACCCTGAAAACCCTTGTTCCTTTATTCATTCTTAACTTTACAACAAAATAACACCATAAAAAAAACGGTTCCAAATTGAAACCGCCTGATCTAATAAATTTCTTCTAAATTATCAATTGTTAATTATCAATTGTCAATTCTTTACTGATTTCCTTTCGCGTAATCCGCTAAAAACTGCGCCAATCCGTTATCGGTTAATGGGTGTTTTAGCAAACCTAAAATTGCAGAAAGTGGTCCCGTCATGACGTCCGCTCCGAGTTTTGCACAATTCACGATATGCATGGTGTGACGCACTGAAGCCGCTAGAATTTCGGTTTCAAAACCGTAGTTGTCATAAATCAAACGAATTTCTTCAATTAGGATCAAACCGTCCGTTGAAATATCATCAAGACGTCCGATAAACGGCGAAACATAAGTTGCTCCGGCTTTCGCTGCCAATAAAGCCTGTCCAGCTGAAAACACTAAGGTCACATTGGTGCGAATGCCTTTATCAGAAAAATATTTACAGGCTTTCACACCTTCTTTGGTCATCGGCAATTTCACGACGATTTGCTCATGCAATTCTGCCAATTCTTCACCCTCACGGATCATACCATCAAAATCGGTCGAGATTACTTCCGCACTGACATCGCCATCAACGATATTGCAGATGTCAACGTAATGCTTAAGAATACTGTTTTTGCCGGTTATTCCTTCTTTCGCCATCAGAGACGGATTCGTCGTAACGCCATCTAAAATACCGAGCGATTGCGCTTCTTTGATTTCGTTTAAGTTGGCGGTGTCAATAAAAAATTTCATATTGTTTTATGGTTTAATTGTGTGTTGATTATCTTGGGCGTTACCCCAGGGGTCGGGCTTTTCACTCCCAATCTTTTGTGCCGAACACCGTCACAAAAAGGATTTCCGTTGCTATCCCTAACGCGGTCGTAAAATTACAATTTTTTTTAGTTTCTGAGTACCTGTGCTGCTAAGTTGCTGAGATTTTTTGACTTCATCCACCAATACTTGAATTATCAATAAAAAACCCCAAACTCTTTTGGAATGTAGTACTTATGACTTGAAAATTCGAATGCTATTCTTTAACCACTTTTAAAGTTTTTACGCCATCACTGGAGGTTACTTGCACAAAATAAGTTCCAGATTGCAAACTTGAAAGATCAATGGTAATTTCCTTACTACCATAAAATTTCTTTTGTATTTCTTGACCAAGCGTATTATAAATCGAAACCGCACTGATATCTTGTTTAAGGCTTATGTTCAAAATATCCTTCACTGGATTTGGATAGGCCACTGCGTTCTTCAAATCAAAATCAGGCGTTGACAAAGTGTTCTGCACACTGATAACATTTTTGAAAACAGGTCCCCAAACGCCAGCATTGTCTTTAATACGAATATTGAAAACATGCAATCCAAGCGATGGCAATGCAATTCCGGTTTTGTTTAATTGCTCATAGGCACTATTGAAGGTACCGTCTGTGGCTAAAACTGGCGTTGCAAGACCAAATCCCGGATCGGTATCCCAAAAATATTCGGCTTGTACTATGGTGTTCTGTGCTGAACAAACGACTATCGATAAGAACGCTACTGCACTATATATAAATTTTTTCATCGGTATTGTTTTTAAATTATTTAGAATAACCCGAACCCGTAACGTTCAAAGTGTTGGTGTTTAAAATTGCTCTTGGAGTAACCAGATAGTTCACTTGTGGCATTCCACCTCCATCCGCTGGCCAGTAGTTTTCCCAGCTGTTTGAACCGCCATAATTACCCGCGTCGTTTCTGGTTAAATCTAAATCGGTGTAAATTAATGCTGGATTTCCAGCATTAATATTACCTCCGGAAACCGTGTAGGCTACATTATCAAAATTCATATTAACGGCTCCTGTATTGTTGTTTTGCGATATGGTCCCTTCGGTTACAAAGGCATTTGTAGATACGTTATAGGATGCCGTAACTGTTGCTATGCCGTCGGTTTGGATACAAGCATCGGTTTGGACAACTAGAAATGAAATCGCATTGTTCATGATTGCAATGTTTCCGCCACTGCCAGGATCGCCATTTCCAGTGAGATAAATTGGCGCTATGTCTCCGCCATTAGGCTGATATACTGTATTGTTTATGATTTCATTACCACTGCTCGGTTTACTTCCGAAAATATTAATGCCCGCTGCAAAATTATTATACATCTTAAAACCATAACTCGATTGCTGATTGGTAACTTCAAAAGCGGCCGAATTTCCTATAATTTCAATTTCATCCGCTGCAAGAACAGTATCCGCACTAGTATTGTACGCATTAATTCTTTGCGTTTTGTTACCGGTAAGTCTCCCATGTGAAAAGAATACATACCCACCAACGATGCATCCAGACATATTCGTTGTTGTATTTGCCGAAGTGGTGTCAACATTATTCAAAAAACAGTTATATAGGTTAACGGTAGTTCGACCTCCGGCGGTTGGTCCGGAAACTGTTACATTATAAATCGTAAAATTACCAGAGCTTAAGCCGCTGATCGTGACCACTCTTCCAGCTTGTGGCGCAATGTTTATTGTACCTTGAATAAAGTATCTGTTGTAAATGGTTTCCGATACAAAAGTGAGCGATTTGTTTATCGTTAAGTTCTCTACATAAGCACCAGATCCACTTGTTTTAGGTTTGATAATAATTCGGTCTCCATCAGAAGCCGCAGCAATGGCTGCACTTACTGTAGAATAAGCGCCACCAGCACCTAAATTTCTAACATACAAATCCGTTGCAGAAGCTACTGAAGTAGCTAAACTTGCAATAGCAATAATAAGTAATTGTTTATTCATTTTTTTATACTATTAAATTTCCTACTCGTATAGCTTTTCGGTTACGCTTAATTATCTTTTCTTTTTATACTTTAATATTTTATAACTTATAGTGATTCATCAATATCTTTTCGTAGACTTTATCGGGCAAAACCCGTTTTAAGACAATAGAGAATTTCTGCATGAAAATCCCAACCTTATAATGCACGTTCGGATTTGGGTTCTGAATGATTTCATAAACTGACTGCGCCATTACTTCTGGATTGCTGCCACTATCGACATGCGCATCCATCGTTTTTAGCGTTTCACCATATGGAAATTCATACGGCGAACCAGCCACAATCGGTGCGTGATAGCGGCCCGAAGCGATGTTTGTAGCGAAATCACCGGGCGCGATGTCGGTAATTTGTATTCCGAAATTTTTGACTTCCATACGCAGCGCTTCTGTCATGATACTCAGTGCGCCTTTCGAAGCCGAATAAACACTGCGGTAGGGCAAACCCATATAACCCGCGATTGAAGTAATATTGATAATCAATCCTGATTGCTGTGCGCGCATTTGTGGCAGTACAGCTTTGATAACTTCGATAGGTCCGAACAAATTAGTATCGAAATTGGCTTTGATCTCGTGCATTGGAATTTCCTCAAGCGCTCCTGTAATGCCAACACCAGCATTGTTGATCACCACATCAATCTTTCCCGAAATGCGGATAACTTCCGCAACGGCATGCGCAATGCTTTGGGGATCGCGAACATCCAAAGCGATCAGCGGAAAAATTGAATTGGTAATTTTTTCGGGATTTCGGCTCGTGCCGTAAACGACAAAACCCTTTTGCTGCAAGAATTCTCCGATGGCTTTGCCGATTCCGGAAGAACCGCCGGTAATGAGGACGACTTTATTCATATTTGAGTTGTGGGTTGTGGGTTGTGGGTTGTGACCTTTTTAATACGCACAACGCATCACCCACAACTTTTTAAAGTTGGTTTCTATGGAACGCCTTTTCAATCAACCCTTCAAGGATTTCAACGCTGACGTCCGCTAACTTATTAATATATAGACAACCACCGCCGGTTTTGTATTTGCCGAGTTTTTCGAGCGATGCATCATGTCCAGAAATAATGGTCGTAAGATAAAGTGAAAAATTCGCTTTACGAGGTGCGAAACCGATAAGAAACCAATCGACTTCGCGACCTGATGTGGGGCTTTTGTATCTTTTATTGCCAAAACCGATAATTGCACTGCCCCATAAGATTGGTGCTTCATCGCTTATTTTTTGCATCATGTCCAGTAACGCAAAAGCATCTTGGCGCTTATGCTCTTCGGGAATCGCATTGATGAACTCAGTGACGCTGACCGTTGTTGGTTTGGTTTTGATTTCAGCGAGTTTAGATTTTTTTTCCATTTGAGTTGTGGGTTGTGGTTTATAAGTTGTGCGTTCCGATCGTTCTACCGACAACTTAAAGACTCATAAATCAAAACTATTTTTTTCTCTCGTAATAATAGAATTCCTGTTTCACGTCGCCGCCTTTTTTATCGGCACGGATCACGTAATAGCGATCGCCTACAGGTTTGATTTCATAGCTCCAGTCCGCTGACGGGTTTGGATTTTTGCTTTTGTCGAAACGATTGAGGTCAAAACACAATTTGCGTGCTGGAGGAACCGTTGGGATTTCATCAAAACCTTGTCCGGTAACCATATACTTTAAAGTGTATTGTCCGCATGGACCTGGTTTCAAAAGGCTGTTTTCCGAAGAAACTTCCGGGCTATTGCTGTAGGTTTCGAAGGCGTCGTGGAATGTTTTGTATTGCGCCTTGACATCGGTTTGGGCGAATGAAATGCTAGTAACGAACAATAATGTAATTAGGATGGATTTCATGAGGTGGGTTTTTAGATTTAAGATTTGGATGGTAAAGATACTATAATCTTGTATTGGTGGATTATAAGATTTTAAGATTCGTCAAGTATAAAATGAATCTGAAATTTCACTGATGCCTTAGCCCTGATAGCAGCGATAGCCCGGAACGTAGTGAGGACTTTAGCGGATAGCAGGTTCCCGGCTCCTAAAAAAATTCAAAAAAAAATCCTCCTTTAAGGAAGATTAGAAAAAAATGGCAAGCGACCTACATCGCACCGCTCAACCACATACCTTTGCTATGTTCCCATCCTGGAGGATTTTGCAGGAGCTGGTCGTGTAGGACTTGCCGCCACAAATATACAATCTTTTTGTATTTTAGCAAGCGGAATTGAACATATAAATTTGTATTGTATATTGCAGCTTTAAAATTTGAATCATGACAAAACGTAATGTCCTATCGGTCATTTTATTAGGCTTGGTTATCGTGTCCTGCCAAGACAAATCGAAGGAGAATGAAAACCTTTTTAATTTCAATCCGGGCGCGTTCAAGGAGTTTATGCACCCTGACGAACCGGTGATTTTGGAAATACAAAATCCGCAAAATAAGACCATTGACAGCATTATCTATTACGTGAACGACGTGAAAGTCGGATCGAAAAAAGGCGCGGAGAAACTAGTGCTGCCGCTGCATGATAAGAAACTCGGCTACCAAAACCTAAAAGCGCTGGTCTATTTTGAGGGCGAGAATTTGGAAGTGGAATCGAGAATTGAAGTGTTCCCAACGGTGGAACCTAAATTGTTGAACTATACGATCGTCAATACCTACCCGCATGATACGCTCGCATTTACGGAAGGTTTTGAGTTTTTCCGCGATACTTTAATTGAAAGCACTGGGCAAAAAGGACTTTCCCACTTTAGAAAGTACGATTATAAAACAGGCAAGATTTTCAAACAGGTGAATTTGGAAAATGAATATTTTGGTGAAGGGATTACCGTGATCAACAACAAAATCTACCAATTGACTTGGCAGTCGAGTGTCGGTTTTATTTATGATGCGAACTCTTTGAAAAAACTGAAATCATTTCCTTATGATAAAAAGATTGAAGGTTGGGGCATGACGAACGACGGCAAAAATATTTACCAATCTGATGGCACCGAAAAGATCTGGACGATGGATCCGGAAACGCAGAAAATGACGGATTATATCAATGTATATACCAACAGTAATAAAATCAAGAGCATCAACGAACTCGAATGGATCGATGGGAAAATCTACGGCAACATTTGGCAGAAGGATGCGATTGCGGTGATTAATCCAGCGACGGGAGCAGTTGAAGGCGTATTGGACTTAACCGCCTTGAAGTCGAAAATAACCTATAAATCCGCTGATGTTTTAAACGGCATCGCTTACAACCCAAAAACCAAAACCATTTTCGTGACGGGGAAGAATTGGGATAAGATGTTTGAGATTCGGGTTAAATAGTTACGCGTTTTGAATTATGAATTATGAGTTACACTCAGCATAAAAATGAAAAAGCGGTTTCAAATTGGAACCGCTTTTTTATTGGATGTATTCAAAGCTGAAATTTTGGATTCATAACTCATAATTCATAACTATTTCTTCTTCACAATATCTTTCGCGTTCTGGTACACATTGCTGCTCACATTATACACCATATTCGTTTCCCCTTGCTTGTTTTTAAGCTTTACATCGCCATCTTTTGTCATCAAAAATTCATAACCTTCGTTGCGTTTTTTCTCTACAGTTTGTGATGCATTTTTGAGTTTATCGAGCCACTGAATCTCTTTGATGTTGGTGATACCCTGAACGTTGGCAAGCGGTTTGGTTTTTGTCGCCGTGTTCCAAATTTCGGAATAGATCTGTATTTTGTTTTCCGTTTTTTCTTTGGTTTCGGTAACGGTGGTTTCGAACCACGAAATGAGATGCAGCACTGTTCCTTTTGCAGTAAACGGTGTTATCTTGACATCGGTAGGCATGGAACTTCCTGCGATGGTTTTGAGTAGCATCGTATCTTTCTTCGTTTTATTGTTTACAAAAAGGTAGAGGTTGTTTTTAATCAGATCAACCGAAAGATTACCGACCTTAGCAAGTGTGGCGGAAGTGGCTGGTTTTGTTGCGTTCTTTTTCTGACTGAACGTTGCTGTGGCATTGAAAATAAGCGCAATGATCAAAATGTATTTTTTCATGGTTGATTTTTGGTTGTCGAAAATTACAAAATAAATCACCTAAAAATAACCACATAGAAATAAAATATTGAGGAATAAATATAGATCTCTATGTGGTTACAAACTAAAGGTAAATTCATAACGCAAGAAAAAGCCGGATTATTGCTAATCCGGCTTTTTTGAATGAGAAAAAACTACAACTAATCTTTTTGAGATTTTACAGCTAAACTGTAGATCACCAAGCCAAATCCGATTTTGTTGATAGCGTCGGCAATGTTGTAAGCAACATCAACATTACCTTTCCCCAAAATACCTGTATACCAACCATCAGTTCCTAACATGTAGCCTAATGGGTAAATTGCCCAGCCTACCAATACGAACCAACACAAAATTTTGTGAGCCGCTAATACATTTCCACCGGCAGCAGCTGCTAACTTTGATGCCTCACCCAACCAAATTTCGTAGACGATGGCAAAGTAAGCAATACCAGAAACTAATCCCCAAAGCCAAGCATTGGCAGGATCTACGGCTTCTCCAAAGTAACCTGTAACCAACATGATCACGGAATACACAATCATTTTCCACAACAGAGCTTGTTTGGCTCCGGCAACTTTAAGGATTAAATAAAATTCAAGACACATTAATGGCACGGTCAAAATCCAGTCGACATAACGGAAAAAAGTTGGAGATTCTTGGAAAGCCGCCCAGTAATCTCTCATGTAATAGTAATGCACTGCGGCAATAAAAGTAATTAATCCAGAAACCAAGACAGAAGTGCGCCACTTTCGGTCAAATTGATTTAAGGATAAAAAGAAAAAAGCGGATGCAGCCATCATAGCCATACACCCAACAAAAAATGTAAAACCTACATAATCAGTAGGCAACATTTTAGAAACTGTTAACGAGATACTCATAAAGTTTACCATAATAATTAAATTTATTAATGTTTGTTAAATTTGTTTAATCAAATGTAATAAACTTTAAACAAAAAATTTACATTTTGTTTAATTTTTTTTTACTATTTTTAAACAAAATAAATTTTGAATGTTTAAATATTCGAATTTCGCAATCGTCGCGAGCTTTTTTGGGTTGTGGATTGCCTCTTTTCTGTCGCCTCAATGGCAATTATGGATGGGTTTTCTATTGATATTTACTTTTGGCATATTGCATGGCGCTAACGATTTAAATCTGATTGAGAATATCAATTCAAAAAAGAATGCGATCAAATTTTCAAAAGTACTTTGCTCTTATCTGGTATTGGTAGTAGCGGTTGCAGGTTTGTTTTATGTCCTACCGCTACTGGCATTGAGTTTGTTTATTGTAGTTAGCGGCTATCATTTTGGCGAACAGCATTGGATTCACCGCATCGAAATAGAAAATAACAGCATGAAGTTTATGTTCCATCTTTTATATGGATTGCTGATCCTCTTTCTGATATTCACTTTTCATGCAGTAGAAGTTCGGCACATTATTTACGAAATCACGGCGCATCAAATTCAATCGCGCGATTTGCTGATTGGACTGAAAATTATAGCGGTAATAACATTCCTGATGGGACTGTTGCTCTATTTTAAGTGTAGAGATTTCAAACACCTTATCGTTAAAGAGCTATTTTACCTCATCGTTTTTACAATAATTTTCAGTTCCTCAGGTCTTATTTGGAGTTTTGCATTGTACTTTATATTGTGGCATAGTATTCCTTCGATGCAAGATCAAATTCGGTTTCTGTATGGTACATTGAATTTTAAAAATTTAAAAATATACTTTTTCAATGCCTTTCCTTACTGGATAATTTCACTAGTTGGCATCGCGATACTATATTTCATATTTAAAGATCAAGAAATATTCAACGCCTTGTTCTTTTCGTTTTTAGCATCCATTACCTTTCCACACGTTTTGGTTATTGTAAAAATGTTTGACAAGTAAACAACGCCCAATTATTTTAAATAAAAAAACCGAGCTATCACTAACTCGGTTTTACTTTTATAAAAAGTTGCAATGCTTAATTACTTCACTTCTTCAAATTCTACATCTTGCGTATTATCACCTTGTGCATCCGCTTGCGGTTGCGCATCTTGTGGTTGACCTTGTTCTCCTTGTGCATACATCGCTTCAGTAGCGGTTTTCCAAGCAGCATTGATGTTGTCTAAACCGGTTTGAATCGCAGCTAAGTCTTGATTTTGGTGTGCCAATCTCAATTCATTCAATGCATATTCAATCGCGGTTTTGTGGTCATCGGATAATTTCTCACCCAATTCCTTCAACTGGCTTTCCGTTTGGAAAATCATGCTGTCTGCTTCATTGAGTTTTTCAACTCTTTCTTTAGCTACTTTATCGCTGTCGGCATTGGCTTCGGCATCTTTTTTCATTCTTTCGATCTCTTCTGCAGTCAATCCTGAAGAAGCTTCAATACGAATATCGTGTGATTTTCCTGTTCCTTTATCCGTTGCAGAAACTTTGATGATACCGTTGGCATCGATGTCGAAAGTTACTTCAATTTGAGGAACACCTCTTGGCGCTGGTGGAATACCATCCAAGTGGAAACGACCAATCGTTTTGTTATCCGAAGCCATCGCTCTTTCACCTTGCAATACGTGAATTTCAACCGTTGGTTGAGAATCTGCAGCCGTAGAAAACACCTGCGATTTTTTCGTTGGAATGGTTGTGTTTGATTCAATCAATTTGGTCAAAACACCACCCATCGTTTCAATTCCTAGTGACAAAGGCGTAACGTCTAACAACAATACATCTTTCACATCACCCGATAAAACACCACCTTGAATCGCAGCGCCAATCGCTACAACCTCATCAGGATTCACCCCTTTCGATGCTTTTTTACCGAAGAATTTTTCAACTTCATCAGCAATTCTAGGCATACGTGTAGAACCACCTACTAAAATTACTTCATCAATATCAGAAGTTGATAAACCTGCATCTTTCAACGCTTTCGCCACAGGAGCCATAGAACGTTTTACCAATGCGTCAGACAATTGCTCGAATTTGGCTCTTGTTAATTTTTTCACCAAGTGTTTTGGTCCAGAAGCCGTAGCAGTAACGTAAGGCAAATTGATTTCAGTTTCCGCTGAAGATGACAATTCGATTTTCGCTTTTTCAGCCGCTTCTTTAATTCTTTGTAGTGACATTGGATCCAAACGCAAGTCGATTCCTTCTTCTGATTTGAATTCGTCTGCCAACCAATCAATGATTGTTTGGTCGAAATCATCTCCACCTAAGTGCGTGTCACCGTTTGTAGACAGTACTTCAAATACACCATCACCCAATTCAAGGATCGAGATATCAAAAGTACCACCACCTAAATCGTAAACTGCAATTTTCTGATCTTGTCCTTTTTTATCCAATCCGTAAGCCAAAGCCGCAGCTGTTGGTTCGTTGATGATTCTCATTACTTTCAAACCTGCAATTTCACCAGCCTCTTTTGTAGCCTGACGTTGTGCATCGTTGAAGTAAGCTGGAACCGTAATAACCGCTTCTGTAACGGTTTGACCCAAATAGTCTTCAGCCGTTTTTTTCATTTTTTGCAAAGTCATCGCTGACAATTCCTGAGCAGTATACAAACGACCGTCAATGTCTACACGTGGCGTATTGTTGTCGCCTTTTACTACTGAGTAAGGAACTCTTTTGGCCTCAGCCTTCGTTTCAGAAAACGTATGTCCCATAAAACGCTTGATCGAAGCAATCGTTTTTGTAGGGTTCGTCACCGCTTGTCTTTTTGCAGGATCACCTACTTTAATTTCGCCACCTTCCACAAATGCAATGATCGATGGTGTTGTTCTTTTTCCTTCTGAATTAGGGATTACTACCGCCTCGTTTCCTTCCATTACAGAAACGCAAGAGTTCGTCGTACCTAAGTCAATTCCAATTATTTTACCCATTTTTATGTATTTTAGTTTTGTTATTAATTCAACTCGGCGGGCAATAGTCAATCACTGTGCCAACCAAAAAAGGGTCAGTAAATTGTCAGTTATGAAATAATAACTCTGACATGATGTCATTTTTGAGGCGCTATTTCCGGCTTTCCCTCCAAATCTTTTTTTTGTAAAAAAAAGATTTTCATCGCAAATGCATAGCATTCATCGAATACCAATAAAAGATAAATGTTAGGTGCGTTTATCAGGGCTAGGACTTCAGTGCTTCAATTGAAAATGTTGAAGATCTGCGACAATCCTTAAAAATCCGCGCCATCCGCGTTCCAGCTACTTTGTTTTTCCAAACAACAAGCGCTCATTAAAAACCAGAATCGAAAGTACAATCAGCGAATACGAAACAATCTGAGCCACCTGCACTTCCTCCTTAAAATAATACACCGCCAAAATGAAATGAATCAACGGATTCGTATACATCAAAATTCCAACTGCCGAAGAATTCATGCCTTTCAAAGCATACAAATTCAAATACAAAGGAATAATTGTAAAAACCACTACAATGACAACGAGCAACACATAAAACAAACTTTCCGTAGGAACCGTCTCACTGTAAGCAGGAAAAAAAGGAATGATTGCCAAAGACGCAATAATCATCTGCACCGTTAAAATCACAAACCGATCAAATTGATTATTCTTTCTTTGACTGATTAAATACAATGCAAAAGAAAACGCAATAACCAAACTGTAAATCAAATCTGTAATGTGCCCGTACGACAAGATCGCGCAGCTGACAACGCAAAGTGCCACGGAAAACCACTGCCATCGACTCAACTTTTCCTTGAGTATAAAATACGCCAGAATCGTCGTTACAATTGGACAGATCATATAGGCAAACGACGCCGACTGTAAACTAACGTGGTTGATTGCATAAATAAAAAGAAACCAATTGAAGGTCAATAAAAACCCACCGGCAACGGTTAGAGAAATCATGCTGTTGCGAACCGTTTTGTCTAAACTTTTAAAAACCGCGATGTCATTTTGAACTTTCGCTTTCCTAAAAAGAAGATTGATGCCCAGCAGCAAAACCGTGGCTAAAAAAATCCTGTAAAACAAAATATCAAGCGAAGCGTAAGCGTGCAAGGGCTTCAAAGCCAAACTAAAAAAACCCCAAATGACAAATGATGAAAAAGCCGACAGATAGTATTTATTAAATCGCATTGAAAAGAATTTGCTGCAAAAGTAAGCAATGCAAGTTTCCGAAAATGAATTTCCTAAGAAACAAACAAAAAAGTCCGTTTGAATCACCAAACGGACTTTCTAATTTTTATGATCAATGAACTATTGCACGAATGTCCAATGCTCAGAATCTCCATTTTCACTAAGTGTTCCCGTTTTTGTTTCTAAGACCGCTCCGTTACGAATCACTCTTATGGTGTAGTTCGAAACGGCTCCCACTGCGGCACATTCGCCATAATAATTGACCCAATACTCGTAGGTTCCTGTTGCAGCGCTACCTTCTTCCCAAAAAATGTTTTCATTAGGACCTTGAGGGCAGCCACCGCACAAACAATCGACATCTAATGTCCCCAGATCTGCAGCGGGATTGGAATAGCTGATTACTGCTCCACTTGGAGTCTTGACATACAGATCTAAATCAACGCCTTCCGGATTTGTAAAAACCAAATTGAACCTCGGATTACCGTCTTGTCCTACCAATTCAGGTTCGTTAGAATCGGAACTACTTTTACTACAAGAAAATAAAAGGGTTCCTGCAAGTAAAATCATCATTGTTTTTAAATACGTTTTTTTCATAAAAGGAAGTGTTAGAGGGTTTTAAAATGTTTTGTTTGTTTTCAAATTAACAAAATATAAAGCAGAAGCTATTAAAACGGCTGGATTAAAATTAACATAAATTAACAATATTGTGAATCCTCTAAAGTCGCTTAAAAATTGTAGTACTTATTTAGATTATTATCATCAAAACAGAATTCACGTAAGGAATTATCGGGTTTATAATAGTGGAATTTTACTTACAATTTTTCATTGAAATATTAACGAGCTCAAAATCCGTAGTAATCAACATTCAATTATATTTGCCTAACAAATCTACAACCATGGAAGAATGCATCTCCGTTTTTGACATGCTGAAAATCGGCGTCGGACCATCGAGTTCACATACACTTGGGCCTTGGCGCGCCGCAGAACGCTTCCTGGGTGAACTTCGAGAGGAGAACCTATTGCACAAAACGGTTCAAGTTAAAGTCGACTTATACGGTTCGCTTTCTCTAACCGGTAAAGGCCACGCCACCGATTTAGCGGTCATGCTCGGTTTGAGCGGCCAAGATCCCGAGTACATTCCCGTGCAAAACATCGCCGGAATCATCAAAAAAATAGAAGACACAAACGAAATCAACCTAGGCAACGAGCATGTAATACCTTTTTCCTTTTTGATGGATATCGTATTCAACAAAAAATTTTTGCCATTTCACGCAAACGGATTGACATTTACCGCATTGATCAATGACAATACGAAATATATTTCCACCTTCTACTCCATCGGCGGCGGATTTGTAGTTAAGGAAGACCGCCCAAACGCCAAAAAGAAATTAGAAATCAAACGCACTTTTCCGTTTCCAATACAGAATGCCGAAGAACTTTTGAATTTTACGATTCAACAAAACAAATCCATTTCGGAAATCGTACTCGAAAACGAAAAATCAATGCGTAGCGAAACCGAAATCGATCATGAATTAATGCGCATCTGGAACACGATGCTCGAATGCATGTATATCGGTTGCCATTCGGAAGGCATACTTCCGGGTGGACTCAACGTACGCCGCCGCGCTTTCGACATGCATCAAAACTTGATCGGCCTCGCGAATTATTCAAATCCCCAAGATTGGCTCGAGCAAATCAGGGAGACGGAAGTCAAATTCCGCCAGATTTTAAAATGGGTTTCGTGTTTTGCATTGGCGGTAAATGAAGTCAATGCCGCTTTAGGACGCGTGGTCACGGCTCCAACAAACGGAAGCGCCGGTGTGATTCCAGCCGTTTTGATGTATTACTTAGTGATCGAAAACCACGAAGCTGGTGAAAAAGAAATCAAACAATTCTTGATGGTCGCGGGCGAAATCGGCAGCATCTTCAAAAAAGGGGCTACCATTTCCGCAGCCATGGGCGGCTGTCAAGCTGAAATCGGGGTTTCTTCTGCAATGGCAGCGGCAGCACTAGTAGAAGTTATGGGCGGCACACCAGATCAAGTATTGATGGCAGCGGAAATTGCGATGGAACATCATCTGGGTTTGACTTGCGACCCGGTTGGTGGACTTGTACAAATTCCGTGCATCGAACGCAATACGATGGGCGCGATCAAAGCGATCAACGCCGCAGAACTCGCCATGGAAACCGATGCCAAAAACGCGAAAGTACCTTTGGATAAAGTCATCGATACCATGTGGCAAACCGCGAAAGACATGAATTCAAAATATAAGGAAACGTCAGAAGGCGGATTGGCTGTGGCGGTCAATATGGCGGATTGTTAAACCAATTTACTCATATATTCCCTCGATTTTCATGATTATCAGGATGCGAATTTGGATAACGGCTGCTTGTGATATCCGAATTTTTGTCTCTATTCTCTACCATCTTTTTTCCAGGAGCTTCAGGAGCTGTACTTGGTTTAGAACCCAGTTCTTTTGAAGCATGAGATTCAGAAGTAGCAATGTTCTGTTCCATATGTCTGGTTCTTTGCACTACGTTTTTAACGCCTATTTGATCTACTTCTATTTCAGGCTGCATAGCAGAAATATTAGGGTTGTCAATGCTAGTCGATTCTTGCTTATTATTCATTTTCTTTGAACCTAAATCGTTATTTTCCATGTCTTTTGAAATAATTGGTTATACCCTGTAATACTAGGTATTAAAAACCCATTCGAGTTTCATGATTTCATATATTTATAGCAATATTGTAGGTTACATAAAGTTCAAAAAACAGCAATTTAACATCGAAAAATAAAACAGCAGTATTTACGCATCCCAATATACTTTCGAAAATGATTTGTCGTTTTCAAACCGCATTAACGTAAATACTAAAATCCCATAGTCTTAAAATTTAAATATTGAAAAATTCCCCTTTTTTATACGTCATCATCTCCATTTTTGTGGTAGTCCTTGGTATTTTATCAAGAAAGGCTGATGGAATTCCGCTGTTTGTTGGTGACCTTTTATACGCCGTGATGATTTATTTCGGTTGCCGCTCGCTTTTCATTAATGGTTGCAATACGTTCAAAATACTGCTACCATTAATCATTTGCTTTCTAATCGAAATTCAGCAACTGTATAACGCCGAATGGCTCGTGGCGATCCGCAATACTGCGCTAGGGCATTACGCTTTAGGGCAAGGTTTTCTTTGGAGTGATTTGGTTTGTTACAGTTTTGGCGTTGTGATGGCTTTCGTGACAGATACTTTTTTACGGATCGACTCTAATCTGAAATCTAAATTCTAATCCCGAAGTTTCAGATCTGAAATCGAATGCCCTAGCCCGGATGGCACTGGAAAACAAAACCGTGTCCTGACCATTACATTGGTTAGCTCGGGAACGCGACCAACGGAAGCGATTGCCGGGCTTTACCATTGTGGGCAAGACGCAGTTTTTTTGTAAGGTACAGCCGGATAAAGCTCCTAAACTACATTCAAATTAAAATAGAAAGTACTGCCTAAGCCCAATTCGCTTTCGAGACCGATGCTGCCGTTTTGCGCTTCGATGAATTCTTTGGAAATCGCGAGTCCCAATCCAGTACCCGATTTGTGGCTGCCGGGAATCTGAAAATATTTATCGAATACTTTGGCTCTATATTGTTTGTCGATCCCTTTTCCGGTATCAGTGACCTGAAAAATAATTTGATCGTCTGCCTTTTTGAGTCGAACGATAATCTTGCTGTTTTCAGATGAATACCGAATCGCGTTGGTTAGAAAATTGATGAGCACCCAAGAGGTTTTTTCTGTGTCGGCTTTGACGTCCGGTAGGTTGGGATCTGCTGCGACCACCAAATCAATTTGCTTTTGTTCGGCTTGCACTTTTACGGCATCGACGGCGTAGTTGATGATTTCATATGGGTTGCTTTTATCGATATTGAGTTGAATGTTTCCGGTTTCGAGTTGTGATAATTCGAGCAATTCCGCCGTGATTTTAAGCAAACGTTGGCTGTCGTCTTTGATGCTGTCGATGAGTTGCTTTTGTTCAGAATTGGTGGCTCCTATCGTATCTTGTTCAAGCAACTGCAGGCTCATTTTGATGGAAGCTATCGGTGTTTTGAGTTCATGTGAAACCGTCGCGATGAAATTCGTTTTCGCAAAGTCGAGTTCCTTAAACAACGTGATATTGCGCAAGATAATGACATCGCCAATATCGATCGTACGGTCTTCTCCGGTGGGTTTTATTGTAATGTTGACACTTTGCTTTTCGAAATAACTTTCTTTTCCATCGGCAAAAATCTTCATGAGCAAGGCTTTCTGCTTGTCGCTTGCGAGCTCATTTACTATTAATGATTTTATTAAATCGTTGGTCAATGCTAATGTTGCAGCTGATTTTCCGATGACATCTTCCGATTTCATCCCGATAATTTTGAGTGCCTCATTGTTGACAAACAAAACAATGCCACCATGGTCTAAGCCGATAATCGGATCGTGCATATTATTGATCAAAGTATCGAGGCGCTTTTTTTCGAAAGATAATTTATGCAGGCTGCTGCTGCTGTATTCTTCGAGTTTCTGCGCCATCGTATTGAACGATTTCGCCAAGTCGCCAAACTCATTATGGTTCATAAAATGCACGCGTTCTTTGTAGTTTTCGTTGGCAATCTCACGGATGCTTGCAGTGAGTTCTTTGATTGGATTGGCAATATTATTGGGCAAATTCACGAGCAAATTGAAAGCAATTAGAAAGCAAAGCGTGCCCGTCACGGCAATCCATAAATTGGCGGTATCAGCGGTTCTGTTGGCAATGTTGCTTTTGTGTTTGATGGCGTTTAGGTTGAGTTTCATAATTTCAAAAACAGCTTCACGGATTTGGTTCTTCAGCGATTCATTATTGCGATCTTTCTCCAAAAGCCTAAAACTTTTTTGAAGTCGCATCGTAATTTCACCTTCTCCATCTTCGGTAATGTTTCCCATTTGTTTATTGAGGTTAGTTTCAAAAATGGCTACAGCTTTATTTTCATCGGTAGCAATATTATCAAGCGATAGCAGCATGTTTCTTGAATACTCGAGCGTTTCGTAATTGGCTTTCAAAATATTCTGGGTATCTTTTTTTATTTGAAAAACCGAATACGCACTGACGAGTGACAGTATGATGATGGCGACAAACAGTAATCCTACGCCGAGATTTAATTTGGTTTTGATTTTCATCGCATGGGATATTTAAGAAAGAATAACTAAGTCGATATTCAACGACGATAAATTGTTTAATAATTTATTGAAAATCGTCGTGGATAAAATTACTTTAAATAGGCTCAAATGCGGTTTGCCAATGCAGACCGTCGTAATGTTTTTTTGCGCTACAATGTTGAGCATCGCATCGGTGATATTGCTACGTTCAACTTTAATCACTTCGGCACCCAGTTGGGTAGCCAATTTGAAATTATTAATCAGATGTCGTTGTTTGTCGAGTGCTATTTTATCTGGACTTTCTTTTGGGGTTTCTACATACAATACATACCAACTTCCGTTGTAATAACTTGCCAATCGAGCCGCTTTTCTAATCACAACTTTGGCTGTTTTATCATTGCTGCTAATGCATGCGAGCAGTTTTTCGTGGCGTAGTGCTACATTTTTCGGGACTTCATTTTCTACTTTTCGAACCACTTGGCTGGCTACTTCTTTTAAGGCCAATTCTCTTAATTGCAGGATTTGTTCCGACTTAAAAAAGTTTGTCAATGCGGTTTGAATTTTGTCGGCTGTGTATATTTTTCCTTCTTTCAAACGCGCAATCAAGTCTTCCGAAGTCAAATCGATGTTGACTACCTCATCCGCCAAGCGCAAAACGTTATCTGGAATTCGTTCCTGAACATCAACACCTGTTATGCGTTTGACATCCTGGTGTACACTTTCAATATGCTGAATATTGACCGCAGAAATCACATTGATTCCGGATTCGAGAATCTCCAAAACATCCTGCCAGCGCTTTTCGTTTTTACTGCCTTCAATATTGGTGTGCGCCAATTCATCAACGATCACTACTTCTGGACGCAGATTGATAATGGCCTGCACATCCATTTCCTCGAGTTGTTTTCCTTTGTAAAAAATGGATCTTCTTGGTATCAAGGGCAAACCATCTAGCAAATCATGGGTTTCTTTGCGGTTATGGGTTTCGATGTACCCAATTTTAACGTCGATGCCGTTTCTTAAAAGTGTATGCGCTTCCTGAAGCATACGAAAAGTTTTGCCCACACCAGCACTCATGCCGATGTAGACTTTAAACTTTCCTTTTCTTGATTTCTGGATTAAATCTAGAAAATGTTGGGCGTTATTTTGTTTTTCTTGTTCCATTATATTACCGCAAAGGCGTTAATGCTATCCTGCTAATTGCTACTAAAAAGAAATTGCGAGCGAAGTTGTAACAAAAGTGTTCGTGTCTGTCGGGTTGCGATAACTTAAAAATACCTCGTCTTTGCTTGATAAATTTCTGGCCTCCAATCTAAACATCACGTTATCTGCCACGAGATAATCAAAGTTAGCAGAAAATCCGTAGGTTTTAAATCCGTTCGGTGTTCCTGTGGCAATGATTACTCCTTTTTCATCTTCATAATATTCGCCTCTGGCCGCCAGTTGAATTTTCGCAGTTGGTTTGTATTGCAAAATCAACACGGGCGAGAACCACGTATCATATTTGTCGCTTTTGTAAGCCGATTGCTGTGAGCCAATATCAAATCCTGCCGTGAGGCTGGTTTTTTCTGTCAGCTTAAACTGACCATATAGGTTGTGGAAATAGCGCCATTTTCTGATCGTATCTGCTTGTTCGTTTCCGGCATAGGTACTCCAATTTAAAGTCGTTCTAGTGCTTGGTTTGTATGTCAATTGTGACCCAAAAGCCGGTGTCTGATTGCCTTCTATTTTCTGAATGCGTTGCCAGCCGTTGAGATACATTGCTGCTAAATACCATTTTTCAGATTTGGAAGTATAGCCAATTTTGACGCCAGTCTCATAGTAAGGCGTATTGTCTGCTAAAATGCTACGGGTTAACGTTTGACAATCTTTACCTATCGCACTTTCAAAGCCTATGTGTGATGGCATAATTCCGGCATCGACCCACAGATTGTGATTGGATGATACTTTAACGCCAACATTGGCTTCAAAAACATGCTTTAAAGCATCTTGTTCAGCGGCCAGATTATACTCAGCGTAGGTTCCAGCCATAAGGGCAAAATTAGCACGAACAATATATTTAGCATAATTCACTTTGGCAAAACCTAAGTTTAAATTTAATTCATTGTGCTTATTGTGACTGTATACAAATCCTGGACGCAAATGATTGTCTGGATTTCCAAAATCGTAACTGTAATACGTTTCTAAATACCCTGAGAAAGTCAAAGGGCTTATTTCTTTCGCAACTTCTTGTGCATTCATTGTTGTGTATCCTAAAGCAAATAAAGCTGTGATTATTATTTTTTTCATCGTTGTAGTTTTATTTTAATTTATCTAATTCGATATTCAATTGTAAGACATTTATTTTTTCTGTTCCTAAAATTCCTAAAAGTGGTCTTTCGGTATTTTTTTCTATTATATCCAACACGTTTTGTTTGTCGAGATTTCGTGTTTTTGCAATCCTATCCACTTGAACTTTTGCGCCTTGCACAGAAATATTTGGATCTAATCCGCTTCCGGATGCTGTAACCAATTCTGATGGAACTTCGCTTCGCTGTAATGTTGGATTTTTTAATAAAAAAGTGTCGATTCTAGTTTTTACTTCTGCTAGATAATCAGGATTGTTCGTTCCTTTATTACTTCCTCCAGAACCTGCTGCATTATAATCTACTGCTGATGGTCGGGACCAAAAGTATTTATTGTCAACAAATTTCTGAGCTACATTAATGTGGTGATGTTTTCCGTTAAAGGTAACTATTTCACCTTTTCCCTGATTAGGTGCTAGTTGTGCAATTCCGAAGATACTCAACGTATAAATTCCGGAGAAAAAAACAGCACAGAAGACTGTTAATCGTATTGCGGGAATGATATTTTCTTTCATAACTAAATTTTTATTGTTTTTTTTATGGGGTTATGTGAATGGCAAAATGCTCATTTCATGTTTGCTAAATTTTAAATAAATATTGATACAGCTAAATCAATTAATTTTATTCCGATAAACGGAATGATAATCCCGCCTATTCCGTAAATAAATAAATTTCTACGCAGCAAGGCTGAAGCACCAATTGGTTTATATGCAACACCGCGCAGGGCAAGTGGAATAAGAAACGGAATAATGATCGCATTAAAAATTACAGCTGATAAAATAGCACTTTCAGGACTGTGCAATCCCATGATATTCAATCCTTGTAAGGCTGGAATCGCTGTAATAAACAAGGCGGGAATAATCGCAAAATACTTTGCCACATCATTCGCGATTGAAAATGTAGTCAGTGTTCCGCGCGTCATTAGCAATTGTTTTCCAATCTCAACGATCTCAATTAGCTTGGTCGGATCATTGTCTAAATCGACCATGTTTCCCGCTTCTTTGGCAGCTTGGGTTCCGCTATTCATGGCTACACCAACATTAGCCTGAGCCAGAGCTGGCGCGTCATTGGTTCCGTCACCCATCATGGCAACAAGTCTTCCTTCAGCCTGTTCTTTTTTGATGTAATTCATCTTATCTTCAGGCTTGGCTTCGGCGATAAAATCATCAACACCAGCTTTCTCGGCAATGAATTTAGCCGTAAGTGGATTATCTCCTGTAACCATCACGGTCTTGATTCCCATTTTACGCAAACGCTCGAAACGTTCTTTCATGCCGGTTTTGATAATATCCTGTAATTCAATGACACCTTGTACTTGATTGTTCTTAATGACTACTAATGGGGTTCCGCCATTTGAAGAAATATCGATTACCTTCTGAGTCGTATCATTTGGGAAAGCATTGCCTGCTTGCTGCACTATATTTTTTGCTGCGTCTTGTGCACCTTTTCTAATGTTGGTTCCATCTTTCAACACGACACCGGAAGTTCTGGTTTCTGCCGTAAATTTGATTAAAGTCGCACCCTCAATAGAAAGTTTGTTGGCGACCTCAGCTCCAGCCAATTCAACTATGCTTTTGCCTTCTGGTGTATCATCGGCTAGTGAACTCAACACAGCCGATTTGATAAAGTCCTCTTGTGAGATTCCTTTCGTTGGATAAAAACTTGTGGCTTTTCGATTTCCAATGGTGATTGTTCCTGTTTTATCCAGCAGCAATACATCAATATCTCCGGCAGTTTCAACCGCTTTTCCTGACTTGGTGATGACGTTGGCACGCAAGGCTCTGTCCATTCCTGCAATGCCGATGGCTGATAATAATCCACCTATCGTTGTTGGAATTAAACATACAAAAAGGGAGATAAACGCAGCAATCGTAATGGGTGTATTTGTGTATTTAGCAAATGGCGCTAATGTTACGGTTACAATAATAAAGACTAAAGTAAATCCAGCTAACAAAATGGTCAAAGCGATTTCGTTCGGTGTTTTCTGACGGCTTGCTCCTTCGACCAAAGCAATCATTTTGTCGAGAAAACTTTCTCCAGGTTCAGAAGTTACAATGACTTTTATTTTATCCGATAAAACTTTTGTACCACCGGTTACCGATGATTTATCGCCTCCAGCTTCGCGAATGACTGGCGCACTTTCACCAGTAATAGCGCTTTCATCGATCGTAGCTAAACCTGCTATGATTTCGCCATCTGTTGCAATTAGATCACCCGCCTCACAAACAAAGATGTCTCCTTTTTTCAATTGGGAAGAAGATACTATTTGTCCGTTTTCTAATTTGGCAGGCGTTTCTTCACGGGTTTTTCGCAAACTATCGGCTTGTGCTTTTCCTCTAGCTTCGGCAATGGCTTCGGCAAAATTGGCAAAAAGCAAGGTTAAAAAGAGCACTAAAAAAATAGTGGAATTATAAGCAAAACTTCCTTGGGAGCCTTCTCCGGATAAAATCCAAAAGCAAACGAAAAGCATCACAGCTGTTCCGATTTCTACTGTAAACATTACCGGATTTTTGAACATTATTTTTGGGTTGAGTTTCACGAAAGCCTGTTTGAAAGCTTCGTTAACCAACTCTTTTTGAAATAAATTATTTTGAGATTTACTCATGATATTTTTAATTATTTAACTGAGAAATATTCAGCGATTGGACCTAGAGTTAAAGCCGGAAAAAACGATAAGGCAGCTACAATAAAAATCACTGCAAAAACCATTAATCCAAACGTGGAAGTATCGGTTTTCAAGGTTCCGTTACTTTCAGGAATGTATTGTTTTTGAGCTAACATTCCTGCAATGGCAACGGGTCCGATGATTGGTAAATACCGCGCTAACAGCATGATGATTCCTGTGGCGATATTCCAAAATGGCGTATTGTCTCCAAGACCTTCAAAACCGCTACCGTTGTTGGCAGAAGATGAAGTAAACTCATATAACATTTCGGAGAAACCGTGATAACTCGGATTCGCCAACCACCCTGAGAATTCTTCCGGATTTCCAGCATATAAATGACTGGCTAAAGCGGTTCCTACTAAAATCAAAAACGGATGTAACAAAGCAATGATCATCGCAATTTTCATTTCTTTGGCTTCGATTTTCTTCCCTAGAAATTCGGGAGTTCTTCCTACCATCAATCCGCTGATGAAAACACCGAGGATGATGAAGATGTAGAAATTTAGAAATCCAACACCAACACCGCCGTAAAAACAATTAATCATCATGCCGAGAAGCGTGGTCATTCCGGCAATTGGCGTCATACTGTCGTGCATGGCATTTACAGAACCATTACTGGTGCAGGTTGTATACGTTGCCCAATTGGCAGAAGCGGCTGCTCCAAAACGGACTTCTTTACCTTCCATACTTCCCATATTCTGGGCAATTCCCATGTGAGAAATAGCGGGATTTCCGTTCATTTCACTAATCACTGTAGGAATCAATAAAATCAAAAATCCTATAGTCATTACGCTATAAATTGTCAACGATAATTTTTTACGTTTCAAAATAAATCCCAAAGCAAAAATCATTGCAATCGGAATTAAAAAAATAGAAACATTCTCTACGATATTCGTTAAGTAATTTGGATTCTCCATTGGATTAGAGGAGTTTGGGCCGTAATATCCACCACCATTGGTTCCTAATTGTTTGATTGCGACAAATGCGGCAACAGGACCACGGCTTACATTTTGTTCGTTACCTTCTAAAGTGGTTATGGTATCTTTTCCTTCAAACGTCATTGGCGTTCCATTGAATAACAAAATAATGGCAACGACAAATGACAATGGCAACAATACTCTTGTGCAAGAACGAACGAAGAAGCTATAGAAATTACCTAGCGTTTCAGAAGTTTTCTCTTTCATTGCCATAAAGACTGCCGCACAAATGGCCATTCCGCAACCCGCACTGATAAATTGCCAAAGCATTAACGTTAATTGTCCTAAATACGACAATCCGCTTTCGCCAGAATAGTGCTGCAAATTGGTATTGGTGATAAAACTAACAGTCGTATTGAATGCCAAATCACCACTCATCGATGGGTTTCCATCTGGGTTTAAAGGCAACCAAACCATATTGGTTAAGACCAACATCGAAATAATAAACCAAACAACATTGATCGACAAAAGCGCTGTCAAATGTTGTTTCCAATTCATTTCCTTTGTGGGATTGATGCCGCCTATTTTGAAAAACAACTGATCGATTGGGTTGAAAATTGTATCCGACCAAGTGCTTTCATAATTGAATATTTTGCCTATATAACGACCTAACGGAATAGCCAAAAGCATGACCAATCCGTACATTACTATAATTCCTAGTAGTTCAGAGTTCATTGTTAGAATTTTTCAGGTTTAATTAAAACATAGCAGATGTAAATAAAAACCGCTATGGCAATGATAAAAAGTGGTATCATAATTTAGATTTTTTCAAAGAATTGAATTATTTTAAAGAAAAAAGTGAATAGCATTAATCCGCTTACAGAAAGGATAATCGTCATCATACTCCGGAAGTGTTTATTTGTTTAAGATATTCCACTTTAAGCGATTGAGGGAAGAGATTGGAAACGCTGCAATTACGCAATTCCTAGAAAGTAGAAACTGAGAAGACATAGACATTCGAAATGGCGTTTTTGGTTTCGTTGCTTCCGGAAATAAACAAGCGTTCAGCAAGCGACAAACATTTTTTTGCTCTTGTAATATTCCCCGATATAATGGCGGTTTTGGTAGTCTCTGCAAAGCGTTCTGCTTGCTTGTAAATGGTGTTGACTTGATTTCGCATAAGAATGGTTTTTTGTTATTTTGCCGACCTATGCCAAAAGATGTTCCAATTAAATTTAAATTACGCAATCTGCTATAAAACAATGAATTAGCTTTTATCCACTACATTAGCAGCAAAAAAAAGCCTATCGTTTTGATAGGCTTTTCTCGTTTTGATAATAGTATTGAAATTATTGGATATTATATTCGTCTAATTTACGATACAAAGTGGCAATTCCGATTTCTAACAATCGTGCCGTTTCTGCTTTGTTGCCTTTGGTGTAATTGAGTACTTTTTGAATGTGTAATTTTTCAATACTTTGCATCGAGAAAGCCGACATCGATTTGGTGTTGTTGCTTTGCTGATGTTGCATTTCATAAGGCAAAATCGTTGCATCCAATTGGTCGTCGCTCAGAATTACGGATCGCTCGATGACATTTTTCAATTCACGCACATTGCCTGGCCAATGATAACTTTCTAATTTCTGAAGAAAATCTGGCGCCATTGGTAGTGTTTTTTTATTGGTTTTTTCAGAAAATTGCTTCACAAAATAAGCGGTCAAAGGTGCTATATCTTTAATTCTTTCGCGAAGCGGCGGAATGGCAATTTCAAAAATATTCAATCGAAAATACAAATCCTGACGGAATTGATGGGCTTCGCTTTCCGTTTTCAAATCCCTGTTGGTCGCAGCAATCAAACGAAAATTGGATTTTTTAGGTATCGTATCGCCAATAGGAATATATTCATTGGTTTCTAAAACACGCAGTAATTTAGCCTGTAATTCGATGGGCATCTCGCCAATTTCATCTAAAAATAATGTACCGCCATTAGCCTCTTCAACAAATCCTTTTTTATCTTTTAATGCACCAGTAAAAGCGCCTTGCTTGTGTCCGAACAATTCGCTTTCAAGAATTTCTTTGCTGAACGTGCTGCAATTTAACGCTACAAATGACTTTCCGACTTGGTTGCTGTTTTCGTGAATCGCTTGGGCAAATACTTCTTTTCCGGTTCCGGTTTCCCCAGTAAGCAAAACGGTCGAATTGGTTTTGGCTACTTTTTTGGCCAGATCAATTACCTGCGCAAGTCCTTTTGATTTTCCAACAATCGTTTCAAAGGAATATTTATCCGCTATGCGTTTCTCAAGTTGCAATACTTTCTTTTGGAGCTGCGCTTTGTCTAAAGCTTTGTGTAGCAACGGAATAATTTTATCATTGTCGTCGCCTTTGACGATGTAGTCGAAAGCACCGTTCTTCATCGCTTGAATACCATCGGAAATTTTACCGAATGCCGTCAGCAAAATCACTTCAATCAAAGGAAAACTTGATTTAATATTTTGAAGAAAATCAACACCATTGCCATCGGGAAGTTTGACGTCGCAAAGCACTACATCAACATCATTGTGTTCTAACTTTTTAAAACCTGACTTTAAATCTGGGGCTTCAAGAACGTCAAAACCCTCAGATTTTACAATTCTGGCGAGCAGCCCGCGAAGCTTTTCTTCGTCGTCAATGATGAGTATTTTTTTCAATTGAGGTGCAAATTTATGGTGCAAATCTAAGGTTTTTCGCCTTGTAAAGATAGTAATTCCCAAATCGAATGCCTAGCCCTGATGGTAATGGCATCTTTTTGTGGCGGCGTTCGGCACAAAAGATATAATGTACAGCAGGTTCCCGGCTCCTCCAATCTAAAATTTAAAATGCTAAATGCTACTTCCTTCTCGTATCAATGATGTAAACGATTTTCCAGCTTTCTTTTTCCTTAAACAGCGTAAACGCATTGACGCCTTTATGGCTCAGGTTGCCATTGACGTAGAACTCGTAAGGTGTCCAAGCGTGGGCCATCGCGCCATCAACTTGAATGGTGTAGCTCAAAATCAGTTCGTTGATTTTGAGATCTTTCGGGATTGATGCAATCGAGCGGTAGAAGAAATGCAGCGGTTCTTCGGATAACCGATTGCCAGTGGCGTTCTCTTCAATAGTTTGCAGGATCATTTTGTCGGCGCAAACTTGGTGCAGCAAAATCGTATCGCGGTGGTGGAAGCCTTCAAAAAAGGTTTGAATCGTGTTTTTGACGTCTTCATTCTGTGCATTGGCATTGAGACTGAAGATTACAATGAAGAAGAGCGCGCGTTTTTTCATAAGATTTTTTCAGTTCAGCAATAACATCGTGAAGGTAATGTTCTCACCCATATTTTCGTGCGCAATCGGAACAAATAAATACCAAAGTAGAAAATCGAGCAGGTAAGTTTTGTTGTGTATTGAAGTTTGAATTCGGGTAATCGCTTTTCCTTCGTTGGTATCCAGACCATACGCTAAAATTTCTTTATCTCCGTCAACGATCGCGTATTCCGCCAAAGGATTGTTTCGAATGATGAGTTTGAGTTTTCTGTTGTCGAATTCCACGATCGAAGTGTTGGCGTACCATTTTTCGTTATACGTTTTTAGGACAACATTGCCTTTTGCATCTTCGATTTCGATGTTGCTTTTCCAAAACCCAACATGTTTTACGGTGAATTGTTCTTCGCCAATCAGAAAGCTTGCTTTTTTCTCAAAAACAGACATTTCAATAGTCATTGCTCCGATCTTTTCTTCAAGCTTGTAAAATGTATAATGATTACCGTTTGCTTTTTTCCAAGTTTTAAAATGAGTTGGCATACGCTCAAATTTTAAGTTATACATCCCAAAATCAAAACGTTAGTCCGTACTTTCAAAAAATTGTTACAAGAACGGTTGAATTGGTTTTGATAACTTAGAAACTCAATTCGATTTTATTACTTTTACAGCAACAAAAACAACACTTATGTCTGTCGCCAAAAAAGATTATAAAAGAATCACCACGAAATCGCTGATTGAGATGAAAGAAAATGGTGAGAAAATTTCGATGTTGACCGCCTACGACTTTACAATGGCTAAAATCGTTGACGCCGCCGGTATCGATGTCATTCTCGTCGGAGATTCTGCGAGCAATGTGATGGCTGGCCATGAAACGACACTTCCGATTACGCTCGACCAAATGATCTACCACGCTTCGGGCGTTGTGCGCGCCATCACAAGGGCTTTGGTTGTTGTTGATTTGCCTTTCGGAAGCTACCAATCCGACTCGAAAGAAGCGTTACGCTCTGCGATCCGGATCATGAAGGAAAGCGGTGCACATGCCGTGAAGATGGAAGGCGGCGCTGAAATCAAAGACAGCATCAAGAAAATACTCAATGCCGGAATTCCCGTGATGGGCCACTTGGGATTGACCCCGCAATCCATATACAAATTCGGAACCTATACCGTCAGAGCGAAAGAAGACGAAGAAGCCGAACAACTCATTGAAGACGCTAAATTGCTTGAAATATTAGGGTGCTTCGCGATCGTACTCGAGAAAATTCCGGCGCATCTCGCTGAAAAAGTAGCCAAAAGCATTTCGATTCCCGTGATTGGCATCGGCGCTGGCGGCGGCGTTGACGGACAAGTCTTGGTGATCCACGACATGCTTGGGATGAACAATGAGTTTAGTCCACGCTTCTTGAGACGCTACCTCGATCTATACGAACAAATGACAACCGCGATCGCACAGTATGTCGGCGATGTGAAGTCGAAAGATTTTCCGAACGAGAAGGAACAATATTAAATTCCGACCCTATTGGACTCGCATTAAATCCTGACGCTATCTCAATGAAACTTCCTTCGATACATTTTCTGATTGCAAATGCCGGGCATTCTTTCAAAAGATTTCCGCTGACGATTATTTCCGCGCTGTTGGCAGTTGTTTTAGGGATTTATTTGATTGAAGTCCACAAAGACACTCCGAACATTTTGCCTTACATTAATGTGATGTTGTGCATGAGTATTGGTATTCCGTTGTATTTCTGCGCGACGATATTGTCGGACAAAAAAAAGTTCGACCGCAAGAAGATGGTCTACGTGAATGTCTTGGCAACCTTGGTTTTGGTTGCGATTTATTTTACGTTGCCCAACATCGATTCTACGCACAACACAACTTTGCCGTATATAAAATATGGTTTGTATAATATTACGTGCCATCTTTTGGTGTCGATTATCCCGTTCGCCTTCAGCAAGCAGCTCAACGGATTCTGGCACTACAACAAAATTTTATTCCTTCGGATTTTGCTTTCGATGCTGTATTCCGGGTTTATTTTTGTGGGATTGGTCATTGCTTTAACGGCTTTAAAATTGCTCTTTGATGTCGAGATTCATGAGCCACTCTATTTCGAAATCTGGATTGCCACGATTGGCTTTTTCAACACTTGGTTTTTCGTCAGCGGCATTCCGGCAGATTTTGATCATTTGGATGGCATTTATGATTATCCGAAAGGACTTCGCATATTTTCGCAATACATTTTGTTACCGCTGTTAGGCTTGTATTTATTGATCTTATACACCTACGGAACCAAAATTCTGATCACTTCCGATTGGCCAAAAGGCATCGTGGCGTACCTCATAATTTTCGTTTCAATATTGGGGATCTTGACATTCCTGCTACTACATCCGTATGGCGAACAGCAGGAACATACGTGGATTAAAAAATCCTCAAGAGGTTATTATTTTGTACTGATACCGTTGTTGGTGCTTTTGTTTATTGCGATTTTCATGCGCATTAATGATTATGGCATCACGATCAACCGATACGCGGTCTTACTGTTGGCCATTTGGATCACGCTGGTCTGTCTTTACACAGCTTTGGGAAAAACCAATATTAAGTTCATTCCAACATCGTTGCTTATTGTATTGGTGCTAATTTCATTCGGTCCTTGGGGCATGTTTTCGGTGAGTGAACGATCGCAAGTCAATCGACTTCAAACGATTTTAGCGCAGTCGAAAATACTCGTTAATGGAAAAATCAAAAACGAAGCTTTGTGGATTCAGGACAGCTTGCCGCGATTGTATGCTAAAAATGAATTGAAAAATGAAGGCGTACTAAGTGATACCTTACACAATGAGGTAAAATCAATTCTTGAATATTTAGATGACCATCATGGTTTTTCTAAAATCCGTCCTTGGTTTAAACAAAATATAGATGCGATTGTTACGGTCAAAAAATCAAAAAAAGATCAAGGTCAACTTTACTATTATTTCGACAATGAAGCCGATGTATACCTGCGTTCGATGGGGTTAGATAACAATTGGCATAACTCCGAAAACCGCGATGCGTTCGCGAACTACAGTTCAAATCACGAGAACGACATTACGCAAATTTCGGGTTATGATTACCTAGTTGATTTTCAATGCTATAATTACGCTTCAAAAGACCACAAAGTCACGAGTTTCAAACTCAATGATATCGATTATCAAATGACTTTTACCAACAAACCACAAGTCAGTTTGCAACTCAAAAGTACGAATGACAATTTCAGATTCGATTTGGGTGCCCTGCTCGCAAAGCTTAGCAAAGAACATGGCAATGGTGTCAACGCAAGTTTGCCGGTTTCCGAAATGACATTGACCGGCTCGAATGCGGCTTTTAAAATCAAGATCGAGTTGCGTTCCATTGAAATTGAAAACAAAAAAAGCGGTCCTGAACTCAGAAGCATTGCAGGCAATATTTTTATTAAGAAACAGTAAACCAACCGATTTCCAATGAAAATAATAAGCGACAAATTGAACCTACAAATCCTGCACGAAGACAACCACATCATTGTCATTAACAAGCGTGTCGGAGACATTGTACAAGGCGACAAAACCGGTGACAAACCATTGTCGGAAGTCGTTAAGGAATATATCAAAGACAAGTATGACAAACCTGGTGAAGTTTTTTTGGGCGTGGTGCACCGCCTTGATCGCCCAACCAGCGGCATTGTCGTTTTTGCGCGCACCAGTAAAGCATTGACTAGGCTCAATGAAATGTTTAGCAACCGCGAAACACAGAAAACCTATTGGGCAGTTGTGAAAAACAGACCTGAGAAAGACGAGGATACGCTGGTGCATTATATGAAACGCAACGAGAAAAATAATACTTCGAAAGCACATTTGAACGAAGTTCCGGATAGTAAGATCGCGAAACTCGATTATAAAATCATAAGTCAACTCAACGCGTATTTCGCACTCGAGATCAATCTGCATACGGGAAGGCACCATCAAATACGGGCGCAATTGGCGGCAATCGGCTGTCCGATCAAAGGCGATTTGAAATATGGTTTCGACCGCAGCAATCCCGATGGCGGAATTCATCTTCATTCCAGAAAACTGGTTTTTATACATCCGGTTTCAAAGGAAAACCTTGAAATTGTAGCGCCAGCTCCAAATAATTCGGTGTGGAATGCAGTTTAAAATACTTTTAAATGTATTTTTACAAACTATCATCCTAAATTGTAACGTTATTTTTAACCAGTCAAAAAGTTTTTATTATGAAGAAAGTAATTGTTTTTGTATGCTTGATCTGTGCCAGTATTGGTTTTGCCCAAGATCATTTCATTGGAGTTAATACCTCAAGTCGCGCGGGAATCCTCAATGGTGCACTCAATCCAGCAGAATTCTCAAACCTTTCCAAAAAATTTGAAGTCAATATTTCCGGCTTTAGTTTCAATTTTTCGAACAATATTGTCAGTTTGAGCGACCTCGACTCGGATACCGATCTTGAAGATTTGATTTTTGAAGGTAACTCCGCAGTCAATGCCAGTATCGATACAGAATTTTCCGGCCCGGGCGTGGCAATGCGTTGGCAAAAATGGGGTTTTGCGCTGACTACCAAGGGTTATGTAAAAGCAGATGTTATTGATGTTGATCCGAATTTAGGAGATGCAATCCTCAATACACCAATAATCATCGGAGGTTCCACCACAATCAGCAATGACTACAATCAGAGAATCAATGGTACTTCGTGGGGAGAAATTGGGCTATCCGCTGCAAGAACAGTATATGATAACGACATGCACAAATTCAACGCGGGTCTAACCCTAAAATTATTATTTCCAGGTTCGTATACGAACATTGGTGCTGATGCATTTAGTGGTACAATCACCAACTTCGGAACCAGCGTTTATCTTAATGATGCAACTGCCAACCTCAATTTTTCATATTCAGGTAGCCTTGCAGATGGCGGAACTGATTTTGCAGATTACACAAGCAAGGTTTTCGGCGGCTTGAATGGTTTCGCTACCGATTTAGGAATCAACTACCAATGGAAAGATCCTGCGGATCCTAAAAAATATAAGATCAATGCGGGCATGGCAATACGTAATATCGGCACGATGACTTTCAGCGATACCAGAAATTCTTCAAATTCTTACATTCTCGAGATCAATGATGTAGGTCCAGGTTTAGATCTGAGCGTATTCGAAGATGCTGAAAGCGTTAAAGATATTGAGCAAACGCTGCTTAATAGTGGATATTTAAGTAAAACCAGCAGCAATGAAGATTTCAAAGTAAAACTTCCTACAACATTCAATATTTACGGAGATTTTAAAGTATATCATAAATTCTTCATCACGGCACAGATGCAACAAAGATTGCAGGACAACAATGGCAATACACAAATTACGGCGCAAAATAGTTACAGCATTATTCCAAGAATTAACCTTGGATTTTTTGAGGCGTATATTCCATTTTCAAATAGTGAATTTTCAGGCGGTAACACTGGACTGGGTTTTAGATTGGGCGGATTCTACATGGGTTCAGGTTCTGTAATCAGCGCACTGATCAATGACAGCAAGCAAATCGATTTCAATATGGGTTTCCGTTGGGCATTTTTATAACAACCGCAAAGATTTTTTAATACGAATGCACGGATTTTTTTTAATTCGTGCATTCGTGGCTTAAACCCTATATTATGAATTACAAAACCGACATCAACGTGCGAAAAGCGTTACTGATTCAATTGCTGAAGGAAATTGAAGTTCAAGAAGACCGCATTCTTCAAGCATTGTACAATGATTTTAAAAAACCTTTTTTTGAAGGCGTTTTGACAGAAATCAGTTTTGTGAAATCCGAATTGAAGTCGACCATCAAAAACATACACCGCTGGTCAAAACCCAAAAGCATCTTGCCTTCGCTTTTGAATTTCCCGTCGCGCGATTTCATTTACAAGGAACCTTATGGCAAAGTACTAATTATCGCGCCGTGGAATTATCCTTTTCAGTTAGCCATTTGCCCGATGATCGCTGCGGTTGCTGCCGGAAATCAGGTCGTTCTAAAACCTTCGGAACTCACACCAAATACCGCTCAAATCATTGCTGAAATTGTTTCCAAGATCTTTGATAAAAACCATGTTGACGTCGTCGAAGGCGATCATGAAGTAGCCCAAAATCTGCTTGCCAAACGTTGGGACTATATTTTCTTCACCGGAAGCGTCGGCGTTGGAAAAATCGTTGCAAAGGCCGCGGCGGAATTCCTGACACCGGTAACCCTCGAATTGGGTGGAAAAAATCCATGCATTATCGATCAAACGGCTGATTTGGAGCTGGCTGCGAAACGTATTGTTTGGGGAAAATTCATCAATGCCGGACAGACTTGCATCGCACCTGATTATCTGCTGGTACATTCCGCAGTTAAAATAAGTTTCACCGCTTTACTGAGTACTGAACTCAAAGCTGCCTATACAGAGAATCCACAGCATTCCGAAGATTTTTGCCGCATTGTGAACCTCAAAAACTGGCAGCGACTAACCCAATTGCTTGAAGGAAAGCGTATTGTTTTTGGTGGCGCAAGCGATGCGAACGATCTCTTTATAGCGCCGACATTGATCGACGAACCCAACATGGAAAGTGCTTTGATGAAAGACGAGATTTTCGGTCCGATACTGCCGATACTATCGTATCAGAATGATGCTGACATCGAGAATGTCATCAACCGATATGAGAAACCGTTGGCGCTTTATGTTTTCTCCACTGATCAGGCGTTTACAACAAAAATCATCGCGGACTATGCTTTCGGCGGTGGCTGTGTGAATGATACCGTGATTCATTTTGCGAATAGTCGACTCCCATTTGGCGGTGTCGGGAATTCGGGTGTTGGCGCGTATCATGGGCGGTTGAGTTTCGATGCGTTTTCACAC
Organism: Flavobacterium sp.; assembly: GCA_031425295.1. GTDB lineage: Bacteria > Bacteroidota > Bacteroidia > Flavobacteriales > Flavobacteriaceae > Flavobacterium. Next base: position 8,764 of record JANPJB010000134.1, on the reverse strand, counting down.
CATAAAGCGATTGTCAAGAAATCCAATTGGCTTGATCTGCCGTTTCGGTATGCACCTTATGGCAATAAATTGGCAACGATTCGGAAATTATTGCGTTGGTTTTGAAATGTGGAATCGTGGAATCTCGGCATTGTTTAATCGGATCTGCTTTTTAAGTGGAATGGCCTAGCCCCGATTACTTCACGGGTTAATATTTTCATAGGAGTTCAGTGAACTTCGTTTGAAGGGAAAATCCTTTTTAGGCTGAACTCGTTTCAGCATAAAAAGATTGGAATGATAGCGGGATCAGCTCCTAAAAATGAATCTAAGATTACTGTGAACGATTAAACTAAAAAAAATCGTATTATTGAAACCGAAACAAAACAAACCAACATGCAGACAAAACAAACCCTTCAAGAACTCAAAGCCAATGGTTATTATATTGATTTCGGAACCGTCTTTAATAACGCCTTCGAGAACTATAAAAAGATCGCTTTAAATGCCGGCCTTGCGATATTACTAGTGACTATACTAATTGTCATGCTGTTCGGATTTCTTGCCGTCGGGATTATCGGACTTGCCGTTTCAACAGATTCTTTGGCGCAGTTTAAAGTCGAAAATATGTCGATGTTGTGGCTCGCCGGCTACATGTTTACCCTGGTCATTTTGACCGCTTTGGTCAGTCCACTCAACGCCGGATTGATTAAAATGGCGCAATCTGCTTTTAAAGGTGAAAATTTTTCAGTGGGAACCATTTTCCATTATTACCAAACCGTTTACTTTAAAGAACTCGTAATGGCCGCTTTGGTCATTGCACTGTTTTCGACTTCGTTTTCAGTGGGGCTGCAATGGGTTGGGTTCCCGTTGTTGGGCATGCTGATGAGTTTTTTCGTATCGACACTGACTTTCCTGAGCATTCCACTGATTATTTTCGGCAACTTGACAGCCATGGAAGCGATTGAAGGCAGCATCATCGTCGTATCGAAACAATTTTTTATTTTATTGGCGCTGCTGATTGTGTCGACCATTTTCATGCTTGTCGGAATTTTTGGCTTCTGCATTGGGCTCTTTTTTACACTGCCGTTTATCTACGCGATGCACTACTCCATTTACAGCGAAATTCTGGGCGATGATGCTGCGGAAATGCCGGTCGAAATTGCAGCTGAATCGACGCCAATGGAATAAAATCAATGCCCTTAAAATTAAACCGTAATTTCCCCTGATAATCGTTTCATGTTGTTTTTTTTTCTTACTTTTCTGATCGAAAGATGTGGCAATAAAGTAACAACCGAAAGTAACGTAAATAATGCAATTGATACTATTTGGCTTAAAGGATGTCTGTAGTTTAACTTCATTCCTTGGATTCTCATTCGGTATAAACGATGCACCCTACCAAGGGTTTAAAATGACTAATTTCGCAACGAATCATGCCCACGTTTTCTGGGTGATCTTACCGATATTGTTTCTTTTGATGGGTTTTTTGGTTTTCAATTTTTTCAAGATCAACAAACATTTTCTGCAGAAGGATGTCGAAAATCACATGCAGCTCGACGCTTTCGACAAGGAATACCAATTATACTTCCTATTTCTTGGAATTTTACTGCCCATTTTCGAAATCATATTTGAAATCTATTCCGTCAGGCCCAAAAGTTTGCTAGCATCGAGTTTTGTCATTGGTCTGATACTAATTTCACTTTATTTTTTAACGAAGAGAAATAAGTTTTTCAATCGGCATAACCACGCGACATTCATGGGTTTCTTCCTCTTGTACTTTGCTTTCATAGCGCGCAACATGGTAATGCATGAATTTGACATTATTCCGACATTGGGTTTTGTCGTCGGATTTTTCTTCTCATTTCAGATCTTAAAACCAGTTAAGATTTATTGGGCATTCGTGGGTCTAGTCATTATTTTCTTGTGTGTTGCAATCCAGCAGCAATGGATGCATTTTCACCTGATACTGATTCTACTAAATTACGTCTTCCTGATCGTTTTCATTCATTACATTCAGCACATTACGTTTTTGAATACGCAAGACAAACTGCGGTTTACCAACGAGATCGTCAATAGGGGAAATTCGCTAACGATTGCTACAAACAAAAAAGGAGAAGTATCCTTTTGCAGCGAATCGGTTATTGAAATATTGGGATATACTCCCAAGGAAATGCTGGGTTTCGGATTTTGGATTCTTACTGAAGATCCCGATTTTATTGGTGAAGATTATCATCAAGACTATGTCGATAACCGCTCGCACATCCGAAAACTTAAATGCAAAAACGGCGAATACAAATACATCCAATGGAAGGACAAAAAATTTAATGAAGACCTTGTTATCGGAATCGGACAGGATGTAACCGAGCAGATACAAGCCCAAGATCAGTATAAAAACCTCGTTCAGTCAGCGAACGACATTATTTTTGAAACCGATCTCAATGGTCATTTTACGTTTATCAATGAGTTCTGTGAACAGACGTTAGGTTATGATTCGAAAGACGTGATCAACAGACATTTTACGGAATTCATCAGAACCGATTATATAGCTTCTGTGCTACAGTCGATCGACAATACTAATTTTAAGATTAATGATAACGAAATCATGGAATTCCCCGGATTCAAAAAAAATGGGGAAGAATTCTGGGTATCGCAAAAAATCACTGCCAAAAAAGACGGTTCCGGAAACATCATCGGTTATTCTGCCATTGCGCGTGATATAACGATGCTTAAAAATCTGGAATTTGACAAAATAAAAAGCCATGATAAAAGCCAAAAATATAATGACAAGCTCAAGAATTTTATGGCGAAAAGCTACTCGGGGCAGGAAAACTTCGAGAGCATATTAAAAGAGATTCTTGAAATCGTTGCCAAAACGATGGAAATCAACCGGGCCAGTTTCTGGAATTATTATCCTGATAAGATCCAATGCCAGAATTTATACAACGTCGACAAAGATAAATTTGAAAAAGGAATTACTTTGACCCGCTCAGAATATCCGAGCTATTTCCATACCATAGAAAATGAGATGCAGATCGTTGCAAGCGATGTCTACAAGGAATCCATCACCAGGGAATTGTGTCTGAATTACATACCGAAAAACAAAATCTGTTCGTTGCTCGACACCCCGATTTTCAGCAATGGTGAACTCCACGGCATCCTCTGTTTTGAAACGGTCGACAAAATAAAAAATTGGGATAACGAAGACGTAGGGTTTGCGCGGTCGGTCAGCGATCTGATTGTCATAGCTGTCGAATCGCAGTTGCGTCTTGAAGCTGAAAAAACACTGGCGTATAAAAGCGACCTTCTTTCTGCGATGGCACTGTGTACCGAGAAATTCTTAAACAGCAAAAACCAGCGCGACATTTTTGCGGAAACCTATCCGATCATTGGAAAAGTAACGAATGTCGATCATTTGTATTATTATGAGAATGATCCGAAAACCAATTTGATCAGTCCGAAATATAAATGGGAAAGACAAAACGAGATATTACTGGTCGTACCGCCGCAAGATCATCCGCACGAAAGGCTTTACCAGCTTGTTGAAAAGGCAGAAAAACGCAAATCATTTCACACCTTTACGAGAAAGCTCGAAGACTCTTTCCTGAAAACACTTTTGATGGAAAGCAATATCAAATCGATTTTGATCATTCCGATATTCATCAAAGAGGAACTCACCGGCTTTATCGGACTCGACGATTGCCAATACGAACGTGAATGGACCGACGATGAAATCAAAATCCTACAAACACTAGCAGGCAATATTGCAGCGTCACTCGAGCGTATTGCTAATGAAGCCGAAATCCAGCAGAGCGAAGAAAAATTCCGACTGCTAGCAAACAATATTCCGGGAACGGTTTACTTGTCGAAATGCGACGAAAAATGGTCGAAAATTTATTTGAACGACGAAATTGAAAACCTGACCGGCTATCCAAAATCGGACTTTTTGGAGAATAAGCTTTATTACATCGATTTGGTACATCCGGAAGACATCGGTGAATTCACGGCGGTGGCTAGAAAATTATTTAGCCAACGCAATAAAATCCACCTGACCTATCGCATCATCCACAAAAAAGGGCATTCCGTGTGGGTTGAGGAATTTGGGGAACCGATTATTAAGAATGGTGAAATCGAGTTTGTCGGCGGAATATTCATCGATATCACGGAAAGGAAATTAGCTGAAAGCCTGCTCAAAGAAAAAGAAATCGCCGAGGCTGCGAACAAAGCCAAATCAGAATTTCTGGCGAATATGAGTCACGAAATCCGAACGCCGCTGAACGGAATCATTGGTTTCACCGATTTGTTGATGAACACTAAACTCGAAGATTTCCAGAAGCAGTACATGAATACCGTCAACCAATCCGCCAATTTATTGATGGAAGTCATTAGCAATATTCTCGACTTCTCGAAAATAGAATCCGGAAAACTAGAACTCAACATCGAAACATACAACCTCATCGATCTGTCGCACCAAGTCATTGAATTGATTAAATATGAATCGAACCTCAAAAACATCGATTTGATTCTTGACATTCATGAAGAAGTACCGCAATTCGTTCGTATCGATTACATCCGATTGAAACAGATCTTGATCAATTTGTTAAGCAACGCGGTGAAGTTTACCGAAAAGGGGAAAATCGAATTTCACATTTACATCATCAAAAAGAATACGCACAAAGCGATGTTCCGTTTTTCTGTGAAAGACACCGGAATCGGGATCAAGAAAAGCAATCAGGAAAAAATATTCGAAGCCTTCTCGCAGGAAGATACCTCGACGACAAAAAAATTCGGAGGCACAGGTCTCGGATTATCGATCTGCAACCAATTGCTGAACCTGATGGAAAGCCACTTGCAGCTCATCAGCACCTATGGCGAAGGCAGTGAGTTTTTCTTTGATGTGGAATTACCAATCGCTTCGGAACAAGATTCGAAGAATAATATTGCACCAACAACTATAGAAAGATTAGAAAATGTCTATGCGAACAATTTCGGACTAGCTGTAAACGTTTTAATTGCTGAGGACAATAAGATTAACATGCTTTTGGCGAAAACATTAATCAAGCAAATCCTGCCGAATGCGACGCTTATAGAAGCGATTGACGGTCAGGATGCGGTCGGGAAATTTCAGCTCAACGACATCGATATTGTCTTTATGGATGTGCAGATGCCGGTGATGAACGGCTATGTCGCGACAAAAAAAATACGCGAAATGCAAACCCGACACATTCCGATCATTGCGTTGACCGCAGGAACGGTCGTCGGCGAGAGAGAAAAATGCATTGAAGCCGGCATGGACGATTACGCCTCAAAACCCATTATAAAAGACACTTTGGAGATGATTATTGCCAAATGGGTCAATGTTTAATTTAAAAAATACTAGAATATGAAATGGCTCGGTAGAAGACAAAGTGACAATATGGAAGACCGACGTGGTGTTTCAGGTGGAAAAGTAGCCTTAGGTGGCGGATTCATTGGAATCATTATTTTACTGATTAATGTTTTCGGCGGTGAAAACGGTCAGCAGTTGACACCGATGCTCGAGCAGCTGCAGCAAGGCCAAACCACGGAACAAACAACTCGGGAATTAACCCCAGCTGAAAAGGAAATGGGCGAATTCTGCGCCACCATTCTGGCAGATACGGAAGATGTTTGGAAAAAAATATTTGAGGAAAACGGACTCACGTACGAGAATCCCAAAATGCAACTTTTTACGAGTAATGTCGAAACCGGTTGTGGTTCGGCAACGGCAGCTTCTGGTCCGTTTTATTGCCCGACTGACAAAAAAGTGTACATGGATCTCGCTTTTTTCGAAGAACTCAAATCACGCTTCGGTGCCCAAGGCGGTGACTTTGCGATTGCCTATGTAATTGCACATGAAGTCGGACATCACGTGCAGAATTTACTCGGCACCTCAACCCGCATGCGCCAGCTACAAGAAGGAAAATCGGAAGCTGAAGCGAATAAACTCTCAGTAGCGCTGGAATTGCAGGCGGATTTCTATGCCGGATTGTGGACACATTACGGTCAGCAAACCAACCAAATGCTAGAACCAGGCGATATTGAAGAAGCATTAAGTGCCGCAAACGCTGTTGGTGATGACGCCATTCAAAGCAAAATACAAGGGCATGTCGAACCCGATAGCTTTACCCATGGAACTTCAGAACAACGCATGTATTGGTTCAATCGCGGCTATAAATCGGGTGATTTTGCGCAAGGCGATACTTTTAAGGAAATGCGATAATATGTGACAAGGAAAAATAATTTATTGCTCGCTATACATTTTCATTAAAGCCAAAGCGAGATTGCTTTCGATCCTGTTAATGCTTCCCGTGTTGAGCATAATACCAACACCGCCGCCGGCGCCAATGCCTACGCTTGCACCACTTACGCCTATTCCTGAGAAGTTCAGAAAACTACTGTACCCTTCCTGACTGCGCTTAATGAACAAAGTCATACCGGCGAAACCACCTTTATTGACTTTGACTTCTTCGTCAACGCCGATATCGAATTGTTGGTATTTTCCGGATTGAATTTCTAGTTTTTCACCTCTAAGTTTATAACTCTGCGTTCGGTTATCGCGTAAATTCTGACTTCCGAAAACAAAGATTTTATTTTTAGGGAAATTGTCGAAATTCAGATTAAAAAAATCATCTTCATTATAATAAGCCGAGACGACCAATTCACCCGTTTCGGAATCAATTTTTCTAAAACTGTCGATTTTAAAGGAATTCGCCCCGTAATGCTGGGCTTGGGTTTTAATGAGCAAGTATAAATTGGCAACATTGCGCAAACTGCCTACCGATTTTATTTTAGCGACATAGATCGAGTTTGAGATATCGGTGCTATCGCTGATGTAAATGAATTGTTGGTATGTCGGTTTTTGCAGCGTATCGTTTTTCTCAAGGAATACCACATTTTGGGAATAGCTAAGACCGCTAACGATAAGGCTTAAAAGTATTAAAAGTGACTTCATGGTTGTATCAAATTAAACGAATACACTACTGCTCTTCTTCCTCGCCTGCAGCATTCGATTTTGAATATCCGCGCCATTTCTCAATGAGTTCCTTCATGTCATCGGGAATTTCAGTATCGAAGCGCATCATCTCACCCGTTGTCGGATGCACAAAGCCTAATGTCTTCGCATGCAAAGCCTGTCGCGGCAGAATCTTAAAGCAGTTGTCGATAAATTGTTTGTATTTCGTAAAGGTAGTACCTTTCAAAATCAAATGACCGCCATAACGCTCATCATTAAACAGCGGATGCCCGATATGCTTCATGTGCACGCGAATCTGGTGCGTTCTTCCGGTTTCCAGCACACATGAAACCATAGTTACATACCCAAATCGCTCCAATACTTTATAATGTGTCACCGCTGGTTTTCCAATTTCGGGATCGGCGAAAACAGCCATTTGCATCCGGTCTTTGACGTGGCGCGCGATGTTGCCTTCAATCGTCCCTTCATCTTCTTTGATATTGCCCCAGACAATCGCAACATATTCCCTTTCGGAAGTCTTGGCTTCGAACTGTTTCGCCAAATGCGTCATTGCGGCTTCCGTTTTGGCAATCACCAAAAGTCCGGAAGTGTCTTTGTCGATGCGGTGCACCAAACCCGGACGTTCGCTGCTGTTCATTGGCAGATTTTCAAAATGATACGCCAGCGCATTCACTAAAGTGCCCGTATAGTTGCCATGACCGGGATGTACGACCAATCCTGGCGGTTTGTTGATGAGCAGTAAAGCGTCGTCTTCATAAACAATATCAAGCGGGATATTCTCCGGATCAACCCGGTTCTCAAACGGCGGATGTGCTAACAGAATGCGTACGATGTCGAGTGGTTTGACCTTATAATTCGATTTGACAGGAACATTATTCACATAAATGTCACCGTTGGTCGCAGCTTGTTGGATTTTATTACGCGTTGCATTTGGAATGAAATGCATCAAAAACTTATCGATGCGCAGGAACTCCTGCCCTTTCGGTACTTCTACGCGAAAATGTTCGTATAATTCGTCCTCCAATTCGGGGCTGTCCTCGTTATTCTGCATCCGTTGGAGTTTGAATTGCCGGAATACTATCAAGTTCAGTATCGTCAAAACCGACTTTGCCATCGCCCAACACCAAATCAATTTTTGAGGATTTAAAAACCTTATCGCCCGGATTCAACTTCTTGCCATTCCAGCGCATTTCAAGCACCATGTCTTTTCCAAGATACGGTTTGTAAGTGATTGTGCCTTCTTCGAGCCCGAGCGCTTTTAAAGTCGGAACCGCTTGTCGGTATGTTTTTTCAATCAGGTTCGGAATTTTGACCGTTGTAAAACCGGAAGAATTGATTTTGATGTAAATCTTTCTGTTTTTCTTCACCTTCGAACCCGCAATCGGATCTTGCTCAACCACGCTGTGTTTCGGATAATCTTTTTTAAAATCGACGCTGTCCAGCAGTACGTATTCTAAATCCAGTGCATCAAGGTTCTCCTCGACCTGCTGTTCGCTAAGTTTGCGCAAATCGGGAACCGTAATTTCGTTGCCATGATCCGTTGTAAACGTGAGCCAATGAAAGAACAAATAACTCAAGACGGCAATAATCGAAATCCCAATCAAAACCTGCACTACAAAAACCCGGCTTTTCAGATAATCCTTTAAACTCATGTCAAAATTGTTTTGGCAAAGATAAAGGGTTTAGGATTCAAAAAAAATGATAATTTTGTTTAAATTTAGAATCAGGAGCTGATCCCGCTATTCGTTGCAATCTTTGCTGCCGAACAACGGCAACAAAGGATTTCCACTACTATCGGGG
>JANPJB010000133.1:0-34778 GCA_031425295.1 Flavobacterium sp. | reverse complement strand
AAATCTTTAGAGCTCGTTTTTTTTTGGGTTTTTCAAGGTGCTAAAGGCCCAAAAACAAAAAAAAAAGGGGTTTTGCATATCTATTATAAATTGCAAATTTAACACAAAAAACAACTCGATGAGAAACTCGAGATCTACATACCCAATGGACCGCGTCTCGGAACGAATGTCATTGAGGCTAAAAATGTAGCCAAAGCTTTCGGCGATAAATTGTTGTATGACAATTTGAATTTCACTTTGCCACAAGCCGGAATTGTCGGCATTATCGGACCAAACGGAGCAGGTAAATCGACCATTTTTAGAATGATCATGGGTGAAGAGCAAACCGACAGCGGGGAATTCTCTGTCGGCGATACTGTAAAAATTGCCTATGTCGACCAAGCGCATTCGAATATCGATCCTAATAAAACGATTTGGGAAAACTTCTGCGACGGACAGGAACTCATTATGATGGGCGGTCGTCAGGTGAATTCGAGAGCGTATCTGTCACGTTTCAACTTCGGCGGCAGCGATCAAAACAAAAAAGTGGGCAAGCTTTCCGGCGGGGAACGCAACCGGCTGCATTTGGCGATGACCTTGAAAGAAGAAGGAAACGTTTTGCTACTCGATGAGCCGACGAATGATTTGGATATTAACACGCTTCGTGCTTTAGAAGAAGGTTTGGAGAATTTTGCGGGTTGTGCGGTGGTTATTTCCCACGACCGTTGGTTTCTAGACCGAATCTGTACACACATTTTAGCTTTCGAAGGCAACTCCGATGTCTATTATTTCGAAGGTGGATTTTCAGAATATGAAGAGAACAAAAAGAAACGTCTGGGTGGTGATTTGACACCGAAACGATTGAAATATAGAAAATTGATTAGGAATTAATATTTAAAGTAATATTTTTGAAAATGAAAAATCCCGACTATGTTGGGATTGTTTTTTATAAACCATACGAACGCTCATTTGTGAAAAAATACATACTGATTGCATGCTTTCTCTTGTTGCATAGCGCATATGCTCAAAACGAAAAGGCAGCCATAGAAAATCAAATCAATAAAGCTGGACAATATTTCATTGATGGCGAATATGACAAAGCCCTAGTCCTTTCCAAATCAGCTTTGGTGCGCTCCTTTAAAATCAATGATGATTACCTGATTGCCCATTCTTACAATGCGATTGGCGCCATTTATGACGAATTTTCGCAATCAGAACATGCGATCGGTTTCTACAACAAAGCACTAGCATATGCTTCTCGGACTAAAAACGATTCGCTCAACGATTGGATATACAGCAATCTCGGCAGCGTTTATTATTTCAGTAAGATTGATGTCAATAAAGGGATTAAATACTACAAAAAATCATTGGAGTACGCGACCAAAATTAATGACAGCGTGCAGATTACCTACACCAAACTCAATATTGCGAGCGCTTATTTTTCAATAAATGATTTTAAAAACGGAATAATCTTCGTTCGCCAGTCACAGGATTACGTGAATCGCAAAGGCACCAGCGAAATGCGGTTTACGCTGCTTTCATTGCTTGGGATTTACAATTCTCATATGAACCAACCCGAACGTGCGTTGCAGTATTTTTCACAAGCCATCGCCACTGCAGAACAGCATAAGATGAACAACTTTTTGATCAATGTTTATGAAAACCTTGCTGAGCATTATGAAAGAAACAAGCAACCCGATTTAGCAAAGCTGTACCAGCAAAAGTGCAACAGCTTGAGCAAAGTGACCTATTCAGAAGAAAAGAAAAACCTGTTGAAAGAATCGGCGATGCAGATTGAACTTGATGAATACCGCATCCAGCTCGAACGCATCGAATTGGAAAATGAGAAGCACCTGCAAAAATTAAAAGAAACGAAAAACATCACATTACTTTTCTCGATGTTATCAGTCGTCTTTTTGATCTTGATTTTTACGCTGTATCGTACGAATAGGTTTCGAAAAAAAGCCAACTTAGAATTGCTGCAAGCCAATGCCGAATTGAAAATTGCAAAAGAAAAAGCAGAGGAAGCATCGTTGATGAAATCGCAGTTCGTTTCGACAATCACGCACGAATTGCGCACGCCCTTGTATGGCGTTGTAGGCATTACTGATATTATTTCGGACGAGCATAAGGAACTAATCGACAGCCCGCATTTGAGTTCATTGAAGTTTTCAGCCCGCTACCTACTATCGCTGGTCAACGACATTTTGCAACTCAACAAGATGGATGAAAAGCATCTGGTTTTGGAAAAAGTGATTTTCAACATCTACGAGGAGATGACGGCGATACGAAATGCCGTGCAGTACATCGCTGACAATAATGCAAATGAATTGATCGTGCAGATCGATAACAATATACCAAAGTTTCTAATGGGCGATCGACTGCGTTTGTCCCAAATCATCATCAATTTGACGAGCAATGCTTTGAAATTCACCCGAAATGGAAAGGTGATAATCGCTTTAAATCAAGTTGGTTTCGGAGCCGGCATTCACAATATCGAATTTAAAATTGCCGATACCGGCATTGGAATCGCACCATCCGATCAAGAGAAAATCTTCGATATGTTTGTGCAGGTCAGCCGCACCGATGAAGATTATCAAGGAACCGGATTGGGTTTGTCGATTGTGAAGAAACTGATTGCACTTTTCGGGAGTAAAATTCATTTGAAAAGTGAACCCAACATCGGAACTGAATTTACATTCACGATTGGCTTTGCGTCGGCTGATATTGATGATAATTTCGAGACCGCTGCACTTGTCGATACGAATTTCACCGCGCTTTTGAAAGTATTGGTTGTGGAAGACAATAAGATCAATCAACTGGTGACCCAAAAAATCATGGATAAGAACAACATAAAATGCGATATGGTAGCCGATGGTTTTGCGGCACTGCATTTATTGGAAACGCAAAAGTATGATGTCATTTTAATGGATATCAACATGCCGATTATCAACGGTTTTGATACAAGTAAAAGGATACGAAACCTCGGAATCAGTACGCCAATTATCGCTTTGACGGCTTTTGACAAAGAAGAAATTAAGGAACAAGTTTACGCTTCGGGAATGAATGATATTATCATTAAGCCATTTGAACCCGGAAAGTTATTTGAGATGATGCAAGAGCAAATGAGTCTTAAGTAATCACTAAGCCTTTCAAGTAGATTTTAGGAAACCTTGGAATTAGATCGATGTTTAAATTTCGAAACAATGTTTTATACGCTTTGTAATCGCCCCAAACCCCGCCACCAAGATTCAAATATCGGATGTAACTCGTAAAATGAAGCCTTTCATGCTTCGGTATTTTGGATGCAAGCAACGCGTTTAATGCTTTATGCTCCTCCAAACTATCATCGTACCGTTGGTAAATGTGTAGCGAATCGTTAGGTTTTATTGTTATTAAAAAATCGTTTATAGAAGCGATGAACGCGTCGATTTCACTTTCATTATTGAAACTGACACTTGGAAGACAGTAAATGAACATGATGTCCTTTGATGCGAACAGACTTAAAAATTTCGCAATTCTTCTTTTGATTTTTTGTTTTGTTTGTTCACTCTCAATCAAATCCGGTTCATGTGGAAATTCAGCAAAGCCATAATTATTCGATACCACAACGCCTTGGTCATTTCGGATGAGCTCCGATAAGAAAAGCGAGAACTTGTCATTGAGGTTTAACCTAACGTAATCAAGCCCTTTTTTAGGATCGGTAAACAACCAGTCGAAAGGCAAGCTATCTTTCCTGATGTGGTATTTCTGTAAAACATAAGTGGGATGGCAATCGCAGCCAATCGGAATCGCAAATCTTGGAGTCGTGTATCTTTTTTCTATGAAAATGTATTTCACTGATTTTGCTCCGGGAAAATAGAATATCGGTATTTTCATAATGGACTCGTTTTATAGAATCAACCAGCATCAACTTCTAAAACTAAAATTCCGATCTTGTTTGATCGACGTCAGAAATTAATACCAGCGTTTTTTATTTTGTTTCGAGGTGTTCGACTTCCTTGATTTATGAGCATCGCCACTTCTGTTTGAGTTTTTCGGTGGCGCTGCTTCCACTTCGGGACTGCCTTCGTGCCATGGCCACGGATGATCTGAAATGGTTTGCACATCCACTTGAATCAACTTCTGTATGTCTTTCCAATAAGGCGCTTCATCTTTACTGCAAAATGAAATCGCTACACCGCCATTTCCGGCACGACCAGTTCGCCCGATACGGTGAACGTACGTTTCAGGAATATTAGGCAGATCGAAATTAATCACATACGGCAATTGATCGATATCGATACCGCGCGCTGCAATATCAGTTGCGATCAGTACACCAACTTCTTTGGCTTTGAATGCATCGAGTACACGTTGTCTGGCTGTCTGTGATTTATCGCCGTGAATGGCTTCGGCAGCAACGCCTTTTTTACGCAATGCTTTAACGACATTGTCTGCTCCATGTTTGGTTCTGGAAAACACGAGCACATCCGATAACTTTTCGTTGCGAATTAAATGGTATAATAGGTTTCTTTTCTCGGTTTTGTCAACAAAGTAAACGCGTTGTTCGACTTTTTCAGCGGTTGAAGAAACGGGTGAAACGGTAACCGTCGCAGGATCTTTCAAAAACATTTCCGCAAGTTCGCGAATCGCAATCGGCATCGTCGCTGAAAACAATAATGTTTGTCTGTTATTGGGCGTGAGTTTTACAATTTTCTTGACGTCATTGACAAAACCCATGTCGAGCATTTGGTCAGCTTCATCCAAAACCAAAACGTGCAAATGATCTAAATCGATGTAGCCTTGTTTGTTTAGGTCGAGCAATCTTCCCGGCGTGGCGATTAAAACATCGACACCTTTGCGCAATACATCAACTTGTGGAACTTGTGAAACGCCACCAAAGATCGTCAATTGGGTAAGGTTTGTATATTTTCCGTAGCGATCGAAGTTCTGGCCGATCTGAACGGCGAGTTCACGTGTAGGCGTAACGACCAGCGCGCGAATCTGTTTCTTTTTATTCGATGAACCGACAATACGGTGCAATTGGTGGATGATCGGAATGGCAAATGCGCCAGTTTTCCCGGTGCCCGTTTGTGCGCAACCAATTAAATCCCTTCCAGCTAAAACGATTGGAATGGACTGTTCTTGTATTGGAGTTGCCTCGGTATAGCCTTCTTCAAAAACGGCTTTTTGGATACTTTTAGAGAGTGATAAATCTTCAAATAACATAAATAAATTGTATTAGGTTTTCAGTATTCAATCGTCTGAAAATCTCAGCAAAGATAGGTTATTTAATTGAAGTGGGTTTTACGATCGAAAAATCGACACTCATATTACTAATGATCCCAATCATTGGATCGTTGGCTTTCATGAAATCGGTGATCAGGTAACCGATGAGTTTACCTATTAAATGGTTATTTTTCTCTTCACCCAAGTCGGGTGCGCCTTCGCATATATGCAGATATCCTGCGTTTTGATTTTTTCCGAACATGTAAACGAACTGACGCAGTTGTTCTACTGAAAAACCGCTGATCGTCATCGCACTGCTCGCAATATTTGGAATGGCGTCAAGGTCGATCTCAATACCGTAACATTCATCTTTTATAAAGTTATGGGCAGTTTCGAGTTCGGCTTCAAAGGATTTATGTTGGCGTATTGCAATTTCATCATACGTGTTATAACGAACGCGCGCATGAATTTTTTTGATTTTTGAAAGTACTTTTTTCGAAGTGTAGTTCTCATGCAACCCGAAGATGAAATAGCGGTGTAAAAAACCTTCTTCAAAAGCATAGGAGAAACCGTTGCCGCTATGTCTGCCTTCGAGGATTCTGAAATCGGAATGCGCATCAAAATTGATTGCGTTAATCGGTTTTCCTTTGGCTAGTGCCGCTCCTTTAATGTTGCCGTACGAATTGTTGTGCCCGCCGCCGATGATGATGGGAATTTTCCCTGCTTTAACAATCACGGAAATGATGTGACACACTTCCTTGTCGATTCTAACCACAAGATCGTTGAATTTTTTTCTGTCCGCAATGTTGTGATAATTCAGCCCTTCCGCCTCTGACATTTCTTCTGCAACATCCAACTGTCCTAAAATGAGCAATTCGTTGCCTTTACAAAATTTATTGAACTGAATGTTGGCAATACTTTTTATAGCGCTCTCCCAAGCAGAACCAGTTCCGGGGCGTCCAAAATTGGCACGCACACCGATATCTTCCGGAATACCAAAAAGCACATAACGAATAGGTGACTCCATCAGAAACGTTTCGATCGAGTAGGTTCCTTTGGGTACAATTGCCATTTTTTCACCAAACTTGATTTCACCGCTTCTGTGGTTTGTAATCCTCGCTAAGTCGATGCTAGTAAAGGGAATCAGCTTTTCCATAAAAAAATTTTAACAACAAAAGTAATATATTAAAGCAAACTTACGTTATTACCTCAAATATTGTTATTTTTGTTAAAATAAAATTATAAAACATGGAAAACCAAAAAAGTAATTCAAATTTAAAAGCGGTCATAGCGATCTTGGCTGTACTTCTTGTAGGGAGTTTAGTGTATATTTTCAAGATGACTTCAGATGCAAAATCAATGCAAACTGAAATTACAAGTACAAAAACAGATAAAGAATCTGTAATGAAAGACTTGGAAGAATTAAAGGCCCGATATGACGCTGCCATTGCTGAAAATACTTCAATGTCTGACGAATTGATTGCGGAAAGAGAAAAAGTTGTCAATTTGATGACCGATTTGAAAAAATCGAAAGGCGATGCATCGTCCATGGCAAAATACAAAAGCCAGTATTTCTCTTTAGAGAACAAAATGAAAGAAATGATTGCGGAAAATGACAACCTTAAGAAGGACAATGCGAAATTGACGACGCAGCGCGACAGTACTGTAACTGTTTTGGGCGAATCCAGAAAATACAATGAAGTTTTAGTTGGACAAAATCAAGAATTGTCGAAAACAGTTGAAGTCGCTCAGAAATTGACGGTATCAAATCTGAATACGGCAGCGTACAAACTAAGAAGTTCAGGAAAACAAATCGCTACTGAAAAAGCAAGCAGAGCGGATATCTTAAAAATCAGCTTTACAATTGCTGAAAATAAAGTCGCCAAACAAGGTGACAAAACGTACTATGTTCAGGTAATCGACAGCAAAAACAATGTGCTTGGTGATAAGAAAACGCAGGCATTCGGTGAGAATTCATTGACATACAGTTTTGAAACCACTGTAAAATATGAAAACAAATCGGTTAATGTTTCTCAAGACTTACCAGGCCAAAATTTCGAAAAAGGAAATTACTTTGTCAATGTATTTGACAACGGGGAATTGGTTTCTAAATCAAGTTTCAGTTTGAAATAAGCTATTTTTAACAATGCAAAAAAGGAATCCATCACGGGTTCCTTTTTTTATGCGATCAATTTTCCTTCAATGATCACCTGATTAATCAAGTTACTCCCGAACGCATAAGGCAATTGATAAAACGACGGAATCGGTTTTGTAATAATCAGATTCGCTTTTTTGCCGACCGTGATGCTGCCATGCGTTTTTGAAAGACCCATCGCATATGCGCCATTGATTGTAGCGGCATTAATCGCTTCTTCTGGCGTCATTTTCATTTTGATGCAAGCAGTTGCCACGACAAAATTCATATTACCGGAAGGCGTTGAGCCCGGATTAAAATCGGTAGCTAAAGCTAGTGGCAGATCCGCGCTGATAATTTCACGCGCCGGTGTGTAAGGAATACTCAAAAAGTAGGAGCAAGACGGCAGTGCAACAGGCATTGTTTGGGAATTTTTCAATGCTTCGATGTCTTCGGGCTTCATAACTTCAAGATGATCAACAGAAAGCGCTCCGTATTTCACACCCAACGCAACACCGCCAATGGCATTGAATTGATTGACGTGTATTTTTGGAATCAACCCATGCTGCAAACCGGCTTTCAGAATCTGCTCGGTTTCATCGACAGAAAAATACCCGTTTTCACAAAAAACGTCGATATATTCTGCAAGTTCTTGCTCGGCAATTTTCGGTATCATTTCGCGAATGATTAAGGCGATGTAGCCTTGATGGTCATTTTTATATTCCAAAGGAAAAGCATGTGCGCCGAGGAATGTCGCTTTGATTGCAATCGGATAATTTTCCTTAAGCCTTTTGATAACGTGCAAAATTTTGATTTCATCTTCAACAGTCAAGCCGTAACCCGATTTAATTTCTACCGCGCCGGTTCCCATTTGCATGACTTCTTCCAAACGCAATTTCGATTGTTCGTAGAGTTCATTTTCAGAGGTTCGCTGCAGTTTTTTCGCTGAATTTAAAATACCACCGCCGCGATTCGCGATTTCTTCGTAAGACAAACCGTTGATGCGGTCTACAAATTCTTGTTCTCGATTTCCGGCATAAACGATATGCGTATGACTATCACACCAAGCCGGCAAAACGATTTTTCCGTTCGCATCAATTATTTTTTGACTGCCGATTTGCGGACAATCGCCCATAGCACCGAATGCTTTGATAACATCATTTTCAATAAGCAAATAAGCATTTTTGATTGTCGGAAGCGTGGCCATTGCTGCGCCAGAAACTTTATCAACAGCGATTTCCCTTACTTGTAGCAGTTCTTTGATATTGATGATTAATGTTTGCATCCCGTTTTTTTTGTAAATGTAAATTGGAAATTTAAAAACTCCTATCTTTAGATCAAATTATTCTGTAAAGGATCTCGGATGAAAAGAGTGAAATATAAAAAGGTACGTAAAGTACAACCCAATTATTACGAATACACAGGAATTCATTGCACTGATCCTGTAGAAATGCAGCTCTTCGTTTATGATGATGCGGGTTATGAGGAATATAAGAAAGTATCGCTCGACAGAATCCAGAAAGAAATTGAAGATCCGCAACAAGTCGAAGATGTGAAATGGCTTAATATTCATGGGCTGCATGATGTAGAATTGGTTCAGAAAATAGGCGAGATGCTGTCGATTGAGCCTTTTATCATCAGCGACATTCTGAATGTTTCGCGCCGCAGCAAAATGGAGGAACTCGATCAGGTATTGTTTTTTAGCATCAAATCAATACTGCCGGGCGACAACGACGACCATGTTAAAGTAGAGCAGATCAGTTTTTTATTGAAAGACAATTTAGTAGTTTCGTTTCAAGAGAAAAAGAGCGATTTCTTCACGCACATTCGAGAACGCATTAAAACGCATAGCGGGATCGTTCGAAAGAAGCGCAATGACTACTTGTTATACTTGCTGCTCGATGCGGTCATGGAGAACTTCTACATTTCAATCGAATATTACGAAAACGTCATCGATGCATTGTTAATTGAAGCCAAAACGAGTGACAATCCCGACGTGCTGATTCGTATCGAGAAGATTCGGGATGATATCAATTTTTTAAAACGTTCGATTTTGCCGTTGCGTGATGCCTTGTTCAACCTCAAAAGTGAGCATGACGAAAGCAATTACGATGGCATTGAAAGACCGAATTACGGTTTCTTTGCGCGCCTGCATCAAAAGTCACTTGAAATTTTGGAGCAAATCGAATACGATATGAAAGCACTCGACAGTGCTTCGAGTTTTTATTTCTCATCACAAAGCCATCGCATGAATGAAATCATGAAGATTTTGACGGCAGTTTCCGTTATTTTCATGCCATTGACTTTTATTGTGGGTATCTACGGGATGAACTTCGATTTTATGCCCGAACTGCGCTACCGATATGGATATTTTTTAGTAATGGGCGTCATGTTTGTTTTGGTTTTGGCAATGATTTTCTTATTCAAAAAGAAGAAGTGGTTTTAATGAAGCGAAACTATTGCGTTCAAAATTATGATTTGTTATAAAGTTTACAATTCATCCCAAAAAATCTACAACTCGGTTGGTTATTATTTCGCATTCGATAGCACTGCCTTAGATTTGCGCCATAAAACGGCTACGATGAAAACCATTCTTTTTTTACTTACACTTTTTTTATTCACAACGTTGCTTTCAGCCCAAAACCAAATATCAGGGAAGGTTCTTGATCAGAAAGGGAAACCAGTTGCAGGCGCGAATATTTATCTCGATGGTACTTACGACGGCACTTCGAGTAATGACCAAGGCGATTTTTCGTTTCCGACAACCGCTACCGGAACTCAAACCTTGGTCGTTAGCTTTCTCGTTTTTGAAACCACAAAAATGCTTATCGATGTAGCGGATTTCAAAGGTAAAACCATTAAAATGCGTGAAAGTGTCACGTCGCTCGATGCAGTAGTCGTTACAGCAGGAACAATGGAATCCGGTGATAAGGCGCGCGTTTCCGTTTTAAAACCTTTAGATATTGTAACCACGGCAGGTTCCGCTGGAAACATTATCGCGGCGTTGCAGACTTTGCCGGGCACCAATAATGTCGGTGAAGACGGACGTTTGTTTGTTCGTGGCGGTGAAGCTGACGAAACACAAACCTTTGTTGACGGACTGCGCGTTGCCCAACCTTATGATGCATCTACAAACAATTTGCCAACACGCGGACGGTTCTCCCCCTTTCTGTTTAGCGGGATTTCGTTTTCAACTGGCGGGTATTCCGCGGAATACGGAGAAGCCTTGTCGAGTGTGCTTTTGCTGAATACGCAGGACGAACCAGATCAGAACAAAACAGAAATTGCTTTGATGACCGTTGGTTTGGGCATCGGCAACACGCAGAAGTGGAAAAAAAGTTCGTTGAGTGTCAATTCGACATATATTGATCTTTCGCCTTATCAATTCGCAATTCCACAAAATGTAGATTGGAACAAACCTTTTCAATCGTTGGCGGGCGAGTCGGTGTATCGCTATAATTTCAATAACGGGATTTTCAAACTCTACGCTGCTTTCGATGCTTCGAGATTTGATTTGAATCAGGAAAGTATAAACACAACCCATAAAACAAGGGTGAATCTCAACAATAGAAATCTCTACATCAACAGTTCTTATAAAGGGAATTTTGGAGGCAACTGGCAAATTACTTCGGGCTTTAGTTTCGGTTACGGGCACAATAAAATCGATTTAGATCTGAACCAATTGCGGAACACTGAAAACGCCGCGCATTTGAAGCTCAAACTCAGAAAAAGCTTTTCGGACCGATTTAAATTGTCTTTCGGAGCAGATTATTTCACCACGCAGTTTGATGAAAATTACAACGAATACAATGCCGGTGCGTACCATGCCAATATCGCTGCACTCTACACGGAAGCCGATATCTTCTTCTCTAAAAAGTTGGCCGCTAAAGTCGGGGCACGTTTGTCGAACAATGATTTGCTGAACGAAACCAGTATATCGCCGAGAATTTCCTTGGCTTATAAGGTCGCGAAGTTTTCTCAGTTTTCATTGGCTTACGGACAGTTTTCGCAGTCGCCCAATGCGGGTTACATCAAATATTCAAAACGCCATTCGTTTGAAAATGAAGATGCTACCCACTATATTCTAAACTTTCAATACAGTAAAAATAAGAAGACTTTTAGAGCGGAGACCTATTTTAAAGATTATCGCAATTTAATTCAATACAACACGGCAACCGCACAATTCGACTCGGAGTATTCTAATAATGGGACTGGCTATGCGAAAGGCTTGGACGTATTTTGGCGCGATGGTTATACTGTTAAGAATTTAGAATATTGGATTTCCTATTCTTTCATCGATTCTCAAAGGAATTATAAAAATTTTCCAGTGCAAGCCACACCAAGTTTTATCGCAACGCACACTTTGTCTTTGGTTACAAAATATTGGATTTCGGATTGGAAATCGCAGGTTGGCTTTACGCATTCGTTCAGTACGGGCCGACCATACAATGATCCGAATAAAACCGAACTTGATGCGAATGAATTCTTAGCTCAAAAAACCAAAGCGTTCAATAATCTAAGTTTCAATTGGGCGTATCTGCTAACACAGCAAAAGATTTTGTATTTTTCAATATCGAATGTACTCGGAACGCAGAATATTTTCGGATATGAATATGCGAATGAAAAAACCAACGGAGCTTACAACAGAAGAGCCATAACGCCGACCGCCGACCGCTTTTTCTTTGTGGGTTTCTTTTGGACCATCAGCGATAACAAGAAAGACAACCAGTTGAATAACCTTTAAAAACACAGCCATTAACGCTCTGCTAACAATTCATCATTAAAAAACGACAGTTCAGTCAGAATCAATTTTTAAAACACGACGAACAACCTAAGTTTGTTGAAGAATCAATAACCATTAAAAACACAGTCATGAAAAAAGTAATTTTAGCATTATTAATTTTAGTAGCAAGTCTAACACAGGCGCAAGGTAAATTTGAAGAAGGTATGGGAAAAGCGTTTTCACTTTGGAAAGAGGGAAAAAGCAAAGAAGCTTCTGATCTGTTCGAACGAATCGCAGCAGCGGAGAAAGGAAGTTGGCTGCCGAATTATTACGTAGCATTAGTGAATACGACCTCCTCGTTTGGGTCTAAAGATAAAGAAACGATTAATGCTGTTTTAACCAAAGCGCAAAATGCACTCGATATTGAGATGGTTAAAGATCCGAATAACGCCGAAATACTTGTGATGCAAGCTATGATTTATACCGGTTGGGTCGCTTCAGATCCCATGACTTATGGTATGAAATATTCCGGAAAAGTGATCGAGTTGTATACGAAAGCACAAGCGCTGGCACCGGAAAACCCAAGAGCCGTTTTTGGAAAAGCAGAATACGAAATCGGCGGCGCCAAATATTTCGGTACCGACACCAAACCGTTGTGCGCTGAAATCAATAGATCGGTTGAACTTTTCGGTAAATTCAAACCCGAAACACCATTTTCTCCAAATTGGGGAATTGATAGAGCTTTAGAAGCGCAGAAAGAATGCAATAAATAATTTTGATTTATTCGCTAAGTATTATAAAATAAACATTTTGAAATGAAAGTGACTACAAAAGATATCGGAAAAGTAAGTGTGTTGGCGTGTATCATTTTTATAGTCATCCAGTTTTTGAATGCGCTGTTGGGCCATGCGATCCATTTCAATCTCCACTTGCTGATCAATTTTGGTTATACGGCACTGTATACATTTTCACTTTTTTTTGCGAATTCTTTTGTATTTCAGACGCTTGATAGGATTTTTTCGCAGGACAGGTTTTCAAAGAAAAGAATCTTTATCGGTTTTTTAAGTTCTTTTGTGATTTCGATTTTTGTTATTTTTCTACTGCGAATTTTTGAAGATGTCATAGTTGAAAAAACACCTTTTCAGGTCTTTTTAGCCAAAGAAAACGCATCGAATTATATTGTTTCTATTGTGATTACTTTCTTTGTTACCTTGTCTTTATATGCGTTTTACTTTTATAAATCGTATCAAGAAACTAAAGTCAAGGAGCAGAAAATCATTGCCAATACGGCGAGTGCGCAATTTGAAAGCCTTAAAAATCAAATCGACCCACACTTTCTGTTCAACAGCCTGAATGTTTTGAGTTCACTTATTGAAGAAAACCCCGAAAATGCACAACGGTTTACGACGTCGCTATCAAAAATATATCGGTATGTTTTAGAGCAGAAAGATAAAGAGTTGGTGACGGTTCAAGAGGAATTGATGTTTGCGAAAACGTACATGAATTTACTCAAGATGCGCTTTGAGAACAGCATCAGTTACGAACTTCCGGAAGATTTCAACAATGACGAAGCCAAAGTGGTACCGCTGTCATTGCAACTGTTGCTCGAGAATACGATCAAGCACAACGTGGTCAGCGAACAGAAACCGTTGCACATCAGGATTTACATCACTGACAATTATCTTACCGTAGAAAACAACCTACAAAAAAAGGAAGTGTTGCAGGATCGAAGAGGCGTTGGTTTGCAGAACATCGTCAACCGGTATGCCTTGATTTCGGAAAGAAAAGTATTAATTGACGAAACCGCGGATTGTTTTAAAATCAAAATTCCAATATTAACCAAGCAAATCGTAACTATGGAAACCCAAAATATATTTAATGAAAACAACGCTTATTTAAAGGCAAAAGAGCGTATCGAAAAGCTAAAAGCGTTTTACGGAAATTTGATTTCTTATTGCACGGTTATTCCCATTTTGATGTGCATCAACTTGGTTGGTGGCGGATTTCAATGGTTTTGGTTTCCAATGATGGGCTGGGGCATGGGATTGTGCTTCCATGCTTTTGATACTTTTGGATATGGCAAAGCGTGGGAAGAAAAGAAGATTCAGCAGATACTAAATAAAGATAATACCAATAACACTAAATGGAATTAGGTATGGAAAACCCAAACACAGATTACGAAAGATACCAAAGAGCTAAAAAACAGGTCATTGAAATCAAAGGTTTTTATAGCCATTTAGCGGCATATATACTGGTAATGATTATTTTGGTTTATGTGAATCTAAAATATACACCCGAATACTTATGGTTTCTCTGGTCGATGCTTGGCTGGGGAATCGGTTTAGTAAGCCACGCGCTGAAAGTTTTCAATTGGTTTCCTTTTCTAAACAAAGAATGGGAAGAACGAAAAATCAAACAGTTCATCGAAGAAGAAAAAAACAAACGCAAAACCGAATAACATGGAGAATCTAGACGAAATACGTTATCAGGAAGCGCTCAAAAGAGTCAAGAAAATTAAAGGTTTTTACTCTCATTTGGTTGTTTTCGTGGTGATCAATATCATGATTATGATTGTCAATATCCAAGAGCTTGATCCCGGGGAAAGTTATTTTCAATTGCATAATTTCTTTACCTTACTGGCTTGGGGCGTCGGATTGTTGGCACACGCACTTGGCGTTTTTCTGCCATCGGCCTTACTCGGTAAAAATTGGGAAGAGAAGAAAATCAAACAGCTGATGGAGCAAGAGAAAAACAACAAATGGGAATAATTTCAAACAGCGGAGCATGAATATCATCATCATCGAAGACGAAAAACCAGCGGCAAGGCTGCTGCAGCGCAAAGTTGAAAAACTTGGATTGCAAATTAATGCACTATTGCATTCGGTAGAAGAATCAATCGAATGGTTTCAAAACAATGCGCATCCCGATTTGATTTTTCTCGATATCCAGTTGTCTGACGGCTTGTCGTTTGAAATTTTCGAAAGCATCGATATCAAGAGTGCCGTAATATTCACAACGGCTTATGATGAATATGCTTTGCGTGCCTTTAAACTCAACAGCATCGATTATTTATTAAAGCCGATAGACGAGGACGATTTGGCAACGGCGGTGGACAAATTTAAAGCCCGTACGATTTCCTCGCCTACGATGTCTTTAGATTTTGAAATGATCAAGAAAATGCTGGTCAATCCTGTCGATAGGGTATACAAGAAAAGGTTCACCATTAAAATGGCGCAGCAACTTAAAATGATCAACATCGAGGAAGTCGAATGTTTTTACAGTGAAAATAAGGGAACCTACCTGCATACTTTTGAAAACCGAAACTATCTTTTAGACACGACGCTCGAGCAGTTGGAAACCGAATTAGATCCGCAGCATTTCTTTCGCGTGAGCCGCAAATTCATCATTCCAATGAAAGCCATTAAGGAAATTCAACTCTACAGTAACTCGCGATTGAAAGTTATTTTGCCCACTTACAAAGAAGACGAAGTGATTGTCAGTCGTGAAAAAGTAGCGGAATTCAAAACTTGGATCGGCTAAAATTTACAGACGACGCACAAAATTTAGGCTTTAATAGCGCGGATAAAATCTGAAATTCTTAGTGAAATTTTACCTAATTCGAATTATAATATAAATACACTTAAATAACTCGTAACAAAGTTGATAAACACCTAACATAGATTATCTCTATGGCGATTTTACACCTTAAAAACCGTTCTCCGGACTCCAATTATTGCCAGCATCAAAACGGAATAGCCAATGAAAAAAGGTACAATGTATTCAATCCAATCCAAGTATAACATCACTGCGATGATCAGCAATTGAAAACCCAATCCGTACAAAGAAAGCAGCGTCATAAACCAATTCGGAAATGTCTTTACCTTATAGGCGTTCGGATCTAAAAAATGAATCGCCTTATCAAAAATACCATATACTAAAAAGTAGATTCCAAACAAAACATCAACCGACCTTTGGGTCTCACCGGGCAGCGCTCTGGGTGTTTTATGTTCAAAAATCTTGCTAGTGCCGTCGCCACCAAACGATTTGTTCCGTAGAATAACATAGTAATAATTATAGAGAGTGCCTTGCATTTGGATGCTAATAAAAGCCAGCAATGTCAGTCCAATTCCCGTTTTAGACACATAACAAATCGTCATTAGCAACAGGAAATTCAACACGAGGTCGAACACACTGTCTAAATACCTCCCGAAATATGAGGGTGTATTCTTCAATCTTGCCAATTCACCATCAGCGGCGTCAATTCCGGACTTTAAAATAATGAAAATACCAGCGAGGAAATACTGCTGCTGTAAAATGTAATAGATCGCGATTAAACCGCTTAGCCCAAAAAGCAATGTGACATGAACCGGCGTAAAGCGTGTGTTTTTAAGTTGATTAGCGAGAAACTTACCGAAAGGTCTTCCGTAATCAGATAAATCAAGAAATCGATCTTGAGCTGCGAGTTTTGACATTTTTGTTACTCAAATGTACTGTGACAATATAGTCTGTTTTTATTTTGATAAGCGGTGCAAGGTATACATTGTTGATGTCAATAAAAAGAAAGCGACAATTTGGTGCAATAATCCTAATGCGAGCGGTACTGAATATAGTAACGTAAAAACACCCAAAGCAAACTGTATGAATACAATAGCCAACATCATTTGAATGCCTGCTTGCTGCTGAGCGCCTAAGGTGAATTGCCTACTTCTGTAATACAAAAATACAATCGTAGCAACAACAATGTAAGCCATCGTACGGTGCACAAACTGAACACCGCTTTTGCCTTCCGTCAACCGCAGTAACCACGAGTCTTTTTCAAGCAATACGCTGTCGTGTAGCCATTGTCCGTCACTCATCATCGGCCAGTGATTGTGAACTAAGCCCGCGTTGAGCCCGGCTACAAAACCTCCGTAAATGATCTGAACCAGCAACAAAACGAGCACTGTTCGTGCTATCTTTCGCATCGGAACAATCACCGCTTTTCGTTCCGGATAAATCAAATCAAGCGCAACCCACAAGGTGTAGGCAAAAGTCAAAAACGCAAATGTTAGGTGCAAGGCCAACCGTAAGTGACTCACATCAGGATTATCAACCAGTCCGCTTTTGACCATAAACCAACCGAAAAATCCCTGTAAAGCGCCCATGCCTAAAAGAATGTAACACTTTTTCAGCGTCGCGCTATCAATTCTTTTCTTAATCAAAAAATATACAAACGGAATGATGAAAGCAAGTCCAATAATGCGCCCAATAAAACGATGGAACCACTCCCAGAAATAGATGAACTTATAATCCGCTAGCGTAAAATCGTTATGGATGTTAACCTTCTGATACTCTGGAAACTTCTTGTATTGCTCAAAAGTTTCGTTCCACTTTGCTTCTGTAATCGGCGGAAAAGTATCGGTCACCAGGTGCCAGTCCGTCATCGATAAACCCGAATTCGTAAGCCGCGTGATGCCGCCGACAACAACCATAATAAAAACCAGAAGGCAACCCGAAAGCAGCCAAATAATCACGGATTTGTTTTCTTTTTTCATGTTTTTCAGGAGCTAATCCCGCTATGCATTCCAATCTTTTGCGCCGAACGCCGTCGCAAAAGGATTTTCATTGCAAATGCTTTTTGCATTCACCGAACTCCTCAAAAATAAATGTTAGGTGAGGTAATCGGGGCTAGGGATATTGATTTTTTTTGCAAATTTATTTTAAATTCAAACAATCTGTTCGTTAACAATCGTTAATCTTAAGGCCTAATTTTTGGGCTTTGTTCAGCATATAAGCATACGCTGCATCATAATCGTTTGCAATTTCACCTTCCAGAATGGCTTCTTTAATGGCTTCTTTAAGCAGGCCGATTTCGCGTGATGGCTTTAAATTGAACAGTTCCATAATTTCTTCACCACTGATCGGCGGCTGGAAATTACGCACATGATCGCGTTCCTCAACTTCAACAATCTTCTTGCGCACAACCTCAAAATTACTATGGTATTTCTTAAACTTTGAAGGGTTTTTTGTAGTGATATCAGCGGCGCATAACGTCATCAAGCTTTCGACATATTCACCGGCATCAAAAACCAGTCGGCGCACTGCGGAATCCGTGACCAGTTCTTGCGACAATACAATTGGTCTTGAACTCATCACCACCATTTTTTGCACAAACTTCATCTTGTGGTTTAGCGGCATGTGCAGGCGCTCAAATATTTTTTTAACCATTTTGCCACCCAAAAACTCATGCCCATGAAACGTCCAGCCTTGTTTTTTATTGAAACGTTTCGTCGGTGCTTTGCCAATATCGTGAAGCAATGCTGCCCAGCGGAGCCAGACATCGTCGGTGTTCTTGCTGATATTGTCGACAACTTCCAATGTATGATAGAAATTATTCTTGTGGGTTTGTCCTTCAATTTCTTCGACTTCATTCAAATCGGTTAACTCTGGAAGAATAAGCGGAAGCAAACCGGTTTCGTAAAGCAGTAGAAAGCCAACAGAAGGTGTTTCCGTGCTTAAAATCTTATTAAGCTCTTCTACGATGCGTTCACCTGATATAATTCCAATACGTGTTTTATTGCGTGCGATTGACGCTAAAGAATCAGTTTGAATTTCAAATCTAAGTTGACTAGCAAAACGAATCGCACGCATCATTCGCAGCGGATCATCTGAGAAAGTGATATCCGGATCTAATGGTGTTTTAATGGTTTTGTTCGCAATATCTTTTAAGCCATCGAAAGGATCAAGTAAATCACCGTAAGTTTTTGAATTTAAAGAAATTGCTAAAGCATTTATGGTAAAATCACGCCGATTTTGATCGTCCTCTAAGGTTCCATTTTCGACGACCGGGTTTCGACTTTCCAATTGATAGCTTTCTTTTCGTGCACCGACAAATTCGATTTCAGTATCGTCGTATCGCAGCATTGCCGTACCGTAATTTTTAAAGACTTGTACTTTGGGTTTGTTCGGCAGTAACGCAGACACTTTAAGCGCCAGTGCTATGCCACTGCCAACCGCCACAATATCGATGTCTTTTTTGAAGTTACGCTGTAAAATCAAATCGCGAACAAAGCCACCGATTACGTAGCTTTCTACGTTAATTTCACTTGAAGCTTCAGAAATTACCGTGAATATTTTATTATTTAATGCTGATTTGTAATTCATTTATTGTAACTCATTTTCTTTTAAACTTGCTCCTGTGCGTCTTTGCCAGCATTTCTTTTTTTCTCGCAAAGGCGCATAAACGCAGAGGGATTTTATTGTAGTGTTAAGGTTTCTTTTATAAGACTATTTCCTAATCACTTTTACCTGCGAATCATTCGTCAGTTTAATAATTGTCGACGGTTTTCCTCCGATTTTTTCGCGGTTCAAATTTACGACATAGTCAACGCCATTGATAATTTCTGCACTAATTTCTTTAAAAGAATTTGGCGTAGGTTGCCCCGATATGTTTGCGGAAGTTGATACTAGTGGCTTCTTCATGCGCTCGATCAACTTAAAACAAAACGGTTCTTTGACCAATCGCACGCCCAAAGTGTTGTCTGTAGCAATAATATTCGGCGCCACATTTCGTGGACTATCTAAAATCAGCGTTGTTGGTTTCTCCGATAAATCAATGATCTGCCAAGCCACTTCAGGAATTTCTTTGAAAACATTATACATCATTTTCTCGCCATTCATCAAACAAATCATGCTTTGGGTTTCGGCTCTTTTCTTCAGTTTGTAGATTTTAGCTACGGCATCGGCATTCGTCGCATCGCACCCAATGCCCCAAACCGTATCGGTCGGATAGAGAATGATGCCACCGTTTTGGATGACTTCGTAGGCGTTATGAACTTCTGAATTGATATCCATTGTATTAAATTTTGATGCAAAGGTATTTATTTGGTGCCACAAAACTGCCCAATCGGGTTCCTAAAAAAGTATTTTTTAAGTATATTGCGAGCATAAAAATAAATGCAAATGCAGTTAATACTTTAAGATCGTTGATTACGGAACATTTACACGCTGATTTTCAACCCAAGTGATCCTAACCTGAAAAAATACTACAAAAGCCGCTAAATTTATGCTGAATATCGATACCATTATCAACCAAAAGATCTTGCTACAGACTTCGAATCATCCGACACCACATCTCGAAACGGAACTCGAGATTATGCAGCGTTTGTTAGAGCAAAATAATATAATTTACTGGATTATCTGCAATCGAAATTTTGAAAATTGTTTTCACAATCCCGAGCATAAATTTATGCATTGTAAAGTTTGTAATTCGAGGGTAAATAATGGTTTGAAAGCTTTGCAGGACAATATTACAAACCACGAGAATCTGCACATACTCAATTATAATCAGTTTTTTACATTAAGCGACTTCAAGCAGAAATCTGATTTTCCGAAAAGCTTTAATTTTCAAGATGTTAAGTCTTTAAAAGCTAATTTTTACAAGAATTATGATAACGGAATGGCTACAATCTCTTCACTGGTTTCGTTTACACGCGACCATGAACCGAATTTGAGTCAATACCAAGATTTTATTTACCGTGGCTTATTGACAGGCGCTTATTTGTATGACCTTTTTCATATGGTCATAGATCAGATAGATCCAGATTTGGTGATCATTTTCAATGGGAGATTTATCGAAAATAGACCGCTACTGCGCGTTTGCGAGCATCGAAACGTTAATTTTGCAACACATGAGCGTGGGGGAAAAATGACAAGTTTTTTATTTTGTTGGAATTCTATTCCACATGCGTTGGAAGCCATCAGTACGGATATAAATTTATTATGGGAAACCGCTGCTGCCGATAAAAGAGAAATTGGAAAAAAATTCTTTACCAATAGGATTACAAGGATAGAAGATGCATGGTACTCTTTTACTAAAAATCAAAAATATGGACAATTGCCAGAGAGTTTCAATGTAAATTCCGATAAGAAAATCATTACGATTTTTAATTCTTCATTGGATGAATATGAAGGTTTAAACGGATTTGGACCTAAATTCTACGAAAACGATAATGAAGGTATTAAACAAATCGCGACGAGTCTTCTCGACTATCCGAACATTAAACTCTACTTGCGCGTTCATCCGAACTTAAAAGGCATTGATAATTCCCAAAACCGATTTATTGAAGAAGAAATCAAACCGTTGCGAAGCATCGAAGTTATTGCTGCACAAGACCAAGCCGACACCTACGAACTTATCGACAGAAGCGATATCATTATCGTCTTTTCCTCAACTGTCGGCATCGAATCGGCTTTTGTCAACAAGCGAGTGATTCTGTTAGGTCGAGCAATGTACGAGGATTTAGATTGTGTTGTGATTCCAAAAAATCATGATGAACTGATGATGATGCTGACTGATGAATCGTATAAATTTCCAAAAATCAATCCGGATGCGCCATTGAAGTTCGGCTATTGGTATGAAAATTTAGGTATCCATTATAAATATTACCAGCCCAAAAGCATCACAGCAGGAACATATAATGGCACAAAAATAAAAGGTAGTTTCTTCTACAGAAGGCTAAAACGATGGGCTAAATTGTTCTCTTAACTCAATGATCATGAAAAATATCCATGTAGGTTTCTTATTGTCGTACGATTATAATAAATTAAAACTTTCCATCCCACCCGTGTATAAAGACGCCGATAAAATTTTTATCGCCATCGACGAGAATTTAAATACGTGGTCCGGAAACAAATTTGAAATTGAAGAAGCTTTTTTCCAATGGCTTGAAGATTTTGATGTCGATAAGAAAATTGAACTTTACAGGGATAATTTTTACGTTCCTGAATTGACGGGAATTCAGATGGATACTAGGGAGCGACATTTGCTATCGTTGAAAATGGGAATCGGAAATTGGCTTGTCCAAGTGGATAGTGACGAATATTTTTTAGATTTTGAGAAATATGTAAAATACTTACGCCAATATGATTCTTATTTAGACCAGCCCGAAACACATCCGGTTCAAATCTCGGGTTATCATATTGACATTTATAAATATTTGGATGATGGCATCCTGTATGTAAAAAATGCCAGTAAAGTCCTTTTGGCAACCAATTATCCGAATTATAAGCTTGCAAGGCAAACAAGAGAAAGAATTATATATGTAGATTCCTTTACATTACACGAATCGCTTTCAAGATCGGAATCGGAATTGGAATACAAGTTAAAAAACTGGAGTCACCGTGAAGATGTTAATCCCATTTTTCTAGAGAAATGGAAAAAAGCATCCAAAGATAATTACGAGGACATTAAGGATGTTTTTTATCTTAATCCAAAGCAATGGTCTGCATTGGGTTATGTTCCGGCTAAAACATTAGAGGAGATTACAGCTTATTTTGAGCAGAGGGAAGACATGAAGGTTTCGAAGTTTTACTTGCTTCGGAAAAATTTTGGTCAATGGTTCAAACACCTCAAAATTTTTAAAGCAGGCAAAAAAGCAACATTCGAAAAATACTTTTAAGACAGACATTTTTTATACACCTGCAAATATGCGGCGGCTGCATCTTTCCAATCGAAACGCGAAGCTCTTTTCTTGATGAGTTGTTCCATTTGAGTGCGATTGTTTTCGAAGTGATTCAGGCCATCGTACAATACCTTTTTCATATAGTCAGGGTCAAAATCATTCCAATAGTAGGCATGCTCGCCGCCGATTTCAGGCAAAGAAGTTTTATCAGATAAAAAAACGGGTTTGCCGTAATGCATGGCTTCAATGGGCGGAAGTCCGAATCCTTCCCTGATCGAAGGAAATACAAAAGCCGTACAATGTGACAAATAATATTGTTTGGCCAACTCATCAACTTTTCCGGTGAGAAAAACGCGATTCGTCAATTGATTGCGATCAATAAAATGCTGAATTTGTTTGCCGTATGCCTTATCGTTATTGCCTGAAATAATTAAATTCAAATCAGTTATGGTAGCCATCATTTTCACTACTGCCAGGAAGTTTTTGCGCTCTAGAAAATCACCAATCGAATATAAAAATGGTTTGTCTGTGGGAAATGGAGACACAAACTTTGAAGTATCCAAAATGGTGGTTATTGGATTGCCATTGTAGATAACATATTCAGCAACATCAGGAATATCAAAATACTGATGCGTTTGTTTCTTCGCGAATTCCGAAATATAAGTTATCGCCGTTGCGCGCCTTAGTTTAGCGGCAAACAATCTGTTTAAACGATGGTTCTTATCGGATGAAATTTCCTCTACAAAATTAACATCGTGAACGGTCAGTAGGTACTTATTGACATGGAACGGTTCTACTTTTGTATTCTGATTCACAGCGTGCCATAAATCATATTTTTTCCTTGTTCTAAACAACCAATGGCGGGACAAGTTATTGTATTGGTTGTACTTGAATTGATTTCCAAATTCCGCTTTTAAAGCAGTGGGATCTTTAGCGTTTAGCGTTAATTCCAATCCATCCCAATCCAATTTTGATAAGCCTTTAATTAATTCGTAATTAAAAGTTCCCAATCCGGTAGCTTTGTTCTTAAGGTTATGCGTTTCTAAAAAAACAGATTGCGTCATAAATGCGTTTATATTTGAGTAAATGTATGGCATAAATTGGAAAGATAAAAAGCAATACCTACTTTTGTCGCCATATAGACGTATTGATGCATTCAGAGATTCACTCCAAATTCCAAAGCTTCAAACCCACGCTAATCGATTATATTGAGAACTTCAATACTTCGGGGAAGCTTTTCGTTGATGGCGACCGCAACAAAATCAAACTGTTCGAACTTGGCGCTATTACCGCCAACATCAAGTCGTTTAAAGTGCCCAACATCGTCAACCGCATTGCGTATCGATTCTTTAGGAAATCAAAAGCGAGGCGTTCTTTTGAGTTTGCCAACCGTCTTATGGAAAGCGGCATTGGAACGCCACAGCCGATAGCTTATTTCGAACAAATATCTTTGCTAGGGTTTGGCAATAGCTATTATGTAAGCGAACAACTAACCGTCGATTTAACATTTCGCGAATTGGTTGAAATTCCCGACTTTCCAGATTGGGAGAATATCTTGCGACAGTTTGTATGCTTTTCGTTTCGACTCCACGAAAAAGGTATTGAGTTTTTAGACCATTCACCCGGAAATACGCTGATTAAAAAAGTAGGGAATGGACAATATGAATACTATCTCGTTGATTTGAACCGAATGAATTTTCATGATCATGCTTTAAATTTCGAAGCGCGCATGAAGAATTTGTCACACCTGACACCCAAAAAGGATATGGTGGCGCTAATGAGTAATGAATATGCGAAGTTGTACCCAACTAAAACAGAAGCGCAAATTATGGAAAGCATGTGGTTTTATACCGATGATTTTCAGAAGAAATTCAAGAAAAAAATCAAACTTAAGAAGCGCTTACTACTGCGGAAATAATTATTTTCGTTCCCGTATTTTTTTGAGCTCTTGATAGCGGACATAAACGCTCAGCGCATTCAGGTAGCAAACAATTACCCCTTTTTTACCGTCGAGAAATCCGAGTCGCACTATAAATTGATACAAAAATTTATAGGCCGGATGTAAATAGTAATGATACGCATTCGGACGGATTCCTTTTGCCAACTCTTCTTTGGCTTTTAGTTTTCCATAGCTGACCATTTTGTTTTTATACGACCTATAATCGGTGTAAGAGAAGTGAATCAGCTTGTGCGTTAGTTTTGAAATCTTTCCGTTCACCCTAAGTTTTTCGTGTACAAGTCGTTCGGTGACATAATGGGCTTTATCTTTCTGAAACAGTCGGAAAATCTTATCGGTCTGCCAGCCGCTGAACAGCAATTTTGTGTCTTCGAACATAAAGATGCGATAGAAAAGATAGGCACTCGCAGCGTTCGGTTGTTGGATGGTTTCAATGACTTCTTCTTTAAGTTCCGCTGTAAATCGTTCGTCGGCATCGATGAAAAGTATCCATGGGTTTTTGGCGCAGGCAATCGCGAAATTCCGTTGTGAACTATAATCAATAAATTTATTCTGAATTAATTTCGCTCTTTCGAAACTATTGACCAACGCTACGGTGTTGTCATTACTAAACGAATCTATTACAATAATTTCATCCGCAAAATCGATATCTTGCAGTACTTCTTTGATGTGTTTTTCTTCATTATACGTAATGATTAGCGCGCTTAATGGCAATCTTACCGCTGCGATATTCAAAGCCGATTCGATATAATTTACAGTGAGATTTGTGTTCAGGAATTCCTTTAATAAGTCAGTGAACAGTTCAGGAATGAAATATTGGTACAATTCGGGTGTTTTTTCCTTTAGTTCTTTTTCGGTGTACGCCGATAGGAGTTCTGGATGAAATTCCTTCAAATGCACCGACGTTTGATGTATGCCGTCTTCAAAAGTGGCCCAAACTTTCTTTTCAATCCATGGAGAAAATATGATGAATGCGGGTTTTTGCAATGATTTCGCAATATTGATCGCACCGCCATCGTTCCCAACAATCATATCGCATTGGTTCATTATGGCAATAAACGTTCGTAAATCATCGCCTAACAAATCAAAATAAATCTTTTCTTGCGTCGGTTTCGAACAAAGTAAATAGACCTGCTGCGCTAAGTCGATTTGCTTCGGAAAATAATTGAAAAGTATATTAACATCATGGTTTTCTGCAATCTGGTTGACTACTTGCGCCATGTATTCCAGCGGATATGTTTTCGATGGCTCGCTACCGATAAGGCTGATCATTACGGTTTTTCGGTCTTGTCGTAGGCCATGCTCGCGAAACATTGCCAGCGCTTTTTGGTTTTCAACATCGGTGACGTAGAGTTTCGGATAGGGATCGATTTCAATTTGCAGATGGAGTGGCTTTAATAGCGAGAGTCTTCTTTCAATCGCCAAGCCCAAAGTGGTTTTAGGGAATGAGGTGAAAGGTAGATTGTCGGTATACAAGAAACTTCTCCAAGGTTTTTTATACGAAATACGCCGCTTGGCACCACTCAGGAGTACAAAAACCCAACTTTCGAGTTTCGAATACGCATCAATAACCAAATCATATTGCTCTTGTCGGATCTGCCAGGCGAGTTTCATAAAAGCAATATTGCTTTTTCGGTGAATTTTTTTGAATAGGATCAGGTTGTCAATATTCGGATTTCCTTCTAAAACAGGCGTAGTCGATTCGTAGACCAAATAATCAATTCGAGCAGTCGGATAAGCTTTTTTGAGGTTGTTGCAGATGATGCTGCTGACCAAAACATCGCCAATCATTTTTTGTTGAATTACAAGAATCTTCATGAATGGCTATTTAGACTTGACAATAAGTTGGTTGTTATTGACCCTTTCGTTGAAAGATTGGATGTAGGCTTTAATGAATGTTTCCATGCTGCTGCGGATTTGAGGCGCTTTATTTAAAAGATTGTTTTTGAATAATGGATCTTTTTTAAAATTAAACAATCCAATCGATTTAACACCATCATAAGTCAAACAATAATCGCCGTGTAGATAATTATATACATTATCAACATAAGAAACGACAAAATCTTTTTCTGACAAATATGATTTTCCATAAGAAACAATCGTGTCTTTAATATTGAGATAATCTAAAACGCTCGGTAAAATATCAATTTGTTGGAAATTCTTTTCAACGACGCCTTTAAATTCAGGTTTTGATGGATCGAAAAAGAATATTGGAATTCTAAATTTACCAACGTTGGTCGCGTATTTTCCCCGGCCTGAAGCGGAAGTGTGATCGGCCGTAAAAACAAACAAAGTATTGTTATACCAATCTTGCGTCTTGGCTTTTTTGAAAAACTGTCGCAATGAATAATCGGTGTACGCAATGCTTTCGTGAATTTCTTCGGTTCCTTTTGGAAATTTCCCGGCATATTTTTGAGGTATCGTATACGGAATATGCGACGAGATCGTAAAGATTGAAGTAAAGAATGGCGATTTGAAAGTATTGACCTTGTCACAAAAAAACTGTAAAAACGCTTCATCGAAAACACCCCAAGTGCCGTCGAATGAATCTTCTTTCGGGTATTCGTTTTTACCGTAGTAGTTTTCAAAACCGGCAACTTTACAATACTGATCGAAGTTCTGGCTGCCGTTGAATGCGCCATGAAAGAAGGATGTTGCATAACCTTGTTTCTTCAAAATTTTGGGTAAGCCATACACATCATTCAAAGAGTACGCCGACGAAATCAACGGTGTGTTCATTAAACTCGGGATACTAGACATTGTCGATGGAACCGCATCGATGGAAACTTTCCCATTCGCAAAGCCATTTTTGAAATAATAGGATTTGGTGATCAACGAATCTAGAAACGGCGTATAACCCAAATGAATGTTTTCATCACCATAACTTTCGAGGATGATGATAACGAGATTCTTTTTAGTCGGAGCTGCGGTTGGGTTGGTCGCCAATACCGGATTAAAAATCTGATCGAGTTCTTGTTTGCTGTAATATTTAGGATCGACTAAAGCTTCCTTACTGCCCAGCGTTTTTAAAATACTGTATGGCGTATTGAGCACCACTGCGGTATTGCCAATCGATGTATAATTGACCGCGTCTACAATTCGAATCGGTTTTTCCTGAATGCCGCCGCGCGCCGCGATGAATCCTAAGGCAAGACTCAAAACTAAAATCAGCGATTGTTGGATGATTTGTTTTGGCAGAAATTTCTCAAGAGGTGTTTCTATTTTGGGGTTTGAAAGCAGTTTCCAAATGGCTATTGAAATCAGAATGAATCCGAAAGGTAAGTACCAGTACTTCATTAAAAACAAAGGAATTAAGTTTCCAATTTCGTTTTCCATTCCTTGGGCGGTGATCAATCCAAATGAACTTCGTCTACCGGTAAATTTAAAATACTCAAAATCGACAAAATTCGTAGCGATGAAGATCAGGTTGGCTGCAAAAAAAGCAATCTTAAGTCCCTTTTGATAAGCATTCCTATATTTAAAATTGCCCGGAATCAGGTGCAGCAGCACGAAAAATAAATTGATGAAAGCAATAGCGGACAAATCATAGACTACGCCGCCTACAAAAACACTTGCAGTAATTTTAGGAAAATAACTGCGATTGAAAATAATGAATAGTATCCTACTGGCTTGATAAACAAAGAAGATCACTGCGATTCTCCGGATCAGAATTTTTAGTACGCTATGATAATTGTTCATCTTTAATCGGCAAATTTATGTTTTATACGGCAACATCGTACTCTCGCAACGCATCATTAAGTGACGTTTTCAAATCAGTAGAAGGTTTTCTTTTCCCGATGATTAGTGCGCACGGCACCTGATATTCTCCGGCGGCAAACTGTTTGGTATAACTTCCGGGAATTACAACAGAACGTGCTGGCACAACGCCCCTTCTTTCAATCGGTGTCGGTCCGGTTACGTCGATGATTTTGGTTGAAGCTGTGAGGCATACGTTAGCACCTAGAACAGCTTCAGTTTCGACGCGAACGCCTTCCACGACGATGCAACGTGAACCGATGAATGCGCCGTCCTCTATAATAACTGGTGCTGCTTGAAGCGGCTCCAAAACGCCGCCGATTCCAACACCACCACTTAAATGTACATTTTTTCCAATTTGAGCGCAGCTGCCTACAGTTGCCCAAGTGTCGACCATAGTGCCTTCATCTACATAAGCTCCAATATTGACGTAGCTCGGCATTAGAATTACACCTTTCGAAATATAAGCGCCGTGTCTTGCAACAGCGTGAGGCACTACGCGAATTCCTTTTTCAGCATAACCTCTTTTGAGCGGAATTTTGTCATGATACTCGAAAATGCCAACTTCGAAAGTCTCCATTTTTTGAATCGGAAAGTAGAGCACGACTGCTTTTTTAACCCATTCGTTTACCTGCCAGCCAGCAGCAATAGGTTCGGCGACGCGCAATGTTCCGGCGTCTAACAAATTGATGACTTCTCTAATGGCTTCGGTAGTTGTGGATTCCTGTAGCAGACTTCGGTCGTTCCAGGCGGATTCTATAATGTTGCGGAGTTCGTTCATATTTTAAGAATTTTCACAAATATAGTGGCATTTTTTAAAATAGGAATAGCTGAAAATAAATAAAGGAAAGATTTTGAAACTAATCCGAATCGGCAAGCTGATTCAAACTCGTACTGTGTTGGAAATTAATTAAAAAGCGTTTTGTCTTCGCGTACAAATACATCTTGATATTGTCGAAAAGCATGACGGT
Source organism: Flavobacterium sp. (assembly GCA_031425295.1). Taxonomy (GTDB): domain Bacteria; phylum Bacteroidota; class Bacteroidia; order Flavobacteriales; family Flavobacteriaceae; genus Flavobacterium. The sequence goes on along the minus strand of JANPJB010000133.1, from coordinate 5,608 downwards.
AATTGGGTTCGACTTTTCGTCTTTACACAAATAAATAATACCATTGTCAGGCAAATCTGTTTTCGATACAATGGTTAGGTGGTAGTTTCTATCAATGTTTAAATTGATCTCGTTGGCTGTGAATTCCGCTTTTTGAGTCGTGATGGTTTCGCATTTTCCCCATTCCTGAATATCATTCCTTGATTGGATTTGATTGTAGGAGTAAACACGGCGTTGCGCATTGGCACAAAATGAAATCAGAACAATAAAGAATACAAATTGGCTACTACGAGTCATTTACAATGATTTGGTGGTGCAATTAACGTATTTTATCTGGATTATCGTGCGTTTTATCGGATATTTGGGCATTATTTTTGAACAATGGCGTGGAATTAATGTTGATAACTATTTTTTTAACCGGGCTGCGTTTCAATCTATCTTTGTGATCTATTCTAAAACACACCACCTAGATTCTAATTCTACACTTAAAAATGCCAAGAATTCTCGCCATTGATTACGGACAAAAACGCACCGGAGTTGCCGTTACGGACGAGTTGCAGATCATTGCATCTGGGTTGACTACGATTCCTTCCGAAACTGTTTTGACATTCCTTAAATCATACTTAACTGCAGAAAATGTAATCAAAATATTGGTCGGCGATCCCAAACAGATGAACGGCGAACCATCGGAAAGTGCCGCTATGATTGATAATTTTGTCGGGCGATTGGAAAGGCAATTTCCCAACATTCCCATTGTGCGTGTTGATGAACGCTTTACTTCGAAAATGGCTTTTCAGTCGATGATTGATAGTGGAATGTCGAAAAAGCAACGAAAGAATAAAGAACTGATCGATGAGATTTCAGCCACGATTATGCTGCGCGATTATCTGACGCGGAAGATGATCTGAGGACTACTGGTCGCTAGCCCGGATGGTAATGGCAGCTTTTTGCGGCGGCTTTCGCCGTAAAAACTATAATGGACAGCCGGATACAGCTCCTTAAGCATAAATTATAAAAAAATACTAATTCTTTCCATCGTATTATCGTATGTATATTTTTTCATTACTTTTGCCGACTACTGAGGCAGAACGTTGCATCTGGCTCAGCGACCATTTAAAACCACCATCATGATTTTACCTATTATAGGATATGGAGATCCGGTTCTCAGAAAATTATGCGAGGAAATTACGCCGCAATACACTAATTTAAAAGAGACCATTGCGAGCATGTATGACACGATGTATAACGCGTATGGCGTTGGTCTCGCCGCGCCGCAAGTCGGGTTGGCGATTCGTTTGTTCGTCGTCGATACTGCGCCATTTAGTGAAGATGAAGATCTCTCAACAGCGGAGCAGTTGCAACTCAAGAATTTCAAACGTACGTTTATCAATGCCAAAATGCTAAAGGAAGAGGGCGAGGAATGGGGTTTTAATGAAGGTTGCCTTAGTATTCCTGAAGTGCGTGAAGATGTGTACCGCCATGAAAAAATCACGATGGCATACTGCGATGAAGATTTCAATCTAAAAACAGAAGTGTTCGACGGATTGATCGCGCGGGTGATCCAGCATGAGTATGACCACATCGAAGGGATTTTATTCACCGATAAGATTTCAAGTTTAAAAAAGCAACTCATCAAAAAGAAACTGCAAAACATCATGGAAGGCAAGACGCAGCCCGACTACAAAATGAAGTACATTGCCAAAAAAGGAAGATAAAACAAGTAACCAATTACAACCAAAATCAACGACCCGAGGCGCAGTCGAATTGCATGTAGTCGCGGAATAAATAAACATTAAAAAATGAATTTAGAAAAAATATTAGCCATTTCTGGAATGCCTGGAATTTATGCTTTGAAAATGCAGACACGTACTGGCTTTGTAGCCGAGTCGTTATTGGATGGAAAAAAAATCACGGTTGGATTGCGAAGTAATGTGAGTTTGTTAACAGAAATCTCTATCTATACACACGACGCAGAAAAGCCATTAGCTGAAGTGATGCGTGCCATTGCAGTCAAAGAAGACAACGGGCCGGCAATTTCCCATAAAGAAGACAATGCCAAATTAGTGGCTTATTTCAAACAAATCCTGCCGGACTATGATGAAGATCGCGTGTATCCGTCTGACATTAAAAAAGTACTAAATTGGTACAACATCCTGCAATTAAAAGATTTGGTTTCGAAAGAAATACCGAATACTGCTGAAGAAGCCCGGGTAGAGGAAATCGTCAAAGAAAAAGTGACCGAAGCCAAACAAAAGAAAGCGGCGTCAACGGAAGCGAAAACCGACCCGAGCACTAGCGAACAGGCTAAGCAAACTAAAGCAGCGCCTAAAAAGCCTGCAAAGAAAAAAGAGTAATCTAAATTAACCTCATAAATTAATCCTGCCTCGAACTTTTTCTTGGTGGGATTTGTTATTTTTACAATAAACGTCATCGATGATCTCCTAAAATATTTCTCCAATGAATTCAAGACAACTTCAACTCCAATCTTTCGAACGGCTGCTAAACATCATGGACGACCTGCGCGAAAAATGCCCTTGGGATAAAAAGCAAACACTCGAATCGCTGCGCCATCTAACGATCGAAGAAACTTACGAGCTGGGCGATGCGATATTGAATAACGACCTCAATGAAATCAAAAAGGAACTCGGTGATTTGTTGCTGCATATCGTTTTTTACGCCAAAATAGGAAGTGAAAGCGATACATTCGACATTGCTGATGTTTGTAATGAAATTTGTGAGAAACTGATTCACCGCCATCCGCACATTTATGGTGATGTCGAAGTTAAAGACGAAGAAGAAGTCAAACAGAATTGGGAAAAACTCAAACTAAAAGAAGGCAAGAGTTCTGTATTGGAAGGTGTTCCCGCAGGATTGCCGGCTTTGGTGAAAGCGAGTAGGATACAAGATAAGGTGAAAGGCGTCGGCTTCGATTGGGAAGAACCGCATCAGGTTTGGGATAAGGTGCAGGAAGAATTGCAGGAACTGCAGGACGAAGTGGCCGTTGGAAATCAAGAAAAAATCGAGGCGGAGTTTGGCGATGTTTTGTTTTCGATGATTAATTACGCAAGGTTTTTAAACGTTAATCCTGAAGACGCATTGGAACGCACAAATAAGAAATTCATCAAACGTTTTCAATACCTCGAAAGCAAGGCGGGTGCCTTGGGCAAACCACTAATGGATATGTCTTTGGCAGAAATGGATGTGTTTTGGAATGAAGCGAAAAAACTGTAAAAATCTTCGTCAACCTGCAAGCGGTATGGCCTATATCGATTATTTAGACTGTTTGTCGGAAATATAATCGCAACGGGATTTTTGGTCATAATTTAGCGCTGTAATAATTCATTAATCTTAAAAACAGCCCCCATGACAACAAATATTAACACACTAGCATTAAATCTTTTGGTATCGGAAAGAATCGGTCAACGCTATATTTTTGCTGATAAAATTATCGCCTTGGTTCAAGAAACGCAAGACGATTCTGAAAACAAGAAAGACTTTTTAAATGTCATCACAATGTGCATCGAGAATCCAAGTAGCGAAGCCAGAAGCACATTTGTGCAGCTAGCACAATATTACGCCGAGAAGATTCAGGCAGCTTAGTCAATAATCTATTCATAAAAAAAGCCTCATATCACTATGAGGCTTTTTTTTGTGAGTGGATTACTCTTGTTTAATACTTCTGAGTTGTTTGAGTTTTTCTTTCCAAACATCAAGGCTTTCTTTGTGCTTGGCGATGTTCTTACGCACTTCCAATACAATTGAATTCTCTTTTTTAGCATTTTTGGTATTCGTGAAAAACTGAATGTTGTTTTCGAGCTGAAAAATTTCATTTTGCACTTCTTCAATTTTACGGATCAGGAAAATCTTTTCACTTTCTAATTTTCGGCTGTCATTGTTTTCTGATAGATTCCCAACGCGGTTGGAGAAACGCACCATGTCAGAATCTTTTTTGCTTAAACTCAATTTTTCGAAAAGAGCATCGAGGATTTTATTGAATTTGCCTTCGATGTGACGGCGTCCGAAAGGCACTTTACCATAGCTTTTCCAGCTTTCAATATGCGCTTTTATAGCGTCTAGATCTGTTTTATGATCACCGGTCATTTCAAAAGTCTTTAAAGTTTCGAGATGCGCTTTTTTCTTTTCAAACGCTTCCACTTCTTCAGGAACTTCTTCTGCTTTATTGGCTTTCATTTTTTCAAAATAAGCGTTGCAAGCAGCTCGGAATTCTGTCCATAACTGATCCGAATATTTTCTCGGAACATGGCCAATCGTTTTCCACTCCTCCTGAATTTGTTTCATGATGGGTGTCGTAACGCCAAAATCAGTACTTTCCTGCAATTCTTTCGCTTTCGCTACCAGGGCTTGCTTTAGGTTGAGATTGGTCGTTTGGTCCTTTTTAATGTCTTTATAAAAAGCATTTTTATTGACATTGAAATTGCGGACGGCATTTTTAAAATTCGTCCATGTTTCTTCATTCAACTCGCTTGGTACTTTTCCGGCTGAGAAGAATTCATTTCGCGCGGCTTCAACTTTAGCTACCTGAGCCGACCATCCAGCGTGATTCGACACTTGCTCTTGGGCAATGGCTTCAATATTGGTGATAATTTCTTTTTTACGCTCGAGATTTTCTTGCTCTTTACCTCTTAAATTTTCAAAAAGCAATTCTCTTTTGTCGTGCATTTGTTTGGTCAAATCACTAAATTTCGTCCAAACCTCTTCGCGGTGGTCTCTGGAAACCGGACCGATATCTTCTTTCCAAATGCGATGCAAATCCTGCAATTCACGGAAAGCTTTATTGATGTCGTTTTCCTGAACGAGTTCTTCAACGCGTGCGATGATCTTTTGTTTTTGCTCTAGATTGTGCTTGAAGTCGACATCACGCGCCTCACGATCTAAGTGGAGATAGTCATAGAAATTCTCGAGATGAAAATGATAATTATTCCAAACGTGGTTGTATTTGTCTTTTGGAATCGGACCTGCATTTTTCCAGCGATCTCTAAGATCATTGAATTGTTTCAGGATATCTTTAATGTTCTCCTGTGGATTAATCAGGTTTTTCAATTCTTCAACAATTGCCAAACGCGTTTCTAGATTGCTTTTCAAACTAGATTCGAGGCTTTTAAAATGCTTGCTTTTATGATCTCGATATTGGTTGTATAATTGGTCGAATTTAGTCTTTAAAGGAAAATGATAATGGAAATCTTCCGTAGTCTCTGGGTTTTCAGCATGAAACTCATCTTTTTTCTCTTCAATGAAATGTTGGTATTTTGCTAAGAACGATTTTCTGAGTTCTTCCACATGGTCTTTGACCGCCATCACTTTTGTAGCAGTTACTAGTGTTTCCAATTCTGTGACCAGCGAGTCCATTGACATGGCTTCGTAATCCTGCATCGGAATATCATGTCGAATCGTTTCGTCTTCACTTTCTGCTGCATTTACATCGCTAATCGCAGAAATGATATCGTGATCTAGCGCAGGTGTTTCAAAATTATCTGGTTCTATTTCGTTTTCGATAGGTTGGGAAGGTTCATTTTGAAGTTCCGCTTCTTCCTGATCGATTGCTTCAGCAATTGGAGCTTCTTGTACTGTTTCCGCGTCGCTAGTTTCTTCATCAGCGGGTGTTGCAACT